>JAAUYS010000028.1 GCA_014804995.1 Clostridia bacterium
GCCCTACGGAGTGTCACCTTATGTGCAGATCCCTTTGATACAGATATATCCGTGAGCACGCCATAGAAGCTGTCAGCCCCTTCATCGTTACCTGATAACTTCCGATAGTCGACATTATAGCAACATACTGATTAGAGACTTTCTCAGACATCGTAAATCTCTAAAGTTATTTGGATCACGGTTAGCATCTTTGCAATCTTAAATCTAAGAATGCAAAGATGCAGATTGTGAAAATAATTACCAATTGACCGTTTTATCAACAATGGCTTGTTGTTCTGTGGAAGTGCGTCTGAGATAAATACGTGTTGTTTCTATAGTCTCGTGACCCATAAGATCTGCCAACAATGCCAAATCATTGAAACGTTCAAGAAAGTTCTTGGCAAAGCGATGACGAAAAGAGTGAGGATATACTACTGTTTCATTGATTCCGTATTTCTTTGCAAAGAGCTTTAGTTGCTGTGCGATCCCTCTTGAGGTGATTCTTTCTCCGAAACGATTGAGAAAGACGTAACCTGATTGGAGTTCTCGAGCCTTTATCCATAAGGATGCTTCTGTTCGTAAATTTTTAGGAATATATATTCTCCTTAATTTTCCTCCCTTTGAGTATATGTCAAGATAGCCCTGTTCCACATGCTCTACCTTGATTTGCAACAACTCGCTTATTCGAGCACCAGTAGCGGTTAAAAACCAAACTACAAAATACCAGGATGTATGGCCGTCCTTCTTAAGTTTAGTCTTGAAGAACTTGTAATCAGCATTACTGATAACATTTTCGAGAAAGTTTTTTTGCTGTACTTTAACGAACCGCATTTTGAATCTATCCTTTTTAAGAAACTCAAGATACTTGTTGATGGCTTGCAGACGGAGATTTACTGTCTGAGGCTTATAGTTCTCAACCAAAAAGCCTTTATACGCGAGGAGATTCTCTTGAGTCACCTCTTTGTATTTCTCAAGAAATTGGCTGGCGGTCCATACATACGAACGGACAGTATTTGTAGCCAAATCTTGACGTGAAAGAAACGATTTGTACTTTTTTATCATATCTTATTCAATTTAAGTTGAACATGTTGATAGAATAACGTCTGAATCTTTTTGTTGAGACAACTATCGACCCGCCCCTTCGCCCCCGTCGCTCCGAACGCCGTGAATATTGATTAAACATTGCATTACCGACTGTCTATAATCCGGTTCCCCCTTACTGTCTATATTGCACCTCATTGCCCCAGATATTTTTCCTGCGCGAAGTTACAGACGGAATGTCCAGCATGTCAAGAGACGCTGAAGCTCGAAAGGATAATTTATTTCGGAAGCCTTCCACATTTTCGAAGAAAATGGGTATTCCGAAATAAATTATCCTTTCGCTCTTGACGTTGCTGCCATTCCGTCTGTGGGTACTGCGCGTAAAAATTCCCGGTCAAGAGGTGCAAGCCTATTGACAAAAGGGAAAAGATTAAGTTTCACCCTCTAACACATTTTATTATGAAAGCTAATTCTTTCTTCTTTGCTCTTGTAGCTTCTCTCTCTATCCTCACATCTTTCGGTCTCTCTTCCTGTTCAGAGGATTATGGACTTTCTTCGGGCTTGTCCTTCTCTGATATGGTGATCCAGCAACCGGCATTCCTTTCTCCGGAAGCTCAAAGTCTTGTTTATCCAGACTCTATCTCCAAGGATAATCCGATTAAGGTGGTGGTATTCGGATATCTTCATTGTCACCTCTATACAAAATTGTACGAGACAGAAGCTTATTTTGACGATAATAAGAATCTGGTCTTTTTGGATGGTAATAAATACTGGCTTTCTGATAAGCTTATGTCATTTGCAGCTTACTGGCCTATGGATTCTCAAGTGGCCTTCGATGATTATGGGCGTATCATAGATGGAAATTGTGTGATATGTGGTCATACGTTACCAGTGAATAAGTTTTTTAAGCCGGATATCACAACTCAGTCATATTCACCTCTTATTCTACGTCCCTTCTCTCCAAGCATAGACAATACATTATGATTAAGTTTCACCCTCTAACACATTTTATTATGAAAGCAATTCGATTCTTTCTGGCGATTTTCGCCTGTGTATTCTGCTCAGGAGTATTACTCTCCTCATGTTCCTCAATGGATGAACCAGACACTGGTATTCCAATCAAGATGACCGTTTCTCTATCTGGTGGAACAATGTCTACCGAAAACTTGTCAAAAGACAACCCGGTAAAAGTGATAGGCTATGCGAGAGATAAGAAGTGCTCCGCCTACTATAAGCAGTTTGAGACAACTGCTTATATCAACAGTGATGGCCAGTTGAAATGGCTTGGATCCACACAGTATTGGCCTGGTGTCTATATGAAGTTTGTGATTTATTGGCCGGCAACTGCTGTTGTATCTCTTGATTCCGAAGGAAACGTAATTGGTGGGGATTGTGAGCTGCTTGGCATTTCAGAGCCGGTTTGTCACGAGTCTAAAGATGTATCGGTACAACTATTCCCTTACGGGAGTCCTGTCACTCAATTCACCAACAACCGTATGAGCCGGTTCAGTGATATAACTTTTTAAGTAATCCTACGTTATATGGAAAAGGAATTTGGCAAATGGCTTATGGATATAGCCAAGTATGTGGTAACTGCTATCGTGCTTTCCTCTTTCTTTGGAGAAGCCAATAAAGCCACTGTCTATATCGTAGGACTGCTGATATCTGGAGTTACTTTATATCTGGGGTTACAGATGATTAAAGGTAAATCCGAGTCTGAGAGAAATAACGAGAACACTAACAATCTTAATAATTAATTATGGGTATTTGGTTAGCATACGGATTCATCATAACTGTCGCCGTCGGAGGCACTGCTTACTTCCGTTATCAAGATCGAAAGAAACAGAAACAACACTCCGATAAGTAATTTCTATAATGAAAATAAAGATAGAGATATGGAAACCGGCTTCCGTATCTCTATCTTTATTTTACTGCTTTGTCATTTTCTTTTTAATAAAAGTCTAAGACCTTTGGCAACTTCAATAGTTTCGATGAATGGGACATATTGTCCCAACACTGCCACTACTATGCTTGAGCAGAGATCTGACTTATATTCATTGAGAATATCTTCGCGACTAACCTTACCTTTCGGATTGTTAACCATAGAGGTATAGGCATACTCATATGCTGCTTTAGGAGTCGGACTTTCTCTATGATTTCGAGAAATCCTTGTTAACCCAAGATTATCTACCGAAAGTATTTCATTACAGTCTTCACCATTATTGAGAATAATTCTTTTCCCTTCCAGTGGTTTGACATATCGGTTCCAGATATCCTCAAATGAAGGCAATCTCTTTTTGTAGATTTCTACCTTATTACATGGTGGAGCTATAGGTTTTTTCCCAATACCGGAAAGATCCAAAAAATCCGGATCATTAAATAATCGTTCAAATAATTTTTCATTCATAATGTTTATCTGAAATTTTTGATCACTTTCGCAACTACACCCCAAATGGTGAATTCATCACCATCTGTAATACAAAAAGGTGGATACGCCGGATTTCCTGGTCTAAGCCAGATCTCGCCATCTTCTATATTTGAGAGATCAAGATACTTCATAGTAAACTCACCATTAATGTAGGCCACTACGATGTCATCATGTCGAGGATCCAAAGCTCGATCAATTACGATTATATCTCCGTTGCTTATTCCTGCATTAATCATGGAATCTCCAGCCACTTTTGCATAGAATGTTGCAGCCGGGTGTGCGATCAACTCTTTGTTGAAGTCGAGAGTCTTATCCATATAATCTTGGGCCGGGCTTGGGAAACCGGCTCTGATCCCATCATCAGCAAAAGGAAGATCAAGCGAAGTTTCAAAAATTCCGGTATAGATATCTAATTCCTTAATCATAACTGCAAATTTAGCAAAATCCCTTAATATCACGCACCTCTTGACCGAGGATTTTTTTCTGCGCGAAGTTACAGCCGGATTGTCTTGCCAGTCAAGAGGAGCTGAAGCTCGAAAGGATAATTTTATTTCAGAAGCCTTCCACATTTTCTCCTAAAATGGGTATTCCGAAATAAAATTATCCTTTCGCTCTTGACTTGGCTGACATATCCGTCTGTGGGTACTGCGCATAAAAAAATCCCTAATCAAGAAGCGTAAGCTTCCTAACAAAAGGGAAAAGATTAGAACTCAAACATTTCCGAACTATGAAAGGAACAGACCATTTCAAGAATATTATCGAGGCTTATCTTGATAAGAGAGCGCATGAGGATGAACTATTCCGCGCAAAGTACGAAACCACCACTCGCACCATTGACGATGTTGTGACCTATATACTCAATCAGGTAAAGGCATCGGGTTGTTGTGGTTTTGCAGATGATGAAATCTACTCTATGGCTGTACACGTCATTGATGAACCGAGCATTGAAATCGGCAAACCTACAAACTGCAATGTTGTGGTAAATCATCACGTTGAACTCACCGAGGAGGAAAAAGCGGAGCAAAAGGCTCTCGCGCTCAAACGCCTCCAAGAGGAAGAACTCAGAAAGTTACAGACCCGCAACTCTAAACCGAAAGTGGTAAGGCCACAAAAGACCAAACAACCCGAACTCTCACTCTTTGACTTCTGATACCGATGAAAGCGAAAACAAAATTCGAGAAACAGGTGGCAGCCTCAAATGAGAGGCTGACTGCCATTTCCACCAAAGCCGTAGAGTGGGGAGTGAAACATCTTTTCAAGCATCCGGCATTCAGAGTGCCGAGTGGAGTGACTACCTGCGGAGATTGCGGTCACAAGTTTAGACACGAGGGAAAAGGTATGAATGCAGTTTGCCCTCATTGCGGTCATCGTCTTGAAATCATTGATACCCTCAAACGCTCACATAGGGATAGCACATATTTAGCCGTGCTTGGTACCGTTGACGGTTTGCAAGTGGAAAGGGTGTTTTTATTATCGGTATATTTCAAGAAAGGTCTGCCGATTGAAGTATGCCACAACGAGGTGTGCCGTCTATGGCTCAACGCCAATGGACAGACCGCAGTGACCTCAAAGGCCCGCACTATCGGCTATTATAGAGATTGTTTCAATTGGGGGTCAAAGATTGAACTGAGGAATATGTCTGATGTTCACTACATCATAGCCGACACGTGCCACTATCCATTATACAAGGTTATTCCGGAACTCAGACGCAACGGAATGAAGGGCACATTGCCGGATTGCCATATCTTTGAACTGATGAAGTCTCTACTGACTGACGCCCGGATTGAAACACTGATGAAAGCCAGAAATTTCAATGCAGTCAAGTATTTTATTAGCAATAAGTCTATGCTTGACAAGTGCTGGAACTCCCACAAAGTAGCAATGCGTCACGGCTACCGTATTGATAATTACGGAACGTGGTGCGACCTAATCACACTTCTTGAAAAGTCAGGACGCGACACACGTTGTACCAAATACATCTGCCCGACTAACCTTAAAGCCGAAC
>JAAUYS010000029.1 GCA_014804995.1 Clostridia bacterium
ACATTCACATAGTTGAGTGTCTCTGTATCGAGGATCTCCCGATCATTCTTCATCTCGACGAGAACATTCGCAAGTCGGTAGTATGGGCAATCTTGAAACTCTGAATTGCATGCAGGAAGAATCACCACATCCTTCCCAAATACTGTATCGACCAATGCAGTCAGATCATTCGAGTTTACCCTGCTAGCCAAAGCTTGTCTCTGTTCTTCAAACCACTCTGGGAAACTAGCTCCTGTGGTGATCAGATCGAGATAGATGTCGAGAGGCTTATCCCCATATGAGTACAGAGTGTGAACTGTACGATTGAACTCATTGAGCTTTGTCATCAGTTCCACCAACTCAGTAGATGTCACATTGGAGGGATGGAAGTTCTTCACTGACTCCGGTACGTTGTTGACATATACCTGTAATGAGTGTACGAGCTCCTGCAGGGAACGAAGATCATTCCCAGTACTGATTCGCTTAACACTCCTGGAGAGTTGTTCCGTTCTGGAGAAGAGTTGGTCGATCATCATCTTAGTAGATGTGATCTTAGCCTCGAGAGATGTCTTCTGCTCAGACAGTTTATTCCGCTTCTGTATCAGCTCATCCAGACTGGATTTTTCCAACCCGGCGAGCTTGATCTGGCGGTCAATTTCATCGAACTCAGCTATAGAATTTTCTGCCTGATTCTTCCTCCTTTGCAAGTCATTGATATCGTTGGCAGCCATTATTTGCTGGATACCCGCCAACGCTGCAGTTAATCTATCGTGCTCTTTCTCTTTGTCATGTATTTCCTTGTCTATGGCCTTGAGAACAGACTTCTCAGTATCTACATCATTGATGTGGGTATCGTAGATACTTTGGTTATTTGCCTTCAAGAGTGTACGTACAACTTTGAGTTCATCATTCATCTCCTTGTGGATTTCAAGGTAGATATCGATGTCCTCAATAAGCTGTCCGATGTATTCTTTACGTCCAGCTGGAGTGAGAGTCACGAAAGATTTGACATTGGAACCGAGGCGAAGCAGTCTCAACATCTCTGGGGTGATACCCATGTGAAGTTCGACCAATTTCAGGAATGATGACACATTCCCATTCTTGTTCAACTCTTCTCCATTCTTGGAAAAGTTAGACTTCGTCGTATGTCCACCATCCTTCCTCGGTTTGTATGTATGCTTGATCACATACACATCATCACCATCTTGATAGTGGATCTCCTTTGATCCTTCTCTCCCAGGTATTATATAAGGAAGGGAACTTCTCTCATCGAGTGATGTGACTGATGGGAATGGTGTCAGTGATGATAAGAGAGTACTCTTGCCGGATGAGTTAGCTCCCTGAATAGAGACGATCTTATTGTCAGCATCCTTGAAGTCGATCTCAAGGATATCATCGTGAGCTCCTACGTGAATTCCGGCAACGTTCACGAGCTTAATATATGTAATTTTCATGGCCAGTACATCCTTTCACTGCCATAATAATATATAGTCAGAACTTGGAGGTGATGCGAGTGCAGTTGCCATTTAACGAGTCTTTCAATAGAGCTTTCTTTGAAGCCCGCGATAAAGCAGGTGTGTATAAAGAGAACTTCTATCTGAGGGATCATCTTCAACTTCCCATAGTGTCACCTAAGCTAAAGTCCAAAGCTGTACGTGATCAGATCATCGCTTACACAGGACAGATGCTTGATGAAAGATCAAGTGTGTTAGCTGATCCAGCGCCGATGAAGAAGTTCCACTACGGCGAGAAAGATATCGAACCACTCATGAAGCTATTCGGTGTCACCAAGGAACAACTATGGGCAATGTTCCAGGAAGTTAACAAGGAAGCATACTATGGAAAGATCCCACTCGACTATGTCGGCTGGGTAAAGAATGCACCATGGAAGCTTCTCTTCATAGCTATACTAATCGATGCATTACAGAATGGATACAAAGAGATTGTAGAATGTATCGAATGGCTATATGCTCTCAATGAATACCCAATCATCTTCAGCAACAGTTGGAAGACTGGTGTAAATCCCGAGCTGATGAAGTATACTATCGAGCATATGAGTAACCAGAACACAATCAAGAAGGTAGGCAACGTAAAGAACTTGTTGAAGTATGATATGGATGTCAGTCTGGAAGCTCATAAGGATCGATTGGTACTTGGAGCTGATCATGACTACATGGATGTCATAGCACGATTCCGCAACCAGATAAAGAACAAGTTTGTCATCATTGCTCGAGCATACTACAAGAACCATGGTGATGATCTGACGATGCATCAACAAGACTCCATGTTCGATGATGGAAACATCAATCCACTCGAAGGTCTTGCTGCAACTATGACTCACTATATCGACAAAGCGATGCGAGGATTTGCACCTAAAAACATCAACGTTGGTATAGCGCGAGGATTGGCACAATCAGCACATGTCGATGCTGGTAAGCTGGAAGAGTTCCTGAGGATCATACTAGATGCTGAAAATAATCAGTTGAGAGAATTCATCGAATGCGTCATTACAGCGTACTTCTCCAATAACCAGTCTGACACCAAATTGGGTGGAAAAAAGTTCATCACATTTGGACTCACCATGTATCGCTCAATGGGTACTTCTAAGCAACCACTGTTTCTGAAACTTCGACAGATACTTGATCTGTGGATGTTTGACATACTAAAGATTCAGGATATCTTTAAGACAAGGAAAGCTACTATCATTGGCTATACACGTGCCATATTCAACTATATGATCTTCATGATCAACAGCTACTGTAGTTGATTGAGAAAGGAGAAAGATTATGAGCAATCGCTTCAGTGTCAGAGACGCTGAGAAACAGATCTCAGAAGAAGATTCTCTCGACGATCTGTTTGCAGATGACATGGAGGAAGAGGTGTCTCCTCCGGAACCACCACCGTCAAATGTGGTCCCTATCGAAGAGAAACCAGTGAGGGAGAAACTTGACCTCACTATGGCTACTCCAGATGAAGAGATCGAAATTGATGAAACTATTGAAGAGTTCATCGATGATGACTCCGAAGTCATTGTGGATGAAGTCACCGTAACAGAAACTCCTCGAAATCTTCATGAGGAATCCATTGAGGAAAAACTGAAACGCGTCCAAAATCCAGGAAAGAAAAAGAAAGAAGCGTGGAAGCCATCTGATGAAGCTCTGGCTGAACTTCCCGAGACTCAGATGCAAGCTCCAGTGTATGACACTGATGAGTTCATTAAGGACAATACTGGCCCAACATTCCTCATCGACAATGCAGAAGAACAGTATCGGAATGATATCGCTGCCGAATCAAATGTACTTACGAGAGCATCAAAAAACATTGAGTTCTTCAAACATCGTCACGGTATAGCTAAGATTGAGATCCCGGATGAAAGATTCCATATGGAGATCATGAACGCCGCAAGTGACCCTGACATCAACAGAGCTCAAAGTGGTCTTGACACTGTCATTGAAGACATGATGAAGCTTCATCCAACTGCTGTATACTTCTTCCCTACAGAGGAAGAGAAGCAGACAGCTGATATCATTGACATCAGTGATATGGTTCCACCAGAGAAGAGAGTGGTAACTCCTGCGTTAGATAGTTCCGTTGTAGGTATACCTGGAAGTCCTATTACGAACAGCATCGAGGTGACTATCGACAAGCGACAGGAAGATGATCTCTCATTCAGTGATGATGAGAAAGAGAAGCTTCTTCGATCTGAAGTCATCAAGCTCAACGTCATTCAGGATGAGAATATACCGGCATCTGAAATTGAGGATGTTGACATCAGTGCTATCAAGTCGGTGATGAATCAATACACCCGCAAAGTTGGCGATATTGATACGGCATTGCCGGCATCTCGATATAGAGCTACATTCTGTGGTATGAGTTACCGCGAGTCTCTTGACATGATGGCTATTGATGCTCTCAACAAGATGGACTCAGAGAAGTACAAGTGGACAGTTGTATTCAATCACATGTACAATATGAGCATAGGTGATTGGGAGGAATACCGTTACTATAAGGACAAGAATGGAAAAGAGATTCGTCTTGGGCCAAATGATCCAATCCCATCAGATGTTCCGGCAGCTAATGTCCAAGTACACTCCAAATTCGATGACTTCTTGATGAAGACTTCATACATCGATCTCGAGTACATGCTGTGGAAGATTCTCTGTGCCACTAACAATGATACTGAGACGATGAACATCACATGCAACCATGTGATCGGTCAGGATGAGAATGGTGAGGATGTACTGTGCAATCACGAGTATGATCAGAAGTACAAACCGTCAGAACTCTTGTTGATGGAGGATGTCGATCCTGTCGTACTCGAGGAAATGAATCGTACTGCCAGTGCGGATACTACCAAAGACATCATGGAAAACTTCAATGATGGTCCAGTGATGAATACACACCTCATCCGACTCCCCGACAGTGGATACCAGGTCATCTATGGACATATGAGTGCATATGAATGGCTCAACAGTGTATTCGGTAAAGTACAGGAGATCATTGAACAGTTCCGGATGGGTGACATCACTCAGGATCAGAGCTCCATTCAGCTGCTGATGATGGAACTACTTAAGGTGGTCAAGGGATTCCTCATTCCAAAGACTGACGGTGAGGGCTGGTATCGTATTACAGGTATGGACAATATCCTCGGTGTCATCGATACACTCAGCAACACTGACTGGAAGGTCATTGGAAAACTTACTGAGAAGATCGTCATTCCATATACGATGACCTTTAAGGTAAAGGATTCCAGATGTCCTAAATGTGGCTTTGTTCAGGATATACCTATTGATGATTTGTCGCGCATACTTTTTTTTATGGTACAGCGCCAACTCTATCAAGGAGTCGAATTCTAAGAGAGTTGCAAAGGCTGCATGAAATATCACTCCTGTTCAAGGGTGATCCAAACTATGAGTTCTACTTCAACGAACTGCCGCGATTCTGCATGGTAGAACTCTACAAGATGAGAGTTAAACATCTGGAAGAGAATCCAGGACTCGCCGCATTCGGCATGATGTAAATGAGGTAGATTATCATGGACAATAGAATGCCCTCTTATCTGGGCAGAGTTATCACCCCTGATAATCCGTCTAAGATGTCAAAGTTCGCTATGAACAAGTACGAGCCATTCTCCCGCATCTACCACAAATGCAAAGATGAATCTGACAACATCACCGACATCAACTGTGTTGATGAAGATGATGATGCGACAGAGTGCTCTATCAAGCTTGTCGCATCCCAAGATACATTGAGTCGTATAAGTGACTCAATCGTGGATGAAGAAAACATGTACATGGATCGAGACGTGATTATCGCGAAAAAATAGAGGGAATGGTATAGGGGGCTATTGAGCCCCCTATACCACCCTCATCGTCGTTCAGTCTTTCCAACCAATACTTCCTCGGAAGTAGGAAATTACACTCTGCAGAATGTAAGTTATCATCTCACTCATGAGATCAGCTGATGCTTCATTCGCACTGCCATCCCTATGAAACAATGATGCCTTGAGCTGGATGGGAGTTTCCAGCATCGACGATACATCTATTCTACAATCAGCATCCTTCACAACAAAGATGTTCTTCTCTCCAGTAGGGAGCGGGAGAGAATAGATCGGAACTGGTCCATACAGAAACATCGTATCAGAAGGATTGAGAGTGAAGATGATCTCACTGATATTCATATCGTAGAGATGATTGAACTGCGAGATGGTTTCATCCATCCTGCCATCTTCACCCAGAATCTTGTTTAACTGATTACAGGCTGTTGTCAAGAGATATAGCTGGCGCGGAATCTTCCAATAGTGATCCACGAGCTGATAGTGCCCAGGAGTATACCGATAGTTCCCAGGGATATAGAAGTCATAATAGAGTTCGTGCCAGGTGGGGAGATCATCCTTAGTCCACCTGGATACCACGTACTCAAGACTCCCATCAGGACGGGTTTGGTAAGGCAATGTCAACCTCCCAGGTTGAAGATCAGGTATCGATCCACTGATTGGTGTGGAATCCGAATCCAGCACCATGCTTAGCTGCCTCTGTAGTAGCTGACATTTTGTCCTTGTTCTTGTACGCCTTGGCGACTCGGCCAGCAACCTTGACGAACCTCGGCAGATACTGTCTAAGCGCCAGGAACATCTTCATGTTCTCCTTGGAACCACCAGCATAGACATCCCAGTACTCAATCTGATTGACGAGCTCCTCCGTCTTTTCAACAGCCTCCACATACTCATCTGGATCACTGCTCGGAATGAGCGGGAAGATCGCTAGGCACACCCGGCACTGGACTTCACCTGTCGGGTTACCATTCCTGTCTCTCAACAGCTTTACAGCTGTCACCGGTCTTCCCTTCTTGTCAAGCACCCAGTGAGGACACTGCCTCCGGATTCTCTTGACATCCTTCTTCTTGAAACCCTTCTTCAGACGATAGTTTCCATTGTCGTCCTTGCCAGGACGAATCATCATGGTCACTGATTCCATCAGATCCCATGTCTCTCTATCGTACTTCTTTCTCTTCGCCATTTACTACCATCCTTCCTATTCTCTGATGGAACGTTCCGTAGCCAGGAATGTGGCCAGGTTATTGTTCTTCTCCAACATATCCTGAACGACGTTCTGAATATTCAGATACGGAGAATTAGCAGCCGCATGTTCCACGAAGTTGATCGGATGCGCTCCCTTGAGATTCTTGTACTCTTCCTTCTTCCTGACACTGATGTATGCCTTGAGAAGCTCCCTGAGCGAACGGGGCTTCATCGAGTCAAGATAGTCAAGTACAAACGATGTCAGCTCTGCATTGAGTGCCTTCTGGGAATCCTCCATGAGATCCTTGTTGCGGAGTCTCAAACACATGTACTCGAAGCAAAAGTGTCTGAGGAATTCCTTCTTGGAGATCTTTCTCGTCTTGTCCACTTTGATCATCGACGGAATGATCACATTCAGATCCAGTATCTGGTTCGGATCAAGTGCCGCGATCTTGAACAGCTCTTCTATCGCATTGCGGTAGTAGAAGCGAGACTTGTTGAATACCTTCGCCGATGGTACAGCTGCTGCCAATCTGAATGCAGGTACATCGTTGACACCGCGCTTCTCATAGTACTTGATCGGCTTCTTGAGGATATGATACGAGAAATCGATCAGCTTCTCAGTATCGAACTTCTCATCCATCTCAAGCTTCTCAGCTTCCGTGATGCGCGTGCTGTTGTAGTAGTCAACTGTGGAGATGATGAAGCGCGGAAGGTGAATCATATCAGGATACCGATTCGGGTTCTTCTTGTAGCGCTTAATCACCACATCCATTGTCTTGGGACTCTCAAGAACATGATCGACTCTCTTGACCACCTTAGCCATCTTCTTCTCCTCAGGATTATTCTCACTGAGGATATGCATGGCATCATTGAGTCCTTCGGTGGCCATCTTCCCGTACTTGTTCCACAGCTTCTTCGTGTAGAACTTCCGTTCCTTCTTGGGCATTCCCTTGTCAATACGGATTCCAATCTTCTTACCGAACTTTTTCGGGCTCAGCTTGAGATCTTTGACCGTATCGGGAATCTTGATCTTCTTTGCCATATTCCACCTCTCGATCAGATTGAATTTCTTCCAGGCATTACACCGCTGAAATTCTTAAACACAGCAGTTTCGCCGTGTCTCACATAATATCACCCCTCTCTTAGTCAGAATATATAGTCACTTTATGAAACGCCTCAGCTCATCAAGATTCTTGGCATGTACAATGGATACGCCTGCCTTCTTAGCCTTATCGACTTTTGAAGAGCTGTAGAATTCACTTGGGGTGACGAGATATTTAGCTGACTTTCTCCAACGATCCGTAGCTTCGTATCCGAGTTCAGCAAGGTAGTCAATGATGTCTTGTTTGGGACGGTATCCACTAAAGACGACGTCCCCAAGAGTTTCCTTCCCTCCAGTATCAACTATGGTTACCTCTTTCAGGAGTCTCTTGAAGTCTGAGAGATTCGACGAATCCTTGAAGAACTCCTCAATCATAAATGCCTTGTTGTCACCAATCCCCGGTACGGAGATAAGGACATTCCTCATCAGATCCCACGACTTGTTCTCAATCATCTTAAGCAATGATGACCCAGGAATCTTGTTGAAGATCTTCTTGAATGTATTG
>JAAUYS010000030.1 GCA_014804995.1 Clostridia bacterium
ACCGGTCGGACCTAAAAGAAGAATGTTCGATTTTTCAATTTCCACGTCGGGGTCGCCCGTGTTTTCGGAAACGTTGTTTATTCTCTTATAATGGTTGTAAACCGCGACGGAAAGAACCTTCTTCGCCTCGTGCTGACCGACGATGTACTTATCAAGCTCTTCCTTTATTTCCGCGGGGGTCTTTAAGGGAACGGGTGCTTCCGTTTCTTCGTCGCTCTCTTTAATCATATCACCGCAGATGAGTATGCACTCGTCGCAGATATGCGCGCCGTCGTTGCCCCTTATAAGCCTTTTAACCAAATCTTCGGTTTTTCCACAGAATGAACAATGCTTTTGCTCTTTCAAATAAAAACTCCTTAAAAGTTACAATAAATAAGTATGTTATTAAAAGCGCGGTTTTGGGTCGCGCCGTTAATTATTTCAAAACTACTCTAAAACGCAGAGAAGCAAGCAGAACGAGGAGCGCGAGGATAACCCGAAGGAGTTTACTTTTGCGTAAATGACCGAGGGTTGCCACAGCGCGACAATGTTATGCGTAGCTTATATGCGTTTTTTATCTCTTATAGAAGACTTTGTCGATTAAACCGTACTCTTGTGCATCTTGTGCGGTAAGGTAATTATCTCTGTCGGTGTCTGCCTCTATCTGGGATAAAGGTTTGCCGGAGTTTTTAGCGAGTATGGAATTCAGGCGGTGGCGGGTTCTTAAAATATGCTCTGCGGCAATTTTAATATCGCTTGCCTGACCCTGCGCACCGCCCAAGGGCTGGTGAATCATAATTTCGCTGTTGGGAAGAGCGTATCTCTTGCCCTTAGCTCCGCTGGATAAAAGGAACGCACCCATAGACGCCGCCATACCTATACAGATAGTTGATACGTCGCACTTGACGTAGTTCATAGTATCGTATATCGCAAGCCCTGCGGATACCGAACCGCCGGGGCTGTTTATATAGAGTGAAATATCCTTTGAAGGGTCTTTTGCTTCAAGGTAAATGAGCTGTGCTACGACGGTGTTTGCAACCGCGTCGTCAATTTCACCGCTCAAAAAGATAATTCTGTCCTCTAAAAGACGGCTGTAAATGTCGTAAGAACGCTCCCCGCGGGAGGTCTGCTCTACAATGTAAGGTACTAACGCGCCCTTTTCTTTCATAATGAAAGCTCCTTTATTAGTCTTCTTTCTTTACCGCGGGTTTTTTAGCGGTAGTCTTGGTTGTTGTCGATTTTGTAGCCGTGGTCTTAGCCGTAGAAGTCTTAGCCGTAGCGGGTTTCTTTTCCGTGGTAGTTGCGGTAGATTTAGCCGTTGCGGGCTTCTTTTCCGCGGTAGTTGCGGTAGATTTAGCCGTAGAAGTCTTCTTTGCGGGGGTCTTTGCTCCCTCGGTGTACATTTCGTTGTTTGCCATTAAATACTCAAAGAGCTTAGAAATAACCAAGTCGTTCTTGATGTAGTCGAGCTGGCGGGGGTCCATATTCTTCTTGTATTCTTCGGCAGTCTTTTCTACTGATTTAGCTTGTTCTGCAACCTTTGCGTCAATTTCTTTGTCGGAAGCAGTAATCTTTTCAGTCTTTATAATCTTTTCAATGACAAGCTGTTGAAGAACGCGGGTTTCCGCCTGTGAGTTGAACTGTGCGCGGAATTCCTTCATACTCTGTCCGAGATATTTAAGGTAGTCTTCAAGCTTGATGCCCTGATACATAAGGCGGTATGAGAACTCCTGTACCATTCTGTCGATTTCGCTCTCTACCATAGCCTGGGGGATTTCAGCCTTTGCGTGCTTGCAAATCTCGTCAACGATGCTGTTTTCCGTCTCGTCGCGTGAACGGTTTTCAGCCTGCTTTATAAGCTTTTCACGCGTTTTGTCCTTGTACTCTTTTACCGTTTCGCTGCCTGCGTTTGCCTTTACGTACTCGTCGGTAAGTTCGGGAAGCTGTTTTTCAAAAATCTTGTTGAGCTTGATTGCGAAAACGGCGTCCTTGCCCTTTAAGTTTTCAGCCTGGTAGTCGTCGGGGAATTTAACGGTGATGTCCTTCTTCTCGCCGACCTTCATACCCTCAACCTGAGCTTCAAAGCCGGGGATAAAGCTACCGCTGCCTAAAACGAGGTCATACTCCTCCGCAGTACCGCCTGCGAACTGAACGCCGTCAACGGTGCCGGAGAAGTCGATATTTACTTTGTCGCCGTTCTTTGAGGCACGGTTTTTAACTTCCGTTTCGGTTGCGTGGCGCTCTAAAAGCTTATTGACTTCTGCGTCAACTTCCGCATCGGTAACATTATACTCATACTTTTTAATTTTTAAACCTGTATAAGCGTCAATTGTTACGTCGGGTTTTACGGGAACGAGCGCGGTCAAGGTTACGCCCTTGCCCTCCGTCATATCTTCAACCGAAAGCTCGGGTTCGCCGACTGCGGTGAAGTTTTCCTTTTCTTTTTCCAAAATGGTAAAGTAGTGCTGGGAATAGAGGTAATTGAACGCCTCTTCATAGAACAGTCCTTTGCCGTAATAGTTTTCAAGCACGGGCTGGGGCGCTTTGCCCTTTCTGAAACCGGGAACGGAATACTTTCCGCGGGTCTTTACGTAAGCCTTTGATATGGCGTCCTTCCACTCTTCTTCCGTGAAGGAAATGGTAAGTTTTACCGCGCTTTTTTCTGCGACTGACTGTGTGTACTTCATTTTTAACTCCTGTTTAAACTTAATTTATAAATTTGTGCAAATTACATTTTAGCACAACGTATTTTATTTGAAAAGTATTTTTATTTACTTTTGGAAATTTTTGGACTATAATATTTTTGAAATATTTTTCGGCGCAAGCAAAAACGACGCTTTTTGCTTAGCGCACCCAATTTGTCGCGAAGCGAGCTGACCGAGGTGAATTTGCGCAATTATATGTTGGTGTGCGATTAATATTGCGCAAAGAGGGCGAGTAGCCCTAAAATTCACGAAAAGTTTTCTGCGCAGAATAGCAGATAACTTTTGTGAGGAGAATTATGCCACAGGACGCTTTTACACTAAACTTCATATCGAAAGAGCTGGCAAGCCTTCTTACAGGCGGTAAAATTTCCAAGATAACCCAGCAGGGCAAAGATTTGCTTACCTTTATTATATACACCCGAAAAGGTTCGGTTAAACTTGAAATTTGTCTTTCGGCAAAAGGTTGCAGGGTAAACCTTTCAGACGGGGAGGTTATCGCACCAAAGGTTGCGCCCGGATTTTGTATGCTGCTTAGAAAGCATTTGCAGAACGCGGAAATAACCCGCGTGGGACAAGTTGACGGCGAAAGGATAATATTTTTCGACTTTGACTGCACTTCCGAGTTCGAGCTTACAAAAATGACACTTTACGCCGAGCTTATGGGCAAGTACTCTAACGCGGTATTGACGCAAAACGGGGTTATCGTAGGCGCGCTTAAATCTACGGCGATTGGCGAAAGCACTAAAAGAGTGCTTTTCACGGGTGCAAAATACACCCTGCCCGAACCGCAGGATAAGATTGAACCGAACGATTTAAAAGGCATAAAAGAGCTTTTTGAAAACAGGGCGGGCGACAGGGCAAAGATTATTGCCGACGGCGTGCGCGGGGTTTCTTACGCGACTGCGCTGGATATTTTGACGGCGTACGGCGAAGAAGTCAGCGCGGAGCAAGCCTTTAACTACCTGAATTCAAAAGATATTGAGCCTTGCGTGGTATTTGCGGACGGTGAGCCGATAGATTTTAAGGTGCGCTCCTTTTCTACCGATAAAAAGCTTTACGGCGATATTTTGTCCGCGCAGACGGCGTACTACGCCCGCGTTACCGAAAAGGCGAACTTTGCCGACAAGGTGAGAAAATTGCAGGGCGCACTCTCCTCCTCCGTTAAAAAGCTGGAAAAGAGGCGCGCCGTTATGGAACAAAAGCTTTTGGACTGCGACGGGCTGGAAAACATAAAGCTGAAGGGCGAGCTTATTACGGCGAATATCTATTTAATAGAGCGGGGAGCAGAAAGCTTTGAGGCGGTGAACTATTACGACGAGGCAGGCGCAAAAATTAAAATTGCGCTGGATAGGTCGCTTTCCCCCGCGGACAATGCGCAAAAGTATTTTAAAAGATATGCAAAATTAAAGCGCACGGTTACGAGCGTTACCGAACAAAAGCGCGAAACAGAGGAAAGACTGAACTACCTTTACAGTATTTCTTCTCACCTGAATTTAGCCGAAAATTTGTGCGATTTGGAAGAGATTGAGGAAGAACTTAAAATATTAAATATTTTAAAGGACGACAAAAAGGACAAAAAGAAGGTTGAAAAGACCTTACCCTTCCGTTCGTTTGTCTGCGGTGGGTTCAGGATAATCGCGGGGCGCAACAACGTTCAAAACGACAGGCTTTTAAAGAGCCTTGCCCCCGACGATTTATGGCTGCACACGCAGGGTTACCACTCCGCCCACGTAGGCATAATTTGCGGTGGAAAAACCGTTCCCGACGAGGTTTTAAAGACGGCTTGCGAGATTTGCGCCTTCTATTCCGACGGGAGATACGGCACTAAGATACCCGTTGACTACGTTAAAAGAGCGCAGGTCAAAAAACCGCCCAAGGCTAACGCGGGCTTCGTAATTTACAACGGTTACAAGACGGCGCTTGCAGAACCGAACGCGCACGCAGGATTAAGGCAGGAATAATTATGCAGGAAAAAGAAGAAAAACCCGTAGATGCGGAAGCACCCGTAACTACAACTAAAATTTATTTTTATATTGCGATAGTTGCCTTAGGGCTTGGCGCGGTGGCGTTTGGGCTTTCTTTTACCGTTTTGGGAATTTACGCCTTAATTTCAAGCATTATTTTGGAGCTTGCCTCCCTCTCCTTTTCCACTACGCAGAAAAAGAAAAACAACTTCCCCGCGGTAAAGTATATTCAGATTGTAACCTATGCGCTTTTAATTGGGTTTACGGTATTCTTTATAGGCGGACTTATCTATTCCGCCGTATAACGGGCTAAAAGGTATAAAAACCGCAAAAATTTACCATTATTTATTGTGATGGACAGAATTTGCATTGCGGTGCTTGAAAAGATTTTATCGCTTTCCGCTTTGGGACGCTACGTCGTCTTTTCCGAGGACGAGCTTTTGGACTGCTTCCCCGAGGGCGAAGAGAAAAAAGAAGGCGTTTTAAAAAACGTTTTGAAATCTCTTAAAGAAGAAGGCTTTATCGATTTAAAGTATTCGAGCGGTAACCTTTTTTGCATTGCGCCGTTAAAAGAATACACACCCCTGCCCGAACTCCCTATACCCGCGGAAAAGCCTGCGGAAGAAAAAAAGCCCGAAAGGTTGGGCTTTAAGGAATTTTTATGGGCGTTTGCGGGCGGAGCGCTGGGTAGCCTTATTGTCGGGCTTGCGTTCGTATTGACAAATGCTTTCTAAGTACGAAAACGAGGTTATGTCGGCGGTGTACAGCCTGTGCGACGGCACGGACGGCTGTTTGGTATCGCCCCTCGATATACTGTCCATTCTACCCGCTAAACATAAGCTAAGCCCGGAAAGGCTTGAAGACATACTCTTCGCCTTGAAGTGCGACGGATACTTTGACATTATCCCTTCCGAAAGAAAGGGCGAAAAGATGTACGTAATCAATTTAAAAGAGAGCGGTTTTGCCTATAAGAGAACGGCAAAACAGAAGCAACGCGATATAACGTTTAAAATATTTTTGGCTTTTGTAGGCGCGCTTGCAACCTTTATATTCGGTTTGATTTTAAAGGGACTTTTCAATTAAAAATATAGCCCGCCGTCTTCTTAAATGAAGACGGCGGGTCGTTTTGTATTCAGTCAACGATTTTTATTTTTGCTACGGTTACTTCCTTAACCGTGCCGTTTACAGAAGTGATTTTTGCAGTTATTTCACAGTCGTCAGAAATATTAGTGAGCTTTAACGAAGCACCGTTTCCGTCCGTTTTAACGCCGTCAACGTACCAGCTTACGCTTGAAATTTCCGCGTCCGCTTTAAGCTCCGTTTCGTATCCGCCACCCTTTTTGACGGTAAGATTTTCCTGCGAGTTGTAGACGGTAAAATCCGTATGCACGGTATAACTTTCAGAAGTTTCAATGCTTACCGTGGCGGGCCACCCGTCCATACTGCTGTCCTGTACGAAAACCCTGATACTTGAAATTACCGTTCCGTTTTCAATGCCGAGCATATAGAAGGGAATTTTAAACTCACAAAGGCTATCGCTGTATTTTATCAATAAGCCGGCGTGTCCCGTTTCGCCGTCGTGGTTGAAGTAGATAGACCCGTTGTTCTGCTGATATATCCAGTAGGAATTGCCTGCAATAGTTGCGCGGAAATTGAACACGGGCGACTTGGCGTTGTGGGGTGCGTCCAACATTACATATAAATACTGCTCGTCTGCTTTTGCGTAAACTTTGTTACCTTCGCTTTCCGCAATAACGTCGTCCTGCGTCCACTCCCCCTCGGAAGTCTGTCCGTCAGCCGTAACTTGTCCGCCCAAACCGTATAAGTGCGCGGGCTTTAAATTCTTATCCGCTTCACCGAAGGTATTATCGCAAATCTTTTCGGTATCGTTTGACGGGGTTACTTCAAAATAGCCCAAATAATTTGCACCGAACGTACTCTGCCAGACATCATTGCTTGCAAAGCGTATGGAACGGAAATTGTACTTGGAAAAGTCCTCCGCCCCAATTGAGCTTTTAAAGTAGACCTTCCACTTGCCCGCACCTAAAAATGCGGGAAGTTTTAAGTTCAGCTCTGAAGTTACCCTCTCGCCCGAATACCATTTTGTGGGGTCGAGTTCGACTTCGGTAGAGACGAACTTGCCGTCCTTTTCAAGAATGATTTCACACTTCTGTTTTTTAACTGGGTTTGCAAAACCGTTATTTACAACCGTGAATGAAAATTTAACGTTATCCCCCTGCGCTACCGTTTTGGGGAAAGTGCTTTCTTTTAAAACGAAGCGGTAACCCAAATGGTCGCGGATAAACTGGAACACCGACTGACCGTAGTACGCGGAATTATCGTAGCCTTCCACGTCGTAACGTTTATCAAACGTGTAGTCCTTGTAAAGCTGGAAAATATTCCCGTTTATGTAGCTTAAATGCGTCTTGTACATTTCGGGAATGCAGTTTTCCGGAAGGTATGTATCGTACTGTTTTGCAAAATCAATATTGCCGGAAAATTCTCCGCCGAAGTATGAAGTAAGCGTTTGGTTGCCCAGCCACGCGGTTTCAATATCGCGGTTTGCGTAAGTACCCAAATCCGAATTAGAACCCATATAGCCGTCGTTGTAAAGTCCGACGCGGGTTGCGTCGCTACCCTCTTCTGCCTCGTATTCTGCAAGTTTGCTTCTCTCAATGCCGACGTATTTTGCAAAAATGTCGGGCGTGCGTACCGTTACGGGAACGGGTGCGGGAACGCAGTCAAGCATTGCCGAAAGAAGCCTTGCTTTATAATCAACGGTAGTATATTTACCGCCGTGCTGTTCGCCCCACTGGCCGACAAACCCGCTTTCGACGAACATTAAAATATCCTTATATTCCTGTGAAGCGCCGCTTTGCTTAATCTGCGAAACGTGCTTTAAAACTTGCTCGAAGGTTTTAG
>JAAUYS010000031.1 GCA_014804995.1 Clostridia bacterium
CACATAGTTAAGCCACTGGAGAGCCGTATACATGGAGACATGTACGTACGGTTCGGGGGCAGACACTGTGAAACGTGCCGCAGTAATGCGGTTACGCGCTCGGTGTCGAGCCTACAAAATGGCGATCAGGACGTGAAGAAATCCATTATGCTCACTATCGGTGGTTGCGTATCGTTTATCGCTCTTTCAGAGGCGTTGCCCCTGTTCTTCAAGTAATTGCAGAGACTAATAATGGCTGTGAATCCCGATGGATACCCGGTCTTCAAGGGTTTGCAGAAGCCCTTGGAGTTCATGGGGATACGCGGTCGCTTCCTTACTCTGGCGGCGGCCGCTATCGGTGTCTCTTTCATTGGGTTTATTGTCTGCTCAATCGTGCTTGGAAAACTTGCCGGATTTATCGCCATGCTCGTTATGGCGGTAGCCGGCCTTCTTACTATATATATCAAGCAGAAAGGTGGACTCCATAATAAGAAAAGACACCGTGGTATTTTCATTTACAAGACTCTATTCAAACAGTAACTTTTAGAACAGATAATGGCAACATCCAAAAAACGTGTATTCGACGGATTATACGCCCAGCTGGAGGAGACGGACGGAAACGTGGTTCTCTTCTCTGAAAGGGGCGAACCGTCGGTCATCATAAAGATGACCAATCCGGTACAGCAGCTCTGTACCGATTCCGAGCAGTACATGCTGTTTCAGGATGTGCTTTCAAATATTGTCCAGACACTTGGCGAGGGTTACGCCTTACAGAAACAGGATATTCTTTGCCGTCAGGCGTATAACCACGATGTACCCGAAAATGCAGAGTTCCTTACAAGAAGCTATTTTAATTACTTCAAGGGAAGAGAATTTACTGAAATCTCGACTTATCTCATCATCACTCAGGAGGGACAAAAGAGCCGTTTCATCGCTTACGACCCTAAGAAATGGCTTGACTTTCACGCCAAGGTAACCAAGGTCTGTGATATTCTTGCCGACAAGGGAATAGTCTACCGTAAACTGACGGTTCCTGAAGTTTCGGAATACTGCCACCGCTTTATGGCTTTCCGTTTCAGGTACGGAGCCTTCACAATGAATAATTTCAAGGCTTCCGATGAATACCTTAAAATTGGTAATCGTATTGTGAAGTCATACCCCTTGGTGGATATTGACGAGATTAATCTTCCCTCTTGGGTAAAGCCATATACCACAATGGGTATCAACGGATATGGTATTGCGACTGACCTTCTCTCATTCCTTACTCAGATTCCCCACGCGGACTGTGTTGTCTATAATCAGGTGGTGCAGATTCCAAATCAGCGAAAGCTGTTGAGGAAACTTCAAGGGAAGGCTAAACGGCATGGTTCTATGCCTGATCCGAGCAATAAGATTGCGAAGGCGGACATCGAGGAAGTGCTCAATCTCCTTGCGGTTGATTCTACCCTTCTTGTGCATTCCAACTTCAATATCATTGTGAGTTGTGCCGAGGATAAGGTGACTCCTGTAACATCTTTTCTGGAGACCAAACTTTATGAGTGCGGTATTATGGGTTCAAGGACGGCTTATAATCAGTTAGAGTTATTTCGTGACTCATTTCCGGGAAACGCTTATGGCTTCAATCCCGATTATGACCTATTCCTAACTCTTTCAGATGCGGCTTTGTGCTTCTTCTTCAAGGAACATCTCAAGCAGTCGGAGCAGACTCCGCTTACCACTTTCTATACTGACCGTCAGGGTCTGCCGGTCTGCATAGACATTACGGGTAAGGAGGGTAGCCTGAAGATGACTGACAACGCCAATTTCTTCTGCATCGGTCCTTCCGGAAGCGGTAAGTCTTTTCATATGAACTCTGTGGTCAGACAACTCTTGGAACAGGGTACGGATGTAGTGATGGTTGATACCGGTGATTCGTATGAGGGTATCTGCGGATATTTCGGCGGAACCTATATTACCTACTCCAAGGAGAAGCCTATCTCGATGAATCCTTTCAAGGTAA
Organism: Clostridia bacterium; assembly: GCA_014804995.1. Lineage (GTDB taxonomy): Bacteria > Bacillota > Clostridia > Christensenellales > Borkfalkiaceae > Coproplasma. Next base: position 1,979 of record JAAUYS010000031.1, read on the forward strand.
CCGAGGTTGAGTACAATAAGAATTTCGGTGAAAAGAAAAACTTCCTCAAATCCCTGATTTTCTTAATCTTCAAAGGGAATGAAATGCCCTCAAAGATTGAGGATATGCTGGTCAATCAGGCGATTGTAGAGTATTATGAGGCATACTTCCATCCATTCAAGGCCTTTACAAAGGAGGAACGTGCTGACATCAGACGCAAACTTCTGATTATGGCTAAAATGGAGAGTCACGAGGATGCGGAAGAGATGTCTCACGAAATGGAGGATATTGAGGAACAGCTCCGGCACGAGCCTCCGAAGATTGAGAAACACGCCCTTATGCTCCCCTCCGAGGAGAGACGAGACCGACTCCATAGACAGTGTCGCGCTCTTATGGCTATCCTTGATGATGATGCAGCTACCGAATCGGAGAAGGAACAAGCTACCACCAAACTTGATAAGTTCAAGAATGAGCTTTACGAGAACTCCAAGATGATCAAGATTGAGAAGCAGATTGACTTCATGGAGGAACAGAAGCGAAGACTGAAAGTTCCGGAACTCTCCTTCAACACTTTCTATGAGTTTGCCCTTGAACGTATTCCACAGATTATGCACGAGGAGAAAGTCGCTTTTGAGATTGAGCAGTTTGCGGCTATCCTCAAACAGTTCTACCGGGGCGGAGAACTTGACACGACACTTAATTCTGACCTTGACGTGAATCTCTTTGATGAGAAGTTCATCGTCTTTGAGATTGATAAGATTAAGGATGACCCGGTACTCTTCCCGATTGTGGTGCTCATCATTATGGATGTATTCCTTCAGAAGATGCGAATAAAAAAAGGTCGCAAGGCTCTGATTATCGAGGAGGCTTGGAAGGCTATAGCTTCTCCTACTATGGCGGAGTATATTAAGTATCTATACAAGACGGTGCGTAAATTCCATGGAATTGCCGGTGTCGTTACTCAGGAGCTTAACGATGTGATAGATTCCCCGATCGTGAAGGAGGCTATCATCAATAACTCCGACATCAAGATTCTTCTTGACCAGACAAAATTCAAGGATCGTTACGAGGAGATTGCTGCTATTCTTGGTCTCACTCAGGTCCAGCGTCAGCAGATTTTCACTGTCAACGCACTGAATAACCACGAGAACCGCAACTATTTCAAGGAGGTTTGGATATGCCGTGGTCAGGTGTCGGATGTATTCGGTGTAGAGGAACCACCTGAGTGTTACTGGGCTTATACTACGGAACGTGCCGAGAAGGAGGCTCTCAAAATTTATCTCCGTCATTACGGCACTATGCAGGAAGCCATAACGCATATCGAGATTGACAGGAAGAAGGCTGGAATAGCTAAGTATCTGGACTTCGCCCGTAAGATTAATTCTTATCAAAAGGTTATGTCAGAATGGAAAATAACAGGATAAAATATGCTTTATATAGCATTATAACCATAGGTATTTTTTTACCGTTAGGTCTTAATGCTCAGTACCGTATAGTGACTGATCCTCAAACAATCGCAACCGTAACGGCTAATCTCGCCTCGCAGACCGCAATCGAGAATGAGCATAACATACGGCTTGATTCCATTGCATCAAAACAGCAGGCGATTGAGATGTATACTGTAAATATGGCTACCATTGCAGAGGTTTATCAGATTACAATGGAGAATATCAAAGGATTCGGTGTTGAGAGTCGGTATTACACTGAAATCGGAAGATGCGCCATAGGTATTGTTAACGATGTTCCGGAGCTGGTAAAGGCTGTAAAGGAATCAAAGTGGAATAATAAGATTCTGTGCATGACCGAGCTTACAGGTATCGTGAACAAGACTCAGCAGTTGGTGACTGACTTCGTAAATATTGTCAACAACGGCAAGGTCTCCAATCCACTGAAATCTAAGGCAACCGGTGATTCGGGTAAGAATGACGGCTACAATCTCCTTGACCGCTATCAGCGACTATCCATTGCCAACAGGATATATACCGACCTCCTTGAACTGAGATACAAGATTCAGGCTATGACAGCGATGGCGCAGTATGCCACTATGCAGGACCTCTTTTTCAAGATTGATCCGGAGGGATGGGCTAATGTGATGGTGATGCAGAATGCCGTGTCGGGACTGATAAACAGCTGGAATAATGCTATTCCTACTAATTGGAACTGGGGTAAAGTTGAGATTGATTACAGTAAACTCGACCCGATTCTCAAAGATATTTTAGTAAGTTTCAGATAAAGTTGAATATGAGAAAGATAATCGTAGTGATGCTACTTACTTCCCTCTTGTCGGAGCTGTCAGTCTATGCCGGTACCTTCGAGCTTCCAAAGGATCTTCCAACATCCGAGGCTCTGATAGCTCTGCACAAGCAGGTGAAGAAAGATGAAGATGAGGCTCTGAAAAATATTACGGTAAGCATGGGTGAACAGACGCTCGTCTCCAAAGCATCTAAGAAGTTTAATGATGTGCGCACCACTCTTGATTCCAAACTCAACAATGTTTATTCCTACGTTATGCTCGGAGCTGCCCTATCTTCTACCTCTATTGCTCTGGCAAAGGTTTCATCCGATTATGTGAAGTTCAGCAAGAATACTGCTGCAAAGGTGGTGGAGAAACCTTTTGTCGCCTGGTATTATGCCGAGGCTAATCACGCTATTGTGCGTGAGGTAAAGCATTGTCAGCAGCTTTATGCTTCTATGGCTGCCGAAGGTCTGAATGTGATGAAAGCCTCTATGAGTGAGAAGCTGAATCTGGTTATGACACTCCGGACTTCCGTTGACAGGATTCAGGCAATCATTGATAATGCCAATCTCTATTGCTATCTAATCACCGACGGAGGATGGAAGCCTGACTATATCTGGGAGATACTCACTTCTGACCTGAAAGATGAGATTGTCAAAGGTCTGGTATATGCGTGGCAGTCCGAAGGGAATCCTGAGAATTAATCACTTATAAACATCAATATACAATGAAAAGATTTGATTATAAATTCTCCATTCTGATAATGTTGGTTCTTGCTGTTTTCGGTAAGACTGACGCACAGGTGGTGGTGCACGATGAACAGAAGAATAAGCAGTGGAAGTCAATGGAGAATGGTCCGTGGGATTTTGCTCCTGACTGGTATTATTATTTCCTGCATAAGAACTACTCCGGAGCGGAGATGTACTGGCAATGGCACGGTTTTAATTCCGGCTATAAAGTACGCTTTAAAGAGGAGAAGTCAAATGTGAAACGCATTATGCCTACCCGTATTGCTTCGGAAGAGATGCAGAGACAGAAAGTCAATCAGGTTGAAAAAGAGCGTGCCTATGTCGAGGAGCTTTGGAAAGAGGATGTAGCTAAGGCGGCTGACAGGAATGTCGATGCGGCTTATCTTCTTTACAAGGATGAATTCGCCCGAATGGAGAAGGCAATATCGGAAGGTCTTCTATATTGTCATGCAAAGAGTGACGGCAAGCTCCAGCCTCAGATTGATGAGATCAACAGGGTTTACAGTGTGGTCTGCTCCGATATAGACTATATCCACAAAACGGGTGTCGGCTATGAACTGGAGAACGCTAAGCGTCAGAAGGCATACGAGGAGATAAAACAGAAGCTCGGCAGGATTGTGAAACGAACCGCCAATCTTTGCGCAGTTGCATATACTCATTATTAATCACTATCCCTATGATGTTACTGGATATTTTATGTACGATGGGATTGTCTGCTATTGATGAGAGTCTGGATAAACTATTGGCGATAATGAGCGGTAAGCATGCAGAATTCCTTGGGTCCGGTGCTGGCATCGCCCGGAGCCTCGGTGTCTGTCTGGCTCTCGGTATCGGTGCATACGAGAGCTGGATGATGATGCTTGGAAGACGAGGTATGGATGTGATGAAACTTCTAAGGATTATTATTATTGCTTTCTGTATTGCATATAGCGGTTGGATATGCGGCAATCTGGACAGTATAACTTCCGGACTGGAATCAAGTGCTAAAAGTGCCGCAGCATCGGAAAATAAAAAGGTTGCGGCTCTTGAACTCAAAGTCGCTCAACGGCAGGCGGAATATTTGGAACAGCTCCGTGCTATTCAGGATTCAATAGCGACAGCCCAACAGGTTGCTGAAATTGGTGAGGATGCAGATTTCTGGGATGAACTGGTCTATAACGTCAAGAACTTGGGGACTACCATAAGTAACTATGCTCAGAGGGCTGCCGTTGCGATGGAAACAAAAGTAAGCGAGTGGATCAACGATATTATAAGATTCCTCGGGGAGCTTGTATTTCAGATGTCGTATTACGGTATGCTTGTAGCCCAAAGAATATTTATAGCAATTATGACTATGTTCTGCCCCATTATGTTTGCCCTCTCTCTTGCCCCACCCTGGCGGTCTGCGTGGAGTCAATGGATGTCGAAATACCTTTCTATTTCCTTATGGGGCTTCGTAACCTATACAATTATGTACTATGTCGATTATATACTTGAATATAATCTGATGAAGGATCTTGCTGCATATGACCACCTTCTCAATGGTTCAGTAAATAGCTGGTCTCAGATCGGGGCACTCGGTTTACAAGGTATCGGTTCTAACTGTATGTACGCAATGGGTATGCTGGTTGGTGCCTATATACTCCGATTCGTACCTGAGGTATGCTCCTGGTTGATTCCGGGCGGTGTCAGCAGTGGTGCAGGTAGCAGTGCAGGTATGGTGGCTATGTCAACTGTCAAGGGTGGTACCTCAATGGCGGCTAATACGACTAAGGTTGTTTCCGGAGGTGCTACTTCAGTAGCCGCGGGAGCCGGTAGAATGGCATATAAAACCCTATCAGGGAATAAATCTAATCAAAATATAAAATAATAATTATGCTTATACAGTCTTTGGCACAGAAGACTAAACTCGCTATGATGACGGTCGTGGTCACTATTTGTGGCTGCGCCCTCATCTGCGGGTTCACCGTCTGGAGTTGCCTTTCCAAAATTTCAGAGGAACGTCAGCAGATTTATGTGCTTGATGGCGATATCCCTTTCCTTGCCCAGAGGGCTAAACTTGAATCCAACTTCATCATGGAAGCACGTGCGCATATCCAGCTCTTCCACCAATACTTCTTCAATCTGCCTCCTGACAATGACTATATCAAGTGGACCGTAGGCAAGGCTATGTATATGGCTGACGGCACTGCCCTTAAACAGAAGCAGGCGATGGATGAGAACGGTTTCTATTCTGATATAATCTCGTCTTCGGCTGTCTGCACAATAATGTGTGATTCTATCAATTTTGATGAACATAACCGAAAGTTTACCTATTATGGCACTCAGCTTATCAAGCGACGTACCCGGGATGTTAAACGATCTATGGTGACTACGGGATTCATCGAGAATGTTCCGCGCACTCAGAATAATCCTCACGGGTTGATGATTACCAACTGGCGTACCATTGAGAATAAGGATCTTGACTTTTAATATCGGGTATGAAATCTTTGAAGCAGACTATCAGGGATACAAAAAGCAGGATAAGTAACGCTACCGAACAGTATCTCAGACCGGGTATGGATAAAGTGGGAACACGGTTGAGATTGCGGGCTCGTATTCGACATCTCAATGCACAGGCTTCCAAGAATCCTACGTGGACTTTCGCCATTGTGGTGGGTTCTCTCCTCTTCTTGACTGGATTCACTATCCTTACACCGGCAGGCAAATCTGATGGTAAACCTCAGATTGCAACAATCGAGACTGCCGGGATGGACTCGGTTTTTGACGGTTTTCGTGAAATTCAGGCTAACAAGGACTTTCATCAGAAGCAGGTCAATGAGATGACAATGTCTGGTCAGAGAATACGCCATCGCCTGGACTCGCTCATAGCCATTCCCCGGAAGTCACACCGTGATTCCATCGAAATTATCCGTCTATATTCACGCCTTGAAAACATTGTGAAATCCTTAAAACATAACGACAATGATTAATATTCCTTTGGTGTACGCTATCATAATTCCCCTTCTGATATTACTGCTTTGGTCTATTTGCTGCGGTTTATCAGCATATAATAAACGGAATGTAAATGAGGGTTACTTCAATTCAATCCGAATATCTATATCTTCTATTAATTCTCATCTGCTTTCAAAAGAAAAGCAGAAAGATGATGAAACCCAGAATCTCATCCGCAAACTTGAAGATTTAGTAGATAGAATGGAGAAAGCAAATGAGGGGTTAGAGAAAAATAACGAGCGACTGAATAGGTTGTTAACACTTCTTTCAATGCTTAAAACAATAGAAAAACTATGATACTTAACAAAATCAATTTCAAACAACCGAAGTATATCTTCCCTCTGGTAATATTCATTCCATTGTGTGCCCTGATATACTTTGTGATGCAGACCTTCGGTGTCGGTTCGGAGGAGAAAAAGACTGTCGCTACCGACCGCATCAATACAGAGCTTCCTTCCGCCAATGCAGAGGAAGCCCACGACAAGATGTTTGAGATGTCTCGCCGATTCAATGACGATGAGGCTTTCACTGCTGTAGGTGTTTTGGGTGAGGAACAGGAAGAGTCCGAGACAATCGATCACGGTTATACGGAGGAGGAACTGAACCGTATCGACGCTGCCGAGGCTGAACGTCTTCGTCAGCAGCGTGAGCTGGAGGAGCTTGAAAGGTCACTTGCAGACTCGCGCAAGCATATCAACTCTTATGCTTACGGGAATGGTAATGATTCCTATTCTCCGGGATATAATAATCCTGCCGGTGGAAGTGGTGGTCACTATTCTTCATCTGATGATTTCGCTTCTGAACTGGAGGAGATCCAGCGCAGGAGTTATGAGCGTCAGAAGGCTATCGAAGCCGGATTATCTTATAATCCGGAGCAGGAGAAGGAGATTGCTCTGCATAAGCAACGTAACGATTCCATTGCCAAGGCTAAGGCTGAGGAGCGTGAGCGCAACCGTCCAAAACTTGTCATCAGGTCAACTGAAACCAATGTCGATAAGTTCAATACTGTCGGGAGTGCCGTTGAGCAGGCGGACGCATCTCTAATCCGTGCGATGATCGATAAGACTACCAAGGCTCACGAGGGTACTCGTCTCCGTTTCAAACTCCTTGATGATGTTACGGTCAACGGTACAAAACTTAAGAAGGGCACCTATCTCTATGGAACGGTTACAGGGTTCGGTCAGCAACGTGTTCGCGCAGCTGTTACCAGTATCCTGATCGGCGGAAAGTTCATCAATGTAAATCTGTCGGTTTTTGACAATGATGGTATGGAGGGTTTCTATGTACCTGAGTCCGCTTTCCGTGACTTTATGAAGGAAGCGGGGGCTAATACTGTTCAGCAGAATATCAGCTTTGACAGTGGTAATGAATCCGGTTATGGTGGTATCTCAGGTGAGGCTATAGCTCTTCAGGCGTTACAGAATCTCTATAATTCCGCTACTTCTGCCGTTTCTGCTAATATTAGGAAGAACCGTGCCAAAATCAAGTATAACACAATCGTTTACCTCATTAATTCTGACGAGGCAAGATGATCTATTAATTAGTAAACTATATTACTATTCATATTTATGATTAGTAGTTTAATCATATTTAATAATAGTAATATCAATGATAATTCATAAATCAAGATATTAACCAAGATTATTATGAAACTGAAATTTCTTACGGCTGCTCTCGCCGTTATATGCTCTGTTTCCTTAACTTCTGCCAAGGAAAAAATTTTCGTCAACTCCGATGTGACTACCCACATCGTCATGCCGGAGAATATCAAGATGGTGGATATATCCACTTCCAAGATTGCCGGTAATCAGTGTGCCGACAATATCGTGCGTATCAAACCTTTCATCGAGGGTCAGGATGAGACTGATCCTGACTTGCGTCCTGCTCACTATCGGGAACAGGAGCTTATCGGAACGGTGACTCTCATCGGTGAGCGTCATCTCGCTCAGTACGATGTGGTATATACTTCAAATCCTCAGCGAGCCGCCTCTATTCTTCACGTCCCCTACTCACAGATGGAGTCATACATCAATCCTGATGTCTCTATGCCGGAGTCGGAGATGGCGCGTTATGCCTGGGCTGTCTATGGCTCTGACCGGAAGTATAATCAGATTGTATCGAAGAAGCATGGCATGAAAGCGGTGGTCAACAATATCTATTCCGTGGGTGACTATTTTTTCATTGATTATTCTCTGGAGAACAAGACGAAGATTCCTTACGCCATTGATGAGATGCGTGTGAAGCTCGTTGACCGGAAGGAGGTCAAGGCTACCAATTCTCAAAGTCTGGAGCTTACTCCTGCTTTCACACTGAATTTGGCTAAAAAGTTCAAGAAAAATTACCGCAATGTTCTGGTGCTTCCCAAACTGACTTTCCCTGATGAGAAGATGTTGACTCTCGAAATCTCGGAGAATCAGATAAGCGGTCGTGTGATAACTATGACCATACATTATGAGGATATCCTCAATGCGGACGCTTTTGACACTGATATTCTCAATAAGACTCCCTATCATAATCAAACTCATATCTATACTGCCAAATGAAAACTGCCGGTAAATTCAAATTATATGTTAAGACTCTTCTTGTGAGTCTTGTCTGTATGGTAAGCGGACTGTCTGCATCCGCTGATAACAAGTTGACTGTAAATGCAGGTTTCCTTTTCCCCTCTACCCTGAACGCCTCTATCGGTTATGAATATCCTTTCTCTTACGGTAAGGCTTTTGAAGCTTTCGGTGAGATCGGAAATCATTGGAAATCCGGTCAGGGTCAGTTCTGGAAAGGATATTATTGGGACGGAGGTATTCTCTACAAGCATCAGCTGAAGAGATTCAAGAACGCTAATTTCCGTTTACGTGGCGGTCCGATTTTTGGTGCTACCGAACAAAAGTTTTTCCTCGGTCTTGAAGCCGGGTTTGAGTATAATTATATCTTCGCAAGCGGTGTGGAGTTCTCTATCATTCAGAAGAACAATGTATGCTTCCTGCACGGAGATCTTTTCAAGAACGGACTCCTGGTAGGGGTCACTATCCCCTTCTAAATATGAAGAAATATAAATTTGAACATATGGATGAGCGCGTCATAGATGATGTTGTTGATGCCCCAAATAAATTGGTTTATATATTCTCGGAGCATTATCAAAATCTTGCAATTGATACGGAAGAGGATATTTCTCATATATCTGAGGCTATCAAGAGTTTACGGGAGATATGTAATGAAGGAGTCAGGGAAGTTTTCGGAAGACATAATTCGATTTCTGATTCAGATAGCTAAAAAATGCCATGAGCACAGAAGAAACCAAGGAACAACAAATGATGTATAACTACTTCCGTAGCTGCATCTATATTTTCCTGATTATCGAGATTGTTATGAACCTGCCGATTACGGCTGATAACCGTATCACTGGATTCATCCTCGAACTTCTCGCAAGATTCAAGATATTTAATTCCGTAGCGGGATGTAAGATTGCTGAACTGGTCTGTATCTGTATTGTGGCTATCGGCACCAAGGCGAAGAAAGCAATGAAGTTCAATGTCCGTACTATGGTGGTATATCCGGCTTTGGCAGGTGTGCTTCTCGTAGGATTGTGCTTTGTATTTCATCACGGTGAATGGGGTGTGTCGATGTTCGGTTTCCCGGCAAACCGTGTACTGTATGCCTTCTGTTCTGTGGTGGGTACTATGCTTTTCCATCAGGGGCTTGACGGTATAGCTAAGTATTATAATCTTAAGGTCGGCGAGGATCGTTTCAACTTCGAGAATGAATCTTTCGAGCAGTCAACTGTCAAGGCTGAGACACCTTATTCGGTGAATATCCCTATGCTCTACTATTTCAAGAAGAGGATGCACCAAGGATGGATAAACATTATCAATCCGTTCCGAGGTACTATCGTATTGGGTACACCTGGATCTGGTAAGTCATTCGGTATCATTGACCCCTTTATCAGACAGCACGCTGAAAAGGGTTTTGCCATGATGGTTTACGATTATAAGTTTCCCACGCTTGCGAAGACACTTTTCTATCAGTTCTGTAAGAACCGTAAGAGTGGAAAATTGCCGAATGACTGCGGCTTCCGTATCGTAAACTTTACGGATGTGGAGTATTCAAACCGTATCAATCCTATACAGAGAAAGTACATTCCTGACCTTGCAGCTGCATCTGAGACGGCAGCCACTCTGCTTGCCTCCCTCAATAAGGGTGGTGGAGAGAAGAAAGGTGGTTCGGAGGCGTTCTTCACCAATTCTGCTGAAAACTTTCTTGCGGCTATCATCTATTTCTTTGTCAATTTCCACCCTGTCGGTTTCAAGAATGGTCGTAAACTCCGCCGTATGATTTTACATGAGGGAAAGAAATTGGAGATTGTGATACGCAACTGGGATGATTTCAATGCTCTTGATGAGAATGGTGAGGTGGTTCTCGATTTCGTGAATGAGGATGGAATCGATGTCTCTACTGATGAGGATAGACTTTTCGTTGACCTTAACGGATTTGAATATAAGGACTGCAACGGTAAGCAGATTAAGATTGACCGTTGCTGGTATGAGGATGATAAGGGTAATGAGGTTGAGCCGGACACTATAACCGGTGAGTTCTCTGATATGCCCCACGTTCTGTCGTTCCTCGGAAGACCTTACGATGAAGTGTTCAATATTCTGATGCAGGATGATAAGATTGCATCTCTTATGGCTCCCTTCCAGTCCGCTTACAAGAATAAGGCTAATGACCAGTTGGAAGGTATGGTCGGTACGCTCCGTGTCAATGCCGCACGGCTCGTTTCTCCGGAAGCTTTCTGGGTTTTTACCGGGGATGATTTCGACCTCAAGATTTCAGATCCGAAAAGTCCGAGTTATCTTGTGATTGCCAATGACCCGGAGAAAGAACAGGTAATTGGCTCACTTAATGCACTTGTGTTGAATCGTCTGATTACCCGTGTCAATTCCAAGGGGAATATTCCTGTGAGTATCATTGTCGATGAGTTACCAACTCTATACTTCCATAAGATTGACCGTCTTATCGGTACTGCCCGAAGCAATAAGGTTGCCGTGACTCTAGGTTTTCAGGAGTTGCCTCAGTTGGAGGCGGATTACGGCAAGGTGGGTATGCAGAAAATCATCACTACCTGCGGTAATATCTTTATGGGAGCTGCCCGTAATAAGGAAACTTTGGAATGGGCGCAGAATGATGTGTTCGGTAAGGCGAAGCAGACTTCTACCTCAATCACTATCAATGATTCCAAGGTATCGACTTCTATCTCTGAGAAACTTGATTATTTGGTTCCGGCAGCGAAGATTGCTGATATGGCTACCGGCTGGCTGGCAGGTCAGGCTGCGCGTGATTTCACAGCTACCGACAAGTCTATGCTGAATAATTTCGACATCGAGCAGTCGGAGGAGTTCAAGACCACTAAGTATTTCTGCAAGACCCACTTCGATATGAAGGCTATCAAGGATGAGGAAGACCATTATGTGGAGCTTCCCAAAATCTATGAGTTCAAGGATGCACGGGAGAAGGAGATTATGCTGAACCGTAACTTCAAGCGTGTCAATCAGGAAGTGGAGTCTATGGTGAAGGAACTTCTCGGAATGGCTTAACTTAATCCTAACATATATACTTTTTTCATCTCTAACCAATGGCTTCTATGTCATCTTTCAATGTGCCACTCTCGCTCCGGCTGAGCGGGAGTGGTCTTAAATTAATAGCGGTTATCTCTATGGTAATCGATCATATTGCATGGTTCTTCATAGAACCTGACACTCCGGCTTACCATCTGATGCGTACTGTCGGGAGAATTGCCTTCCCGGTATTCGCTTTCCTGATTGCCGAGGGTGCTGCTTATAGTCGGAATCGTTGGCGATACTTCCTTCTACTGTTGGGGTTCGGCTTTGTAAGTGAAATCCCTTGGATGTTTGCTACCGGTCTTGACGGCAGTCATAATGTGATGTTTACCTTGGCAATGGGTCTATTGGCAATCTGTGTATTTGACCGGCTGTGTGAACACGGACCGATATGCTTTGTTGCAATGTTATGCTTTTGCGTACTTGCATACTACCTCAGGTCTGATTATGACTGGCGCGGAGTTTTGATGATCATCCTCTTCTATATGCTCCGGTTTCAGACTTCTTGCCCTTGGACTCCTAAAAGCCTTATTCATTTTCCCTCACAGTCATTACTCCAGGTCCTATTCACTTTTCCGCTTATGATGCACTATGGATTTATAGGGGCAATCCTCGCTTCATTCGTAATCATCCTTTATGACGGCTCTCGTGGAAATATTAAAGGCATAGTAGCTAAATATAGCTTCTACGCCTTCTATCCGGTACACCTACTTTTATTTAGTTATATATAGCCATCCTTTATTTTAAAACAGAGGCAACAGTAGGTATGAACTGTAAGCCTAAGACAGCTGCTATCCTGAAGAAACTTGATAACTGTATATCCGCCTTCCCTTTTTCCACTCTCGCTATATATGTCTGCTCACGACCTATCTTCTCCGCAACCTCTCGCTGTGTTAATTTCAACTCTCGTCTTCGTTCACGCAGGATTGTTCCATAATACCATGCTATCGCCTTGGCATTAAATTCCTCCCTTTCAGCAGTTCCGGAGCTGCCATACTTACTGTCAAGCATTTCATCTGCTGTCGGCAATGCTGCCAATTTATTTTCATCTATCTTTATCATTCTGCATAACGTTTTAATATCCGTAATCCTTTTTCTATCTCCTTTTTATAATCCTTTGATGATTTCTTTTGAAAGCCATTCAGAAGGATTATGCGTCTTGCCTCTATGAGATTGCTGTGATCAATCGCGAACATGACAGTTCTATACTCATTGTTTCCAACAGAAACCCTCATTTCATAGAGTTCAGTTTTTTCTATATGTTTTACAAATTTTGTGGTTATGTTATAAACTGTGCCAACTATCTGTAGAACATAGTCACATTTCATCTTTACTTTATCCGGCAAAGATTGATAGAACTCCTCAAATTCAGGTGTTCTATATAATTGTCTAAGTGGTGGTATCTCGTCTTCTTTCATAACGCAAATATAACTAATTAGTTCTATTTATCCAAATATTTTATATTATTTCTGCTTTGATTCACAAACATTTTTATAGTTGTTTCAACACTCTTATCACAGCCTGAATATACCCTTTATCCTCGGCATAGCCAATATCTCGTAGCCAAAGCAGATAGTTTCCTCCCTTGTATTTATACTGCACTTTGGAGTAATATGCTGCCACGGATTCTGTCCAGTGGTCAAACTCATAGTAGGTCTTTGTCCGTGGATTGGTCAGACCGAATAGATTGTTCTTATTCCGACATACTGATGACTTAAACCAACCGGTTTCAAGGATTGCCTGTGCCAGAACTATCTTTGGATATTTAATTCCATTATTCTTGATTTCTCTAAGCAAGTTCGGAATGGTTAGTTCCGGCAAGTCATTTCCTACCTTATTATCCCTCTTGGAAGCATTCGTACGTGGTATTCTTCCCCTTGCTTCTGCGTAAGTTATACCCTTTTCAGAAGACGTGTAAGTGTAACATTTTTGTGCATATACCTTAGTTTTAGGATATTCTGATACCTTATTTCCATAGGTTTCCGTTACCTGAATACTATCAACACACTCCTCGGTATGAATCATTGTATCAACACTTTGCACCAACTTGCCTTTATTAGAATAAGGGATCTCATTCTCTTTGGTAATCGTATAAAATTCCGCTCGTCCCACTAAGGGTATCAGCATCAGCAGAATTACTAATATTTTCTTGTCGCACATTTCTTTATATCACTTTATCGGTGGATAATTTTGTATCGAAATATGCGGTTTAGCCACTGCAAAATTAGTAATCATTTTTGAATAATTAGTAAATGGAAGAGAATAAAAATTCCACTGCACTGCCCTATGAGAAGCTACGTTTGCTCGGTATTGATAGGGAAAAGGCAGATTTACTCCCCTCCGATGTTAAGAAGGCTTTGATTTCCGGCGAAGTCACTCCTTTGTTACAGGTTTCCATCAATGCCAGGAACGGTGATGTAATCACCTTGCCCCTCAAACTCCAGATGACAGCGGACAGTCAGGGGAATCCGGCTTTGATGGCTTACCCTGTACGCGCTGAACTTGACGAGAGCCGTAACGCATTCCTCCGTCTTACTCCACAGGAGGTGGAGAAACTTAATAAGGGAGATGTGATTCAGAAAGCCATTGATGTCAACGGGGAGAAAACTCAGCAGTATCTCCAGCTTGATCCGGAGACCAAATCAATAATCCATAGGCGTATCACCGAAATCAAGATTGAGGAAAAGGTACGCGAAATGGAGAAGGTCAACGATATTGAGCTTGGTACACAGCAGAAACAGTCTATCCGTGAAGGAAAACCGATGGAACTCAATGTCGGCGATCAGAAAGTCACTGTCGGCATAGACCTTAAAGAACCGCAGGGATTCAAGGTTATCCAAGGCGATATGAGGGAGTGGGAACGTCAGCAAAAGATTAAGTATGATATGGAACATCCTGAATATGTCGGACTTGTAATGACTGACCGTAACCGATGGGAGTATCAGCAGGTTGTTGACCGTGATTCACGAGACCGTGCCCTGCGTTTTGACCTCGTAAAAGATCGTAATGAAAAACGCTCTGAAGGAGTGAAACTCTGATCGCTATGCCACAGAATCCAAGATTTGCCCCGGAGGATAAGGAGTTTATCAAGGAATTATTCTCTGTATCCGATAAAATAGCGGACAAGGTAATGAATGAGAAGTCATTCTATAATCCGCTTAATAAGAAGATTCAGACTAAGGAGGCTTTGTTGAAAGGTAACTTCGAGGGACGTGCCGACAAGATTCAAAAATGGATCGATAAGGAGGTGAAAAGGCTTGAGAATTTTCCCGGATATGACGGTATTGAACCATACATCTCATTCTCCAGAGACACCGTGGAGATGATGATAAACCACGCCTGGGAAATCAATAAGGGTAAGTACGCTTCTCAGGTATTAGGTCTTTCCTCTCCAAGAGAGAAAGAAATCATCGGTCTGCTGAATCAGTATGATCAGATGAAAAGCAAACATCCGGATGCAGTCTTGCTTTTCCGAGTTAAGGACACTTACCAGTCGTTCAGGGAGGATGCACTCAAATCCCAGCAGATTCTCGACCTTCCGGTAAAAAGTGAGAATATCAAGGGACAGAGCGTACCTACAACATCCTTTCCACATCACGCCCTTGACACTTACCTCCCGAAACTTGTGCGAGCCGGTCAGAGAGTCGCGATATGCGAGCAACTTGAAGATCCGAAAATAAGGAAGAAGGAGGAGACTGACAGAAAAGTTACGGAGTTGGTCTCTCCTGCCGGAAAACCTATACAACAACCCATTAATTCACCCGAAATGCCCAGAAAGAAGAAAGAGGAAGCCGTAGTGGAGGCTCCCAAGCCGACCAAGGAACAGAAGGTCGAGCAGAAGAATGAGCAGACTCAGGAGACTAAGACCGAGCGTCAGCAGCGACCACCTCAGATGGTGACTGCCAATGGCGATAAAGTCACTCATGGTCATGCCTTTCAGAGTACCAAGAACCCGGAGGAATGGTATTTTACCGCCAAACTTAACGGTGAGCAACTAAAACCTCAGAAGATGGATCCGGCTGACCTCGCAGCCTACAAGAATAAGGAGATTTCTGTTCAGTCGCTGATGTGGAAGTATTATCCATCGAAGATAATGCCGAAATACAATGAGGAAGTATTTAAGGCACCTTATCTACCGACAGGAGAAAAAGGAGAATACAAGAACATTGAGAAGTTCAATGTCTATAAGGAGAAGAATCCGGAGCATGAGGATTACGGCAAATATAAGTTCTATGCCAAAGTTGACGGCATACAGATGTCAACCGTGGCTTCCAAAGAGGATCTTAACCACTACTTTGACCGTACAATGACCGCTTCCCAATTAGTACTTAAAAACTTCGGTGATAGGCTTCATCTCAAGTCTCACTATGAAGAGTTCAAGACTCCTATGGCTATTAAGGAATCGGACTTCGGTCGTGTTACCAAAGACCGCAATGACGGCAAATGGTATGTCTCTGCCGACCTTGGTGAAATGGGGAAGACCTCGAAGAAAGAAATCTCCTTTGATGACGGTTACTCACTTTTCAAGACCAAGACTGCCACACGCGACCAGCTCGCGTTGAAGTATCTCGACGCGGAGATATGGGAGAAGATTAAAGTGTCGGAAAACCAAAAGCAGGAGAAGAACAAGTCATTGAAAATGTAAAACCTACTATATGAATTTTCTATTTATGAGGAATATTGAAAACAACAATAACGAGTCTGAACTGACTCATGCCCCTCTCTCATACGATGAACGTGTACAGCTTCTTCAGGAAGGGAAGATAGGTCATCTCCGCTTTGTGCTTGAAGGTGATGACGCACAGGAGTTCATTGCATGGTGCGATAGCCATGGTGTAGAGCCTTGCGATGATGCAGCTGAGTTCTATCTGGAACAAACAGAGATTGATGCTATGGATATGCAGGTAATCGACAACGAGGAGTATGGCATTTGGAATGAATGAGAATCCTCGTCCGAAGCAGACGGTGGGCGCGGGTCAGGCTGCGCTCGACCGTTTCGCTCAGATGATGATTGACCGCATGGAGCAGATGAAAGCCTCCGACTGGAAGAAAGGCTGGATCGAGGGTCAGGGCGGTGGACTCCCCCAAAATATAGGGGGACGTAACTATTCCGGCTCCAACTCTTTCTTTCTCCAGATGCACACCGCCATGAGCGGTTATCAGATTCCTGTGTATCTCACCTTTAATCAGGCTCACAATCTTAAGGCCCATGTCCTTAAAGGTGAGAAATCATTTCCGGTGGTCTATTGGGATATGATGATTAAGGATAAGAACGGTAAAAAGGTTCAGGAACCTGACTACCGCGCCATGAGCAAGGAGGAACGGAAAGAGCTGACAGTGATCCCATTTATCAAGGCTTTCCCTGTATATAATATCGACCAGACCAATCTGAGGGAGGTTCAGCCTGAACGTGTCCAGAAACTACTCGATAAGTTCAAGGTGCCGGAGTTTTCCGACACCGTAGGGATGTATCGTCACCCGGCTCTCGATGAGATGATTCGTCAACAGTCGTGGGTCTGTCCGATCAAGGCAGATACTCCGCAAGTAGGTGCATATTATTCTCCGGCACATGATATGGTGGTATTACCGATGAAAGCCCAGTTCAACCAGGGAGGAAGTCCGGATGAGATTTACAGGAGCGGTCAGGAGTTCTACTCCACAATGCTTCACGAAATGGCTCATTCAACTATGACTCCTGAACGTCTCAACCGCGAGATGGGCGGACGTTTCGGTGATAAGAAGTATGCCAAGGAGGAACTTGTGGCTGAGCTTACAGCAGCGATGGTTTCCCATTCTATGGGTTTCGACAAGAAGATTACTGATAACTCGGCGGCTTATCTCGATTCTTGGATTCAGACCTTAAAGGAGGAGCCAAAGTTCATCACTTCTGTAATGACTGACGTGAATAAGGCTTCCGAGATGATTCTTGACCGTGTGGATGCACAGCAACTTAACCTTGGTGCCACTCCATACCTTATCAAGAATGACCCTTTCAGACCCCTTGACCCCAATGAGGAAATTCCATTCAAAAATGCGGCTATCGTCAAGACCAGAGATGGAGGATATGCTCTCCGTGCGACATTCGATGGTCAGGAGACCGGGTTCAAGCCGATAGAGAAATCAACTGCCAAGACCTATTTCCAACTTACCGATATGAAGGACAAGGAGGCATTTTTGGCAATGACTGTGAAGAAGCATTTTGAACCGGAACTGGAGAAGATGTCGCAGTCGAATGATAAGAAAAAATCTCTTATACTTTAACCTAAATTCAGCGAAAAATGAGCTATAAAGTTGATTTCAAACAACTAAAATCAAGAGTAGGCATAGAGGATGTTGCCTATTCTCTCGGATATAGAGTTGATAGGAAAGCCGGAGTGGGTAGGTATTTTGAGATGGTACTCGGAGATAGTCACGGCAAATCTGATACTATAGTTATACGTAATGTGAATGATAAATCTTCCCAGACTTTCTTTCGACGTAATGGTGAGAAAGGTGATGTGGTAACTCTTATCAAGGAGAACCTTAATGCCTTCTTTGTTGACGGGAAAGATGACTGGCAGAAGGTTGCTAAAGTTTTGGCTCGTTTTGCAAATATGCCTGAATCTGAATATAAATCCAAAGAGGAATATGTCGGGAAAGGACACCAACCACAGGAGTTTGACCCGAAGAGATACAAGATAAAGCAGATCGATATGGATTCACTTCCTGCTATCTTCTATCAACGGGGACTATCTAAGGATACGGTCAAAGCCTTCTCTCCTTTCATTTCTCTGGTACATGATACCAAAAATCAAAACTTCGATGGGTACAATGTAGGCTTCCCATATACTAACTCACAAACAATCGGTATTGTGGGATATGAATTGCGAGGTGTTGGAGGATATAAGTCAAAGGCTGCCGGCACCAACTCTTCTTCTGCCTGTTGGGTAGCTGACCTTTCAAAAGGGAATACACAGGGGGTTACGGCTATCTATTTCTGCGAGTCTGCTTTTGACGCTATGGCTCTTTATCAGATGCGGAACAAGACACTGGATAGAGAGATTGCCTTTGTATCTATCGGAGGGACTTTCTCCGATGGTCAGGTTAAGGATGTACTGAAACGATTCCCAAATGCAAAGGCTTTCGATTGCTTTGACAATGACCTTCCGGGGCGTACTAACGGATTACGCCTTATGGCTATCGCTGAGAATATACCTCTAAAAATCAATAAGACCGATTCTGAGATCTCAGTAGAGATGAAGGGTAAATCTTTCACAGTTGACCCTACAAGACCAATCTATCCACAGGTTTCAAAGGAGGTGTCAGTTCATCGCAAGATGGGACATCTCCAGCCACCGAGAGATTTCAAAGACTGGAACGACTGTCTATTGAATAAGTCCATGGAAGTCTCTTTCTCTCCCTCTAAAACAGAACGCGACCAGAATCTTGCTGAACAAAGAAAATCATCATTAAAATTATAAGTATGAGACAAATAATATTTATAGCCAAAGATGATTATGATAATGATGATGATTTCTATGGTGTTCATATTCTACCCTCAGATCTATTCTTCTCGGTCAATTTTTTTTGTCATGCAGACGGATTCGATGTTGCATTTTTTAAAGAACTAACGGATTCTGACACCCGAAAGGTCATTTGTAGAACACATATCTGTCCAAGGACATCCGAAAAATATGACTTAGAGGAAGTATGTAGAGCTATCGATTATATAGATCATATCAATATCCATACTGCGATTTCAAGATTTATTATGGATTATATCGGTTCTAAAATAGTTAATAACGACTATATAGATGCCGCAAGACTATGCAAAGAGGTTAGAGATAAATATGATAACTATGTCCGTACCTGTCTCAATCTATACACCAATAGGATGGAAGGAAACGAAATTATAGAGACTTCTAAAGATAAATCATAAAAATTATGACAAATAGAAAATTTTTATCAATAGGCTTGGCAACTCTGTTCATAGGAATAACCAGTCCGGCATACGCCCAGCAGACTGACCCGGCTCTGACTACAACCGTCTTATTGCAGACCAATGAACTGAAGAATCAGCATACGAAACGCCGGGATATTCAGCAGAAAATTATTACTGCTGAAACTGCCGTTACTGTGGCTCTTGACCGTGTACATAAGGTGGAGAACAAGATGTTGGAATATCTCTCTAATGCTCAGGGAGCCATGCAAAATATATATCAGATTAAGCGAGCTGCCGAATTGGTAACGGTAGAGATACCAAAGAATGCTGAACTCTTAGCCAAGTCCGTGAAAGGGAACTTGAAAGGAACAGCTATCGCAGCTTTAGTATCTCGTGAGATAACGGATGCGACATCTCAAATGACAGCCTTATATCCATTTATGCAACAGCTGGTCACTTCGGGAACTTACAATGTAACTAATGCCGAGGGGAATACTGAGAAACATAAAGTGAACCTGTTGGATTCGGGGGAGAGATATTATATAGCCAATGAGGTGGTGACGCGTCTGGAGAATATAAATACTGACCTGTTTATCCTCGCCTGGCAGATTCGCACTCTGTCGTGGAATGACCTTTGGTTTTCTCTTGATCCGGAAGGATGGGCTACCGTCATGTCTGGACAGAATATAGTCAATGGTCTTATCGCTGACTGGAATCGATCCGGTCTTTCCAGAGATAAAGTACTGAACTGGAATGCAAGCTTCGGTGACTGGCTATATAAGTGAGGAAAACTCGAGGGACAGGTCAATCCTTAGTTTATTTCCCTTTAGTAAATAATTCAATAATAACCTAAAATAATGGAACAAGAAAAGAAAATTATCGGGCAATGTCCGATGTGTGGTGGTAGTGTAGTGAAGACATGTAAAGGTTACCGATGCGAGAATGCAATTGGGGAAACACCCTCATGTTCACTTTACATCAACGGTATATTAGGAAACCGTAAGATGTCAGATGATGAAATTACCATTCTTCTCAAAGATAGAAAGATTATGCTCGATGGTTTCGCTACCAAAGAGGGTAAGACTTTCCCGACTGTTCTCGAACTTGATCAGAATGGTGCAGTGAATATGCAGTCTGTTATCGGGAAGTGCCCGAAATGCGGCGGTGATATTCGCGTAGGTGCCAGAGCTTTTAACTGCTCTAACTATTCCAATCAGGAAAATCAGTGTAATTTCTCTATCTGGAGGAACATCGGAGGACACCAGATATCCCTTGAAGAAGCAACAGAAATCTGCGAGAAGGGAATGACAACCAAAGAATTGGAAATGTATCGAGATGATGGCTCTATCTACCGAAAGCGTCTTGGTCTCTCTCCTGATAAACTTCAAATTGTAAAGATATGAAGACAAGTGGTGTTTTTTCAATGATGGCAATAACCGCTGTCATACTATGGAGTTCGGTTTTCTGTCTTATCAGCTGTTCTATCGATAAGTCTAAACAAGCTTGCGAGCTGGCACAGAAAGGTCTGCTTGCAACAGTTGATAATCCGGAGACCGTGGAGATCATAGCGATTAGTGAACCGGACTCTGTTTTCGGTCGAGATTATATCTCACAGGAGGAGAAAATGAATCTTGCAGTAGCTATGATGAAAGTTAATCAGAAAGTGATGGAACAGACAGAGAATATGGAGAATTTGGGTGCGCCCAACAGTGGTGTTACCTCCCTTATGGAAAGACAGATGGCTGCTGCCTCTGCTCTTCGCTCTGTCAATCCTTTCTCCTTGGAGAACTCCAACGAGAAGAAACCTTTCTCCGGTTGGAAAGTCAAAGTGGAATATACCGCAAAGACCTCTGACGGTCTTCCTTATCATTCGGAATACTGGTGTATTATCGATAAAGATGTTGATTGCGTGGTAAACTCTTTTGATATTCCGATCCTCTAATATACAATCATAAAAATAACTTAAGATATGAAAGAACTGATAAATCATATCTCAGAATTGGCTGAGAAATTCAAATCTGATGCAACAGCACAGGCTACAAATGGCAATAAGGCAGCCGGTCTCCGTGCCCGTCGTGTTTCCTTAGAATTGGAACCGCTATTGAAGCAGTTCCGTAAACTATCCTTAGAGGAATCTAAGAAGTAGTAAATCCCATTATTAATTCACAATAGCTACTTATAACTTCTTTCCTAACAGCTTGATTCATTAGGTTAGTTTTTAAGTTTAAGTAAATAGATGTAAAAATGATAAGTACTGCTCTTTGCGCGAGATGCGTAGAGAACAGATAAAGAAGTAACTAAACGTTTAGCTGGTCTTCACACGTGATGTGCGGAGACCAGCTAATTTTTCTTCCATCAATAGAAGATTTCCATATTAAAAATTCTCTGGAACGTGTAGTCTGACAGTTCCAAATGAGAATACTATTTACAATGCCAACCTCATTCCTTCTACATTACATGGCCATATTGACATACTTCTAGCTGTAACTCTACAATGTTCTTCGCCATTATGCCAGTCACCACCTCGGCTTGTGTGGAAAGAACCTCCTAAGGGTTCTGAATCATAGTGATTTCTCCAGCCTTCTGAAACTCTTTCCTGTACATTCCCTGACATATCATACAATCCAAGTTCGTTTGGAGATTTTAAGCCTCGATCCTGCCCCTCAAACTCAACGTAGGCTGTATTTACTTTGTACCACCCTACTTCATCAAGATTATCACTTCCGGCAAATGTATATCCGTGAGAATACTTACCACCCTTAGCGGCATACTCCCATTCCGCCTCGTAGGGCAATCTGAAAGATAGTCCAGTAATGGAATTCAGTTTATCAATGAAATCAAGACCTTCCTCAAAACTAATAGTATGAATTGGCTTATTGGGACCTTTGTAGACATCTGCATTCTTCCATGATTCAGGATCTTCACCCATAACCGCCCACCATTCAAGTTGACTGAGTTCATATTTGGAAAGATAAAAGTCCTTCACCTTTTCGGTGTGCATCGGAGTTTCATCTCCATAAAGTTCCAATCCGTCATAGACTCCATCAGAACCCATAGTAAACTCTCCTCCTTCAATCTTTACCATATTACTCACCAACTCTCTAAGGATGGTTTTAACCGTATCTGTAGTTTCAGGTTGCCAATGAATCTCCAGACCGTTAATCGTTTCTGTTTCAAGTTGAATATCATTGGCTCGGACCATAAAAGATAATCCGAATAAAGCTAAGAATAAAATGAATAGATTTAGTTTCATTTTGCAAATTAAGTATTTTGAGAACTACAAAATTACAAATTTTTGTCTTATGAACAATAATCAGTGAAGCTTTTTACCTGTTTTGTTGTAAGACTTCACCGTCAGGACTGCGTTTACCATGCAAAGTTACTGCATCCGGGAGAATCGGCAAGTATCGCTTCGCTTTCCATATTCTTCACTCCCGTGAGCCTCCATATTTTTTCGTTCCTCAAAAATAGGTATCCCGGTAGTTCCGAATATTTCACACTTGCCTTACTTCTCCCTATTGTCCGCAGTGTGGATTGCATGTAAAACGGCGATCCCTGCCGGAGAAGCTCTAACGAGCTAAACAAAAGGGAAAAGAATTGAACATTAAACTTTTGGAACTATGCACAGCTTAATTTTTCAAGTCAACACAAATCCTATCCATAAGGAGGATTTCATTAATCCCGATAGAATCAATGAGGGAGAAATGGCGTACATAGACTATGCGTCAGAACTCAATGAAACCGAACGAAAGCACCATATCAAGAGGATAGTGGAGAATCTACTTCCCAAAGGAATGTTCACCCTCAATCCCGACGGAGAGTCTGCAACCTATAAGGGGGGATATACAGAGTGGAGTAAGGAGTATGCAAAGAGAATCCACGAGAGAGCCAATGCAATCAATCCCTGCAATCTGATGAAGGGAGTGGGTCCAGTGTGGCAGTTGCAGAAATATATCCTAAATCCACTCGCGACCGATTGTCTTTTTGTTTCAGCTTTCTATGGAGGAGAAGGAACTGCTGAGCGTTCACGTTCACTTATGAAGATTGTAAGTGAATTGACTATCGGTCAGAAACTCTATTTCGGAGCAGTTTTAGACTATCATTTCTAAATTCATACCTTATGGAGTTTTTCATAGAACCTATTCCTGTATGGGCTATGTGCTATCTCATTAACGGAGATAGCACAGGCTTAACAGACCAAGAAAAAGCACTTGCCGATGATTGGTGGGAGGGGAATAATGTACAGAATATAAGTCCGGCATCTGATAATAATGGGACTATACACCCATATTTCACACATTATCCGGCTTTCGGTTTACCCACAGACGTATTGGAATGTAATGTAATGACTTTTTAATCTTTTAGCACAAGGAACTATGAACGAGATTAAGGGTTCAACCCAAACTACACCCACCGCGACTAAGCAGGAGGGAACAAAGAAACTGCCGAGAGGTACCGAGCGTTTCGGAGTAGTTATCAAGGCTTATCTTGATAAGAGAGCCGAAGAAGATGAACTGTTCAAGGCTAAGTATGAAGCCGTGAACCGACCGATTGAGGATATTGTGGCTTATATCATATCGGAGGTTCAGAGGTCGGGAGTGTGTGGCTGGACTGATGATGAAGTGTTCTCGTTTGCCGTCCATGCAGCCGAGGAAGCCGAGTTGAAGATACCCGATATGAAACATTGTCAAGTTGTGGTGAACCACCATATAGAACTGACGGAGGAAGAGAAAGCGGAGCAGAGAGCGTTGGCGTTGAAACGATTTCAGGAGGAAGAGTTGGCTAAGGTCAGAGCGCGTAATGCCAAACCAAAAGCAGTCAAACCACAAACACAATCAACCCCCATTCCTTCACTTTTTGATGATTTCTGATTATGAAGCCACGCACTCAATTTGAAAAGTTGGTCATGATTTCAAATACGAAACTTGCCGACATCACTCCCAAAGCCTATGATTGGGCGGTTAGGACACAGATACACCACATCGCTTTCCGCACATCCGGCTCCAAATGCACTTGCGGAGACTGCGGGCACAAATTCAACTATAAGGGAAAAGGGAAAAGTATCAAATGCCCCCATTGTGGTAGAGTGGTTCATATAATTGACACCAATAAACGCATCTTTTTCCCTTCCGCCTATTTCAATACGACAGAGGTAGTGGATGAAATGCAGGTTTTAAGGACATACCGATTGAACGCCACATACAGGAAAGGGTTAGTAAGTGATTTTGAAGTCATAGAGGTATGCCGTCTATGGCTCAATTCCAAAGGTCAAACCGCAGTCACTTCCCGAAAGAGGTCACTGGGTTATTATCTTGACAATTTCAACTGGAGTTCGGAGATTGAACTTAGAAGTCTGTCAGAGGTCTATATCACACTTTCCGACTGCAACACATATCATCGTTATTCCGCTATTCCGGAATTAAGAAGAAATGGACTCAAAGGGTCTATTCCTTATTGCAATCCATTCCTGCTGATGAAGTATCTTCTTACTGATTCAAGGATTGAAACTTTAATGAAGGGAGGTCATATTAAGGCAGTGAGATTCTTCACTGACAATCATCACCGTCTCAAAAATTGTTGGGAGTCGCTTAAAGTGGCTTACCGAAAAGGATATGAGCCTTCCGACTATGCCCTATGGTGCGATACAATCTCTATTCTTGATAAGTTGGGAAAAGACATCCGGAGTCCGAAGTATATCTGTCCCGACAATTTGAAGGAAGCTCACGACCATTGGAGCAGTAAGTATCTTAGAGCCGAGAAAATCTTAAAAGACCGGGAGCAGATGATTAGGGCAAAAAAAGACGAGAAGAATTTTATCACTGCCAAGAGCCGTTACTTCAATATTGTAATCAAGGATTCCGATATTACCATTTCCGTACTTAACTCAATAGAAGAATATCGAGCCGAGGGGGAAGCAATGCACCATTGTGTATTCTCCGCATCCTACTATAATATCCCCGATTCAGTCATACTATCTGCACGCGATAAAGACGGCAGGAGGATTGAGACCATTGAGTTCTCACTTACGCAGGGGAAGGTAGTACAGAGCCGGGGAGTCTGCAATAAGAACACTGAATTTCACGACCGCATCGTTAGTCTTGTGAATAATAACGCATTCCTTTTTGAGAAAGCAAAAGAGAGTGCGTAGATAGTTCCTTTAATGTTCTGTAAGTCCTGTCTGCATCGGGAGGTGCGGACAGGTATTTTTCTTATTCTTAAGGAAATTAATTAGTAAACTAATAATCTGTTTTATTGGTAAACTAATAATAAAATATCAAATATTTTTTGTATCTTTGTAAATAAATAACACCATTCTTATGTCAACAAAAATCATAACCATAGCCAATCATAAAGGCGGTGTCGGGAAAACTACTTCGACCGCTTCGATCGGTTCGGCACTCGCCATCCGTGGAAAGAAAGTTCTGCTGATCGACCTTGACGCACAGCAGAATCTTTCCTTTACCCTCACTCAGAATGAAGACCCGGAGCGGAGCGTTTATGACGCTCTTGTGAAGGATGAGCCGTTGCCGATTGTCAAGGTAAGGGAGAATCTTGACCTCGTTCCGGCTTCTCTGGAACTTGCGAGAGCGGAGATTGATATGGCTACCAAGATTGCGCGTGAGGGAATACTGAAATCTCTTCTGGAGGAACATCAAGCCAATTACGATTATATCCTGATTGATTGCCCTCCCTCTTTGGGAATAGTCACGACAAATGCGCTTGTGGCATCTGATGAATTGTTTATACCCCTTACAGCCGAGGCTCTGCCTCTGAAGGGTCTGACAATGCTCGATGATGTGGTTAACGAGGTCAGGAAAAGAGTAAACCCGAATCTCAAATTGGGTGGTGTGTTCTTCACCCGGTTCAATAACCGAAAACTCAATAAGGAGGTGGTCTCGATGATAGAGAGTCGCTATGCCGAAAAGGTTTTCAAGACGAAGATTCGTGAGAATATAGCGTTGGCTGAAATGCCATTGTCTGGACAATCAATCTTTGAGTATGACCCGAAAAGTAACGGAGCAGCCGACTATATGGCACTTGCAGACGAGATACTTACGAGAAATTAATTGGTAAACTAAATTATTAATCATATTTCCGACTTGATTGTTTGTAATAAAGCAATCAAGTTGGATAATCATAATGTAATATGGGAAAGAAAAACTTGGCTTCTCTGATGAACGGCATTATGGGAGAGCCTAATCAGGAAGTGATAAAATCCGATAATCAGTTGATTGAACCGTCTGCAGAGCCGGAATCTTTGGAAGTAACAGAGGAGATGAAGGAGAATCTGGAGACTAAACGATACAGAAATGTTGGGAGACCGAAGAAAGGAACAACCACTTCAAAGAAAGAGGAAACTCGTGCTACTTTTATTGTTGATCCGGAATTAATCCGTAAGCTAAAATACATCTCACTTGTTGAGAGCAGCCTTCTGAAAGATATTATTTCTGAAGCACTGACCGGTTACATCAATGAGTGGGAAGAGGAGAATGGAAAGATTAAACTACCGAAGAAGAAATGACTTTCGATAACTTAAGAGCAGCAGAAGATAAAGCTGCAAATGCGATGCTCTCTTTTGTGAAATCAAATAGACGTGCCCCATCCGATGAGGAAAAGAAAACAGTACTCAATGCTCTGAGACTGGCAGGAAGTCCCAAATACTGGAGGATTGAAGCACTACAGATACTCAGATACTGCATAACCAGTACCTCTCGCCCCGAATTAAAGAAAATTGAGGTAGCAATAATAAGTATTGTCTATGCCACTGAGGAGTGGCGATTATTTGGAAGACTAATTGCTCCGCAGGTCGGCAGTAATGGTGACGAACCATATAAATGTGGCGCCACCATTTTCTGCCACTTGGAAGATAAAGCTGGTGTGATTGCTCCGTGATTCTCTCCGAGCAATCTTTCACCGATATATTTAGACTATAAGCCGTTCCGAATATTGTCAGTAACGCCGAAAAGACCAAGGTTCGCAAGCTTCACTTTGTTCTTTTCCGCGTCGCTGACTTATGAAGATTTAATCTGAATCGAATACACGTCTGAATCGGTAACTAATCTGAAACGAATATTTGCCGGCACTCCCCAGTCATAGGTTGACACTTATGACTGAGGTGTGCCGATTGTTTGGAAGACTAACTACTCCGTAGGTCGGCAGCAATGGTGACGAACCATATAAATGTGGCGCCACCATTTCACTGCCATTTGGGAGAAAAAATAGGTGAAGATTGCTCCGTGATTCTCACCGAGCAATACTTCACCGATTTATACAGGAAAGTAAGCCGATTCCGAATTATCAGCAACGCCGAAAAGAACAAGGTTCGCTGAGCTTCACTTTGTTCTTTTCCGCGTCCCTGACTTACGGTGATTTAATCTGAATCGAAGACTTTTCCCGGTAATTCACCCAATGCATCTCATAGAGTGAATTGCCGGATTATCATAAGTCGTCTAATCGCAGTACGACTTCAGTAATGATACCGAAACATCCCGAAGTTCCGTTACACTTCACTTCGGCTTCTTTCCGTATCATCACCATTCTTTTGAATACCCCGATATCCTTACTTTCTAATTCTCTTGTGAGAGATTGAGTCTCGACAGGGAGCTGTTTTTCTGTGCAAAGTTACTGCGGACAGGGGAAACTGCAAGTGATCGCTACGCTTGCGGGCGAGGACTGCAACCGTGAGCCTCCCATTTTTATCGTGCCTCAAAAAATGGGTATCCCGGTTTTGTCCGCGCCTGCACACTTGCCTTTTTCTCCCTTTAGTCCGCAGTTTTTGACTTGCACGAAAAACGGCTTGCCCTGCCGAAGAAGCTCAACTGAGCTTCACAAAAGGGAAAAGAATTGGATTCAACCCTCTAAATTCAGAACTATGGAACAAAAGATATTCACTTATAAGGGGAAGGGCTTCCTATCCACTATCAAGTTTTTGGCTCAGATACTATTAGTTATGGGCGTATTCGGTATGCTCTACCTCTTACTTATTATCGGGTTTGCACTCGGCTTCACAATGTGATTCGCTATGAGAGTAAAGAAAATGACCATTGAACAAGGGAGAGTGGCACAGTTAAGCCGATTCCCTAATTTCCACCGCACAGGAAGTGTGGCAGGAATGAAGAAACTTTACTATGGGGATAAATGCCTTTTGGTAAAGTGTGGCGATTACATCTACAATGTGTCGTCAGAACCCGAAATTTATAATCAAGCAAAGTAATTCATAAATACAGAACAATATGGAACATGAAGTTTGCAAGAACTATGGGCGTCAGTGTGAATTGCTGACCCCATGGAGAGGCTACCGCAGAGGAACTATTGTAGGAATGAACGGCTACCGATATGTAGTTCAGTTCAGTAGTGGCGCGGAGATAGAGGTATATGAAGATGAAATAGAATTTGACTGATATGTGCAGATTACAGACACCACAACTGGAGGAAGCCTTAGAGGGCTTCCCCCTATATTCCCAAGACGGAAAGGGGAAGGAAGCTA
Organism: Clostridia bacterium; assembly: GCA_014804995.1. Taxonomy (GTDB): domain Bacteria; phylum Bacillota; class Clostridia; order Christensenellales; family Borkfalkiaceae; genus Coproplasma. Next base: position 30,936 of record JAAUYS010000031.1, read on the forward strand.
TATGTAGAGCGATTTTCGCACTCGGTTCAATCCGATGGTTTATACTTGAGGGGAACAGAGAGGGTGATGACACTATTATGTTCGGCATTGTCATAGGACTTCTTGAAGATGAATATGGTTACATATCACTTAATGAACTATCAAATATTGCGGTAGATATGACCGCTCGAGGTTTGGGAGTGCTGAAAGTGAGACAGCAGGAGAATTTTCCTCCAACTCACTTAAAGAAACTCCAAGACAAACGACTACAAGATTTCCTTGCAAGGTTTGAGAATTAATCAATCAGTCAGCCGTGAATCTCTCCTCACGGCTGACACAACCCTTTTCAAAAATGTATATAGATGACTTGACAGACGCAATAGCACATTGTGCAGAAGCACAAGGATGGAATGTTGACGGAAAAACGTATTACCGTGAACAGTCTACCGAATTTGAGTTTTCCAAGTTCAGTCCTGCCGGTAGAGATTTCTCTTTCAGTGTTACATTGAAGAACGCTGATTTTTCAGCTTTTATTAACGAGTTGGAAGATTTCTATGAAGGCTATGATGTCGATTACGAAACATACATCTGGCTTGACGATGAAGGACACGGAAAGAATGGCGCACCTACCGACTTCGAGATGTGCTTGAAGATATGGAAGCAATAGAGAAGATGTTAGGTGAGCTTCTTGACTCAATTAGGAATCTGGAATTGTCGGAAGAGACAAAAGAATATCTTATCGGATACTAAAATAATTATTAAATTTACAAAGGATAAATAAACTAAAACTGCCGAGCCAGCAGGATAAAAAAAGGTACAAAAGATATGACACAAGAAGAGTTATTTGACCTTCTCAGTTTTGAGACCGAACTCAAACAGGTTCAGATTGTATCGCAAACGGAGCTAAAGAATGATGCAACATTTATTATAGCAGATCTCGGCTATGACGGGTAAACGATGAGAGTCCCTTTCATCCACTATGCCGGGAATAATTGGCTTTTTACTCCGTGGGATTGGCAGGGGTGGCTCCCTTCCGACCCGTCAGAGATAGAAAAGATAGATTGGATGGTGAACGATACAGGAATAGAAGCGCTGCTGTTTGACGGATTGCCATGCCTTGCTCCATGGACTCCCGATCCTAAAAATATAGCACGATAGAATCATTAGATGATAAATGTAAATAATGTGTTGAATATGGAAACAAACAATGAAAGTGCTATGGTTAAAGGAATTGAGATTGCAAAGATCCTGACAAAGCAAGTTGCCGATATGAAAGATTGGCGTGTACGTTCAAAACGGCAGAGAGCGATGAGAGAGATCGCAAGAGAATGGGCAAAAAACAAATGCTACTTTGCCGGAACTCCCCGCGACCTGAGAGATAGATATGGCGATCTCGTAGAGATTCACGAAACAGCGGCGTGGAATGATGTAAAATTCATCTGGGCATGTTATAAAAGCCCAATATGTAATAACATAAGTTTTAAAGCAGTAACGTTATCATGAGCAGATACGATTTGAAGAAGTCAGCCAATCACCCTAATCATTGGGTGGTTGCTGATACAGAGAGCGGAATGATGTGCACATTTGTACATCAGAGATTCAACGACACTCAGAGCTTCGGATGGTTTGACGAGCCTAAAACGATGAACCCGACTGAATTGGCGCACACTGCAAGAGAGATGGCGGATTGGTTAATAAAGGAGCATCCGGAGGTCTTGTTTGATTAATCCAAGAAGCACAAACAGAGGTAAGCGTACGGTGAACGTGCTATCCATAAAAGAACGACTTGCCACATCCATCACGGATATGGCAAGCCTGATTGTGTGGAATCTTAGAAACTAACTTTATGGAATCTAAAACCTATAAATAATATGACTACTATGAAGATTAGGGAGATTGCGGAGAAACATAATTGGTCTGTCATCCTTTCCAATTCAGAAGGAGATCAGGGCCTGGACTATTTGGACTTCATTTACATAATGAAGGATGGTCAGCCAATGGTCTTCTCCGTTGAAATGGGAATGAATGGATTTCAGTTTATGCTGGATGATATGGAACATTCCATTGCTCGATTTAATGTAGAAACCATGATTGAAGAAGTGCTTGAATCAGTAACTACTCTTACGCCTGAAATTTATTTCAATATCCGTAAAGAAGTAGAAACAGCACTTCTTCAAGCCTGGGTGATATGGATCGAGTTATCATCGGTGATTGAGGGGAAAGAGGATCTTCTCAATCTTCCTTGGCATTACTGGAATTAGAAGATAACCGATTTTGTGAAGACTTAAGCCGGCGCCCCCGTTTGGGAGTGCCTTTTTCTTTATATGAAATCAGGACAGATCCTTTTATCTCCAATCGGAAACTTCCGGGGAGACGTACTGCTTCAAGCGGTTTCTCGGGAGATTCAAGGTATCTGTAAAGAGAGGTACGGTTTATCCCCAGATATTCAGCTGCCTCCTTCAGCGAATAGTAGTAGTCGGGATGGATGACACGCGCCTGCTTACACATTCTTTGTTTCAAATATTCTTGTGGAGATTTCATCTTAAAAGCTTTAAATTGTCATTATCAGAGCGCGTACGATGTGCTGCTGATAGTCTTGGTAGATGTCGGGGTTGCAAACTTGTTGCTTGCGGTAAGTGACAGGAGTGGTACCAATTTGATGTTTCATATCACTTAGTTATTATCTATATGAATATTAATCTATAATATCAAAAATGCTCATTTGCCGGGGTCTTTGCTTGTAGAGTTTGGGAAGAGCTTCTGTCGCAGCGCGGACATACAGAGGATATGGTGGATGCCCGTGATAGAAACTCATCTGCTTTATATGATTCAGTGCATTCAGAAGGCATTTCCTGAGTGTGCGTGCTTTCTTATGATCCCTCCATTTCGGGGATGGATAACATCCTCCTCCGTGATCTGGCTCATCCAACTCGTAGCCGTAGTAAAAGAAGCCCTTATCGTCCAATGCCACATGAATGATGAAAAAATATCGATCACTATGGGCAAACAGAAACGAACAGTCAGGATGAAGGGCCATTCCATCTATATACTGTTGCGGTCTGAATAGACTCTCGCACTTCGGGTAGTCCTCGATTAGATACAAAGACAAATCACGCGGAACCTGGCACCACGCTTTTTTATTTTTTAGATTTATAGGGGCTGGAGGAATCATTGTCTGCTACTATCTTTAAGGTTAATTATCCATTGTCTATCACCCAAATCAGAAGCTGGTTGAGCGCGTCTATGAGTTCGGGAGCAACTTTGGTATGATTGCAATATTCAGCGCAGTTGGTATATCCTACACGCCATTGACCGCAATGATATATCATTGAAAGGGTGTCGCCATCAGGATGAAGTTTTATCTCTTTCGGCAAGATACTGAGGATGTCGGTGAGGGTGAAGACACGATACTCCTCATAATCCAAAAAAGATTCAGGGGCGCTTTCGTCTGTCGTATCTATAAACGCCCATGCGCTTGCCAACTTTGGGTCAACGCCCAACTTTTTCAGGTGTTGACTCTCTTCTATTGTCAGTGTTGTTTTCATTCTTCAATTGGTGTTATTGCGATTCTTACTTTCTTTGGTTCGGTCTCCCAAGTGACGGAGGAGAAAGAATCATGAGGAATTACAAAGTCGTAAACTCCATGCTCCCATACCCCAAAGTTCTCATTCCTTATTGGTTTTTCTTTATAAAGGAATATATCCGAAGAAAAGAAGTCTTCCTCAAATTCTTTATCTCTCGCCACCCAGCCCTCTAAGGTCACTTTTTCGGGTGTGTCTGAGAGAAATTCAAGTTCAGAATGATAATAAATTCTCTCATCAATTCCGGAGGTCTTAATATCACGGTATATTGCCGGTTGAATAGTCTCAACTTTAATGATTTCCCCAGTGCTTTTTACTATCGCTTTCACCTTCCACCTCCTTTTCCACACTTGCAGTCGGGATTATGCACGATTGATGCGCCACCGTAGCCGTACGCATTTCCATAAAGGTCTTTTGCCTTATAGAACCGATAGCACACATAAGAATGTCCTTGGAAATACAGGATCTCCATTTGCTGTTCTCCGGGGATATTTGCTCCCTCTCTGTTGGAATACTTGAAGCTGCACAGCACCCCGACAATCACGAGTGCCAGCAAGATTAATAAGTGTTTTGGTTTCATTTGCGTCTAAGTACGAGGAAAAGATTTCTTCTTGCCATAATTAGAAAAATCAGTCATGGAATTTCTCTGTAGGAAGGACCGAGGAATTGAACAGTATGAGCTATTTCGTTCAGTCGATCTGCAACTCTATCCCCGTAAATGGGGCGTAATTGTTTAAGAGAAAGATTAGTTGAAATAACTGTGTACTTCATCATGGCATACCGAGATTCCAACAAATCGACGATTGGCGTATATATAGTCCCGTAATGCATCTTCTCTGCTGGTTCACTACCCAAATCATCTATCATCATCATATCATAATGTTGATAGGTATAACCTTGCTCAATTACCTCCTTCACGACATCCTTGGACATAATAATTGGAATCTGTTGATTAAACCTCTTGATATGTCCTATCCCATGATTGCAGGTACTAAATAGGTAATTGATCATCTTACGGAGAGCCATCATCATTGTAGTCTTACCATTCCCATAAGTTCCATGAAAGATGATTGCAAATTTATGTGATGGCTTCGCCAGAATATCAGCTATTTGGTAAATCTGCTCCTCCAAGTAATCATCGTAGATTAGCTCACGTTGTCTTGTATCAATAATCTCCATATAGCAGGTATAGAGCATATTTGCGATATCCTCTGCAGGGAGTCTGATACTAAAACTTGGTGGTACGTATCCCCGGGTGGTGTTCAGGTGAAGGCGTAACACCTCGTCTCCTATCAATTTCGGTCTTCCCATTTTGGTTGTTGTTTTGATTATTACTATTCTTTTGCCGGCGTGGTTTTACCTCAAAATGCTTTCGAAGCCAGTTCGTGAGATGACCTCGAATCTCGCCTCGATCGCCTGTGAAATCCTCTTTGAGCTTTCTCTCACTCAAAAATTTTTCCATTCCCTCTCCAATCTCATTCTCAGATTGAGACAGTAAGGTTCTTAGATTATTTCTGAACTCTCCATCATTTCTTATTTCTTCAAAAATTTTCAAAAAGTCCTCACGCGAAGAAGATGAAGAAGAAGAAATTATTCTTTCTTCTTTGTTATTTTCTTCTTTATTCTTTATTAACTGTCCTACTTTACGGTCTAACCTTTGGTCTAACCCTTGGTCGGTTTGACCATATTCACTCTCCTCGCTATTGCCTTTTCCCTTCTGTTTTGTAGGCTGGAAATTATCATAATCTAAAATGGTTATTATGGTATATTTGGGAGTTACTTCCTTCTCAATCATACCTCCTTCTTCAAGTACCTTTAAGAACTCAGAAGCGGTCGCTCGGCTACAATCCAACTGATTCTTCAGTGTTCTAAGAGTGGTTAAAATTTGACCTCTCCTCAATTCGATAAAGGAATTTCCTACATTTACTCTATCATTAGTCCACTTAGCCATAAAGAGAAGTTTAATCCACATCTTCAGACGGCGTGGATCTGACCATATCCAATGATCTTCAATTTCTCTGGATAGCTTAATCCAACCGCTCATTTATTCATTGAATTTGTTTTGTGTGGAATCTATTATAGATGACTCTGCCAGAATCTAAGTATCTCACTTCCAAGGTAGAATTTCTTGGTTGTAGATTTTCTAATACCTAACTGTATGGCACCAGATTCTGTATAACGCCTTAGAGTATTTCTATGAATACCCAAAATCTCACAGGTCTGCATCACGGTATATCGTGATGATTGTATTACAACGGGTTGCTCTGTAACCATATCCTTATCTTATTTTTTGTTGGGGAACAGCGTATTGACATCAAGATTCAATGTCTTTGCTATTATCTCCTGAACTAAAGGTTCAGGTTTGAACTTGCCATTGATCCATAGGCGTACAGTAATGGCGGAACGTCCCGTCGCTTTAACAAGATCATCCACCATTTTTTTTGCTGGAGAAGGTTCTAAAAGCTTCTCCTGATAGAGTTCATTCAATGTAATTTTCCGTTTAGCCATTAAAACTTTTATTTTATTCATTAAATATTTTGTTATATCGTAGATAGTGATTAACTTTGCATCTATTTGTTACTCAAAGCAAATCATTATCATTTACCATATAATGATTTCAGACACAAAGTTAATCAATAAATCCGAAAAGTAAATCATTATAGCTAAAAAAGTTTATCATTAAAATGCGCCCAAAAGGTCAACTATTTGATATGAAGTCCTTTAGACTTGAAAGAAAAATTACACAGCAAGAGGTTGCTGAGGCTGTCAATGTGAATAAGAGCTTCATAAATGCCATCGAACATGGTAAACGTTCTGCACCGGCAGGGGTGCTGAATGAATTGGCGCGTATATATCAGGTAGAAGATATTTCGCAATACCTATATGATCCTTCTCCTGCTATGGAGATAACGAATGTTCGGTCTTCCAATATCAATTCACCGGGAGGAGTAGTCGTACCAAGTGAGACACTTAACAAAGTGCCTAAGGAAGATTTGGAAAGGATCCTGACTAACAATTCTGACTCCAATACACACGGTACGGATACAACCTCTTCTATGACTGATCGCCTCTTTCAACTACTCAAATTAGCTGAAGATCGTTACGAACGGGAACGTCAGAAAGCTGATGAACTCACAAAGCGAGTAATTGAGCTTGAAAAGGAAAATGCTCGTCTAAGAGTAAACCAATAAGAAACTATGCGCATTTCTATGCACAGTATTAATGAGAGTCTTATAAGATAGTAATTTTCAACGGCTTTTGAGTGATTGTCTCCAGACTCATAATCAGGGAGTCCTTGGTTCAAGCCCAAGTGGGACCACAACTTAAAAATCAAGCAGTTACGAACTCAATCGTAGCTGCTTTTTCTTTTATCTTGAACACAAATCTGAACACAACTCAGCGCCAACTCCATTTTGCTATGCCTTACTATGTCTTGTGTTCATCGTATTGTGTTCAAATGATAACTTAACGCAATCTCCACTTTCAATCCAATTCCACGACCAGTTGCCTCTAATGTTGTGTATCTTGCCGACAGTCCCGATGTCAGGAACGCGGCCACATCTTGGAGGTATTTGCACGCCCATTCCTTGACAACCGACAGTTCGACAAAGGCAGCAAGGAGTTGGATCGCCTGACCTCCAATTTCCCTTCTGTCCTGGAGGAAGTAAACCGGACGCAGAGCAGAGGATTCAGACTGTAAGCGGTGCGCGAGCCTCGAAGCTGGACAGTATTTTAAACGAGTTGAAATTAAGGTCGGAAAAAGAGAAGTCCATAACTTGCTGAGATTCTCAGCAAAGTTATGGACCTTATGACAGTTACGAAAAGACGCGATAAATTAAGCTAATGGATTGTAGTGTTCTTTTATTAAGTCAGTGTCCACTAAGTCGTCTATTCTTGTGGATGTAAGATATTCATAAATATGTTCAACACTATGTAATAAGTGTGAATCGTTTTTTTTACATTTGTTGAAAACGCCATCCCAAATAAGCCTAAATTCATATTCATTAGAATATGAATTTACATACTCACAAACTTGTTTACTTTTATATTGAAAAAGTTGTTTTTGGAACTCTGAAAGACCTTCAATCTGTTTATGTATATATTTAACAATTATATTGTGCAAGTTGGCACAATTCGGCAGCCACCAGTCACAATTTCTAAATATGAAATTAATTCTATCTATAAGGGTAAAATCTTGCCAAAAGTTAGTTAAAATTTCTCGTATATGAGATATGGGGAAACCGTGAGTATATAGTTTTTCAGAAAGAAGTTGCTTGAATCTTACATCACAAAAAGCTGACGCTTCTTCGTCTTGCTCTATAGCATTAATTATTTTATCAACAATTTCAGTTGCCAGTTCAGCGCGAGCTTTCCGTAAGATTGGAGGTTCATACAATTTTCCAGTCTTAAATTTATCAAGAATTTGAACCAAATTTGGATAATTATCAATATTCCACATATCAGTCTGCCATGATGTATTCTCCAGTTGCAATAAGATGTGAGTTGCATTTAGGGCAATGCCCTTCAACTGGATTCCAGTTACTGAGCATATCCGCCTTATTACACTCTGGACATATTAGACTCATCCCTTGTTTTGCCATATCGAAAACATTTATGGATACAATTTCATCACAATTATGACACCAAAAGTCATAATACTCTCCATCCATAAATGTATCGTGGCCAAGTTGATTTGCCTGAACCTCATATCCACATTTGGGACACTTGTAAAGTTGTAGTTCTGCCATATATAAAAGTTTATTTTGCAAAATTACACGTTTTCAGCGACATATCAAAGGAATACTTCAAGGTCATTGACTTTGAAGATGCAGCCGTCGCGGATTTTGCGACACTCGCCGGAGGAAAGCAACTTGACGTTGCCGACGTTTCCCATACTAAGTAAAGATTGTATCGAAAGGATCTACAATTCCGGCTAACGAGCCATCAGTATTAATCTATGCTGTAGTGAGCATATGACGGACAAGTCTGATAAATGTACTACAGTGAAGATGTCGTATATCACCAAGTAGTTTTGACTTAGTTAAGTTAGCAAAGAATTGGTATTCATATTTGGACGCTTATGCAAGATATGTGTATGTCCGACATTCGCATTGCTTTTGCTCAACCAAAAACACCCTTGTAAGGTAAACCCCTCGACCCGATTTATCTGGATATAAACGCACTTTGAATCCTTCTTTTCGTTATAGTTATATAACTACGACATTGACAATGAAAGAAATCTCCAATTCATACCAGAACTTAGTTCCGTCTGCAAGATATATTCCGGGTAATATCCGGAAGTGGCATCGCTTGTGAAGATGTCTTGACATTGGTTGCTTTTATCAATTCTTTCCCTTCTGTTCACGATGTAGAATCTGGAATAATGGACTTGATTCTGAAAGCACCACTGGAACGCTTGGAGATTGTTCTTAAAAGATTATATGCAGATTTAGACAGAATAGTTACCTTATATTAAGGATAACAGTATATACTATGATCGTAGGAATTTGAGATTTTTTGGGATAAATCGTTGTCGAATGTAGATAATAATATTGAAGTCCAACAAAAGAAAACACAGGCAGCAAGCGACGAACTTAAGGAAGCCTCTAATTCGTATGAAATGACACCTTTCAATGGCATGTCGCAAGATGAAGTAGCCGTATTGGAACGAAGGGTAGAGAAGCTAACAGCAGAATACCAAATGGAGAAAGCGAAGCTCCAATACCTTTATGCAAGGAAGAAAAGCCTTGAAGAGAAGAAATGGAGTGTGCCGACTGATATTTTCAAACGGATATATCTGAAATGTATTGATATTCTCCCCATTGTGGGGAAGTATCATACAGATCCAGTAGAAATAGATAAAGAACAATCAGTACCCATCGACCCATATTTATCAATGACGATTGTGGCAGCCATCCATGAGCTTTGCAACGGTAGGCTGTTTGAGGATATGTCGGCTATTGATTTTTACAATACTCTAAATCTGCATCAGGGTTCAAAATACTTGGAGGTGCGCCGACATGAGAAAGTAAGAGTCTGGTATACTATCAATCAACTAAGCGAAAGAATCAATAGCGACAGACGCAATGAGTGGATTGAGGCTATGCTTGTCAAGACCGGAATTAAGCCTGATTATTACCGGTCAAAGTATCGCGACCCGGTCAGTGATCTAACAAGCAATAAGAACAAGGAGTTTACAGAAGCCCTTAAGGAAGTCCTCGGCTGACACTTTACTTTAATATCGTATTCTATATAGACGGCACTAAACTAAAATGGGTGTATAACCGTATTCCTTTTTTTTGGATGGAACAAAAGGGAAGAAGAAATTTACCCTTTTATCCATCAGTTCTACCACATAAGGAAAGAGACAATTCAAGATAGAATTTTTAACGAACTATATTAAAATCCAAATAAAATGAGGCAAAAATTACATCCACCTTAGATTATTTGAGAATGGTCTTGCCGCAGTCCGCTCTTGGCGGCGGTTTAGGCCGCCCCCGCCGCTCA
>JAAUYS010000032.1 GCA_014804995.1 Clostridia bacterium
AAGCTCAATTAAAAAACTTATACCCACTATTTTAAACACGGTGCGGATAATTTCGTTGTCAATGCCCGTACTTTGGGTAAAATTCCTTATGAACTCGACGCTTTCCGTCAAGTAGTCGAATGCGAAAAGAAACATTATTACCCCGCCTGCCGTAAGACACAGCGGAACGAGTTCGGACTTATGTTGTTTTAAAATAAATGCGCTTACTGCCGTTATTACGGCTATACAGCAAAGACGGAAAACGTACATCAGAACATATCAAACAGTTGTCTTATCTGGGAAAAGAGGTCGGAAATCATTGAAATTACCACCGTAAGAACGATAATAAGCCCGACCAGGCTTACTAGGGTGGCAATATCGTCCCTGTCCGATTTTTTCAGAACCTGACAAATTATAGTAACTATGATACCCACTACCGCTATTTTGAAAATTATGCTTATATCCATAAATTACCCGCACATAATTCGCTTACGCCATTAAAACAGCCATAAGTACGCCCACCATAAAGAAAATTTTTATATATAGCGAACTGTATTTCTTGTAGTTTTCCGCACTCTCATCACGGTATTTTATTAAAGACTGACTTCTTGCATTGAGGTAATCAATCTGTGAAAGCGCATCGCTTTTCCCCAAGTTTACGGCGTAGTCCTTTATAGCCTCACCGTCTTTGCCGTCAAGCACCTTTTCTCCTTTCAATATAGAAGGTATAAATTTATAACCTTGCGCAACCTTGTCTATAGGTTCTTTATTGAATTTTAAATTCATTATTAGCTGTTGGTTAAATTCGTACAGCTCGGAAAAGACCTGCATTTGCTTCTTTTTATTTGCCGAAAACAGAACTCCGAGCGCCGTCATCAGGACGACTATCGCAATAAGAATTAAAATTTTTATCATAAATATCGGGCCGTACCCCCAGACCTTTTAATTCGGCGTAGTACTCGAAGGGCATTTTTTGCAAAATTTGTCTGTCGGAAATATGTGAGGACGCGATTACCGCAATAGAACAATCTACCGCGAACTGCACGGCTTTAATATCTTCGTCGCCGTACAGTTCGTCCGTAATTATTACGTCGGGCTTCATTGCCCTTATTGCGCTTACTATTGCACCCAGCTTAGAATAGGCGCGTATAACGTCCACCGTACCCATATCAAAACCGTCGCCGTAGCCGTCAAATGCGCCTATTTCCCCTCTTTCATCAAAAATCAGCACGTTTTTCAGGGTATTTTTGCCCAAATTGCGGGCAATGTCGCGTAGCATCGTCGTTTTACCCAAGCCCGGTTTAGAATAAATCAGAGTACTTTTAACACCGTCCTTAAAAAGACTGTCAACAAGATAATCTGCGCAACCTTTAATATCGTGCGGAATACGGATATTCAGTGAAGTAACCCCTCTTATGGTGTTTACTTTTCCGTTTTCGGTAACGTATTCACCGGCAATACCTATTCTTACGCCGTGTCCTACGGTAATAAACCCGCTTTTCATCTGCTCGGTATAGCCGTAAACGCACCCGTCCGTTGCAGAAGTTAAAATAGGCTCTACTTCACTGATTTTTAAAGCGTCGGCAATATTTGTCGTAAAACCAAGCCCACCCAAATACGCGTAGCTTCCGTCGTACTCTATAACGACGGGTTGTCCCCTCCTTAATCGGATTTCCGTCAGGCGGTTAATATTTAAATGGTTTAACGCCGACTTAACCTCTTCCGGCAGGAAGGACAAACTCATAATTTAATCTATTTCAAAGGGCAAAAAAAAAGAACCTGCCAAAGCAAGTTCTTGTTTATTAATAAAATTCAATCAATAAGTCTTGTACACACAATTCAAAATTAAATTTAAAAAAATGAAATTCTTGTTAATTTTGGCTTGACAAGAAGTGCAAAATATTATAGAATTTACCTTGCTTTTAATTAAGCACTCGTGGCGGAATTGGCAGACGCGCAAGACTAAGGATCTTGTGGTTAACCCCATGCAGGTTCAACTCCTGTCGAGTGCACCAAAACAGCGCAAGTTGGTAATTCAACTTGCGCTGTTTCTTATTTTATTGCTTTAATCTTATCTATATCACCGCTACACAATATTTCAAGATTTGAAAAAATCTTTTCCGGCAACCAGTCCCACCACTTTAACTTTAATAAATAATCAACGGTATCATCGTCAAAGCGCTTACGGACGATTTTAATCGGGTTACCTACTGCAACACAGTACGGAGGTACGTCTTTTGACACAACGGCGTTTGCGCCGATTATCGCACCGTCGCCGATATGCACACCGGGCAACACCGTTACGTTTTGACCTATCCAAACATCGTTACCTATAACCGTATCACCTTTCAACGGCAAATTTTTTAAAGATGGCGCAGTCTTTTCCCAACCGTTACCGAAAATGTTAAACGGATAAGTTGTAACCGATTCCATTCGGTGATTTGCACCATTCATTACAAACTCCACGCCTTTTGCAATAGCGCAAAATTTACCTATAATGAGTTTATCTCCGACAAAGTCGTAATGGTGTGTAACGTGCTTTTCAAACTCTTCTGCACCGTCAACGTCATCGTAATAAGTATAGTCCCCTACTATAATATTCGGGTTGGTTATTACGTTTTTAATATAACAAAGGCTTGGTATATTTTTATTTGGAATTATAGCGTTGGGGTCGGGGCCAAACTGTTTCATTAATTAACCTTATACCTTACTGTTATTTTTTTAAGAATTTCAATTGTTTTTTGCTCCAAATCGGCAAAATTTGAGCAATTATGTATGACATAGTACTTCGCAAAGTTGCATTTATCGTAGTTAAACTGCGATTTTAGGCGTAAAATGACCTTTTCTCGCTCAATTCCGTCTCTTTCAACTATTGCGTTAATTCTTTCGTTTTCGTCGCGCAAAACAACTATAACGCTATCAAAATACCTTTCAAAACCGTTCTCGAAAAGAAGCGGAACTTCAGTAAACGACAGTTTCTCCTTTTTGGATTTTTTTAAAACTTCTTCCATTATTGCGGGGTGGGTTAATGCGTTCAGCTTTGAAAGTGCGGACTTATCGTTAAAAACTGTTTCCGACAATTTTGCCCTGTCAAGCGCTCCGTCGGGCGTGATTATACCGTCAAATTGCGTGGAAAGCTTACCAAGAAAATTACTGTCATTTAAAAGCTTAGTATAAATTTTATCACAGGAAAAGACGGGATAGCCCTCCTTCACTAAAATTTCGGCTACGGCGGACTTTCCGCTACCCATTCCTCCTGTTATGGCAATTCTAATATTATTTTGCGTCATACCAATTCTTACCCGTATGAACTTCTACCGTCAACGGCACTTTAAGGCTTACAGCGTTCTCCATAGCGTCTTTCAATATCTTGCCGGCGCGCTCCGCCTCTTCTTCAGGGGCTTCAAGAATTAGTTCGTCGTGAACCTGTAAAATAAGCTTTGTCTTTAACCCCTCTTCTTTAAGAGCCTTTGCCACGTTTACCATAGCTATTTTTATTATGTCTGCACTAGAACCCTGCAATGGCATATTCATTGAAGCCCTTTCTCCGAATTGCCTTAAATTGTAATTCGCAGACTTTATTTCGGGAATAACCCTTTTTCTGCCCGTCAAAGTGCAGATATAGCCGTGTTCTTTTGCAAATTCAACGTTTTTATCCATATACTCCTTTACAGAGCTATAGGTTGCAAAATATTTTTCAATATATTCTTTTGCAGTTGAATTTGAAATATTTAAGTTTTTTGCAAGCCCGAAGTCGCTTATACCGTAAATTATCCCGAAGTTTACGGCTTTTGCAGACCTCCTCATCTTGGGAGTAACTTCTTCAAACGGCACACCGAAAACTTGTGAAGCCGTGGTTGCGTGTATATCCTTACCCTGGTTATACGCTTCAATAAGCTCTTTACAGCCTGAAAAATGCGCCAAAAGCCTTAATTCTATCTGCGAATAATCGGCATCAATAAATACGTTGCCCTCACGCGCAACGAAAATTCTTCTTAATTCCTTACCCTCCTCGTCCCTTATGGGGATATTTTGAAGATTGGGATTGGAACTTGAAAGCCTACCGGTAGTCGTTATTGTCTGATTAAAAGTCGTATGGATAGTGCCGTCCTTGCGTATAAGCGGGCGATAACCGTCGATATAGGTTGAGGTTATCTTCTGATAGAAACGGTATTTGAGAATATCCGCAACAACGGGATACTTGTCTACAAGTTTTTCCAAAACTTCAGCGCTCGTCGTGTATTTTGTATCGTTCTTCTTTTTCTTGACTTCGGTAATTTTTAAGTCGTTATAAAGAACGTCACCGAGTTGCATAGGGGAATTAATATTAAATTCTTTGTCGCAAGCCTTAAATACTTTCCACTTGTAATCTTCTGCGCGCTCGCGGAATTGTTTTGCAAGCTCGTCCATATCGCGAGAACTAACAAGCACACCCGCAATCTCCATATCGAAAAGAACCTTTACTAGCGGTTTTTCAATATTTTCGTACAAATCAAGCATATTTTCGGTTTTAAGGCTGTTTAAGACCTTTTCAAAGGCTTTACTTACCGCAAATGCCGAAAATTCATAGTTATATCCGTAATACCCACAGACTTCCTTTAAAGTCATTGAAGCCGTTTCATAATCGCAAAGATAGTCGGCAATCAATAAATCTTCAAAATCGCACTCGAAAGCAATATCTGCGTTTTTTAAATCGTGCATAAGGCTCTTGCAGTCGTAAGCAATTACCTTATTTTCAGGGTTTGAAAAAATTTGCCTTAATGCGCCGTAAAGTTCTTCCCAGTTTATACCTTCGTCTGATAACAGACTGTTTGCAATCTTTAAAGAATACTGCTTACCGTCCGTGTAAATTTCTGCACCGTCTTCCTCTAAAACTACCGAAAACAGGCTGTTTTTAGCTATTACAGGCTCAATTTGCTCTAATTTTTGGCAAATTATCTTCTCGGGATACTCTACCGCCGTTTCATTTACGGTTGAATTACCGTCGAAAATATTCATAGTCAAAAAGCTCTTAAACTCAAATTCGGTAAAGAGTTTGCGGACGTCTGCACCATATTTCTTAGGCGCAACGCAATCTTCCAAATTTATATCTAAGTTGCAGTTTCTGTCAATAGTTGCAAGCTTGTAAGAAAGATAAGCAAGCTCTTTATTGGTCTTTAATTTTGTCTGGTTTGCGCCCTTGATTTCTTCGATATTTTCGTAAATGCCGTCAAGCGTACTATATTTTTCAAGAAGCGACAACGCCGTCTTCTCTCCGATACCGGGTACGCCGGGGATATTGTCCGAACTGTCGCCCATAAGCGACTTTAAATCGACTACCTGTGAGGGGTCTAATCCGATTTGCGTTTTAAAATTATCTATGCTCAGTTTAAGAAGGTCAGAAACTCCGCGCTTGGTAAAATAGACGTCAGTTTTTTCGTCAACAAGCTGATAGCTATCCCTGTCGCCCGTGTAAACGTAGCTATGCACGTTAAATTTTTTGGACAAAGTGCCTAAAATATCGTCCGCTTCTATGCCTTCTTGCTGACAAATTGCAACGTTCATAGCCTTTAAAAGGTTTTTTAAAGGTTCAACCTGCACGGCAAGGTCTTCAGGCATAGGTTTACGCGTTGCCTTATAGCCGTCATACATTTTATGGCGGAAAGTCGGGGCTTTCATATCGAATGCCACGATTAAATAGTCGGGCTTTACGTCGCTTTCGATTTTAAAAAGAAGCTTTACAAAGCCGAATATCGCATTCGTGGGCATTCCGCTTGAAGTCGTAAACACGGGAGTTGCGTAAAACGCCCTGTTTAAAAGGCTGTTACCGTCTATTAAAACAAGTTTTTTCATAGTAATTAGTGTATCACTTTTTGCAAATAAAATCAATACGTTTAAGTTAAAAACGCTTGATTTTTAAGCTCCTATATAATATAATGAAAAAGCTCTCGCCGGCGTGGTGGAATTGGCAGACGCGCGGGACTCAAAATCCCGTGGTAGTGATACCGTGTGGGTTCGACCCCCACCGCCGGCACCAAAAAAGCGTTCCTAAAAAAGGAACGCTTTTTTCTTATTTTTTAAGCAACCTGCGCTTTTTTGCCCGTTTTAAGCTCTTTTTCAATCATTTGACAAGTTTCTTGCAGTTCTTCTTCCGTTTCCGCAAGCTCTACACCGTCCAAAATTTGTTGAAGCCTGTACTCCTGCGATAAATATCTAATCGTCTGATAGCCCATTACTGCGGTCAATACGCCGTTAGTAAGTCCCTGAACCGACGAATCTACAAGCGCAGATATGGCAGAGCCTAAAAACGGTATTCCCTTTACAGCATCTCCCATAGTTTTGACTATGCTGTTGCCTATTTTTACACCGCCTAGTCCGTATGCAACGAGTGAATTTTGAAGCACCCGCCCGAATATTTTAACAAGCTTAGCATCCGACGGTCTGAACCCGTACAAGAATACCAAGTCTTTGACAAGTTGCAGGTTAATAAATACGACAAGCGCCGCGTCTACCTTACTCGTTTGGGAAAGCGCCGAGTACATTGCCGACTTCATTGAGCTTTTAAAAATTAAATCCTGTGCGGATTTTTTTACGCTACCGGTGTAAAGATTTGTAAGCCCGCGCATTATTCCCTTATCGTCGCCCGTCTTAACGCTTATTGCAAGCTCTCCTACGACAGCAGAATCGTACCAACCGACGCCCTCTACTTTACCCGTCAAGTCAATAATTTTATCTGCGATTTCACGCCTTACCTTTCTGTTGTGCTTTTTTGCAGAGCCAGCCGTTCTAGCGTTTACATTGACGACAAAGTAGGGCGACTTCATTATTTTTACAAGCGGAACGATAAATAGACATATGTACAACAATAAACATACACCGCCTGTGCCGTAACCGGCGTACTCGTTTATCTCGTAAATTCTTAAAGCTATAAAGAACAGGCAAGCAAACAAAAATATGCCGATAGCCGTTGCAATAAGCCTTAAAAGTACCTTTGCACCACGGATATTTTGTCTTTTTACATACTTCTGCTCGTATTCGTAAATGGTCAGCTTGTTGCCGTCAGTATTTTCAGTTTGTTCTGAAGGAAGAGCTTCAACCTTCTCTCTTTTTTTCTTTTCCATAATATATTATATTTTATTATTTTATAAGGCAAATGTCAATACACTGCCCGCATATATTATTGTAAATAGTTTACAATCGGTGTAAAAAACTTTCAACAAAAAGACATACTTTATTGACTTATTAAAATCATAGTGATATAATTTAATATAGATAATTTTTTAAACTTAATAGGAGGAATGATGAAAAAGTTTAAAAGAGCGTCTAAATTATTCCTTGTCGCGGCAATGGTAGCCTCATTTACCTTATCCGCTGCCGCCTGCGACACGAGTGACGAAGGCGAAACTGCCGGTCCCGGACCTGGTATAACTGACCCGACCGACCCTAATAACCCCACCCCTGACAACCCCACGCCCGATAATCCCGGAACAACGGTTGAACACACTGTAAAGTTTGTAACCAACTGCGACGCCACGATTGAGGACAAAAAAGTTAAAGACGGAGAAAGCTTTACAGTAACCGACCCTACAAACGGTACTGCTATCTTCCTCGGTTGGTACACAAACTCCAATTTAGACGAGCAGTACAAATACACGCTCGGAACACCCGTAAAAGGCGATATAACCCTTTACGCTAAATGGAAAACACCTGTTGTAAACCCCGGCGAAGAAACTCCCGTTGTTACTAAATACAAGGTTACCTTTGATTCAAACGGCGGAAGCGCAATCACACCTCAAACGGTTGAGGAAGGCAAAAAGGCGTTTAAACCCAACAACCCCGAAAAGGCCGGGCAACAGTTCAAAGGCTGGCTCTTAAACGGTAACCCTTTCAGCTTTGACAATATTATAACGGGCGATATCACCTTGGTTGCAAGCTGGACTCCACTGGACGCTAAAATTCAGGCTTACGGTGCTTATAACGAAAGTTTATACGTTGAATGGTCAGACGGCGCTCCTTCACAGGCAACAGTGCAGTACAAACTTAAGGGCGATACGACCTGGCAGGACGTTGATAAAGAACTTATCCGTGCTAAGTCCGGTACAAACGGCGTTGCAAGGGTTGACGTTCTCGGCATTACCGCAGGCGATTACGACGTAAAGGTTCAACCTTCCGGCGGGGCTTCTCCCCTTGAACTTTCTGATATAGCCGTTGCAGCTTACGACCGTTCGGGTTATGCACACTTTAAATACACTGACGGCGTAGGCGCGTACAACGACGACGGTACACTTAAAGACAATGCAATAGTAATTTACTTAACCGACGAAAATAAAGATTACGTAATGCGCGACGTTGTTGCTAAGTACTCCGACGTAAATATGTTCAAAATTCCCGGTAGCGACTGGGGCAATAAAGACGCTGAAGGCATAGGCTGGTGGCTCAACAACGCCCAGTACGGTATGGACAATAAGAACAGCGACAAGAATAAAGTTCCCAGTAACACTTACGACGCTACTAACGGTAAAAATTTAGGATTTAAACCGGCAAACGCTACCCACCCCATCGTTATAAGAGTTTTAGGCACAGTTACTACCCCTGAAGGATGTACAGCTTACAATAGCGAAAAGGAAGGCGGTTCCGTAGGCGACAACGGGCATATGGCTCGTATGAAGAACCTTAAGAACATCACCATTGAAGGCGTAGGCGAAGACGCTACAATAGAAGGTTGGGGCGTCCACTTTATGGCAGGTTCCGACGCGGTAAACGGTCAGGGCAAAAACTTTGAAGTAAGAAACCTCAAGTTCGACAAATATGCTGAAGACGCTATCGGTATGGAAGGCGTACAGGAAGGCAGTAAAATCACCGGACCCGTTGAAAGATGTTGGATACACCACAACACCTTCCTCCCCGGCTATTGCGCAAGCCCTGCTGAAAGCGATAAAGCCGAAGGCGACGGAAGTTGCGACTTCAAGCGCGGAGAATATTTTACCTGCGCATACAATTACTTTGCCGACTGTCATAAGACAAACCTTGTAGGTTCAAGCGACAGCAGTTTACAGTACAATCTTACATACCACCACAACTGGTGGCACAACTGCGGTTCTCGTATCCCTCTTGCAAGGCAGGCAAACATTCACTTCTACAATAACTACGTAACAACCGACACAACTGTACCTAAAGGTATTAATATCAGCTACGTACACTCTATAAGAGCAAACGCTTATATCTTCAGTGAAGCGAACTACTACTTCGGTTGTAAAAACGTTACAAAAGACGGTGGCGCAAAGGGTTACAACAACGTCTTCCTTGGTTGTAGCGGTACGAATGACCTTCAAGACTCAAAAACAAGAGACCAAGTCTATTCAAATGCTTGCGCTCATTACAATGGCACTAAGTTAGATAAATTCGATACAGACCCTAACCTCTTCTACTACAACGCACAGACCAAACAAAGCGATTGCTTATTGGACGATGCAGTTACGGCAAGAGCAAAAGCTCTTCAATACGCAGGTTGCAACGGCTGGGGCAAAAATAACCCTAAGAAACAAGCAACTGACGCGTCCGGAGCGGTAAGGGAGTTAATTAACGAGCAAACTCCTACTGACGTAGTTCCCGTTCCTGACGAAGGCGTACTTACCGTAGACTTCAAAGCTCCCCCTAAGGGCATTTTGTTAGACGGTTCTGTAAGTAGCGGTAATTTCAAGAGTACATCTAAAAAGGCTCAGTTTGTAACATTCAAATTATCAGCTCCCGCTAAGGTTACAATCGGTGGCGTAAGCGACAACTACGGCGGACCTTACTTAATAGCACAAGACGGCACGGTAATTGCACAATTACCCGGCACAGTAAGCGTAGAGCTTGATGCAGGCATTTATGTAATATGCGTAGGCGCTTATGCATACGAAATAAAGCAGTCTTCTATCTCCTCCCTCACTTTTGAGGCTACGGCAAACTCCGCTAAGGTTAAATTAGAAACGCTTGACAAAGCGATTACCGCTATCGGAGAAGTTACCCTTTCAAGCAAAGGCGCGATAGAAAACGCTAAAACGTTATACGACAACCTGAAAGCCGAAGAAAAAGCAACGTTTGAAAGCACTTACCCCGGACAGATTGCTAAACTTAACCAGGCTATAGCAAAACTCAGCGAATTGCAGATTGAAAACGTTAAAACGTTGATTTCAGCTATCGGAGAAGTTAACGAAGACTCTTACCCCTCCATTAAAGCGGCACGCGACGCATACGACGCGTTGACCGCCGACCAGAAGTCAAACGTAAACAACTACGGCACTCTTACTCAGGCAGAGAATGCTTGGGCAAACGTAGCAGTTACTTCGATTAACAAGCAAATAACTAATTTGACCGACGTAAGCAGTTGGACGGTATCACAAGGAAAAGATACAATTACCAACGCTAAAACGAGTTACGAAACAGTTAAATCTGCTTACGAAGCGTTGACAACCGCCCAGCAGGGTCAGGTAACTAATTACAGTAAAGTAACAAACGGCTTAGCTAAGATTGGCGAATTGCTTAATGAAATTGACTTTACAACTGCATTAAGTAACGTTACCGACGCAAGCACGCTTTCTCAAAGTGAATGTAAAGCAATACTCGACTTGTACGACAAACTTACTACCGCTCAGCAAACCCAATATGCAACCAATACAACATACGTTGCAGTTAAGGCAAGGTACAAAGACTTGTCTGAGCAAGAAGTTAAATGTACATTTATAGGCGGTCAGCCTTCGGCAAATATCTTTACTCATACAGGTAGCAAGCAGAGTGCAAAAAATACCAAGTTCACAGTTAACGCTTACGGCAGTGAATTAGCTTCCGGACTTAAATTCGAATCCGGTACAGAGCTAACACTTACAATCACTACAAAAATGACGGTTACCTTCTATCTGTTTAATACTAACTCATTAGCAATTGACGGAACTGCACTTACAGTTTCTACAGTCAACGGTGATAACGTAGCAATTACTACACTTGAGGCTGGTACTTACAAAATTGTTAGAGCTAAGAGTGAAGCAAGTCTGTACTATGTAACACTTACCCCCGCTAACTAAATTAAATACTGCAAAGCAAATACCGCGGTGCATACGCACCGCGGTATTTTATTTTTTGCTTTGGTATTAAGCAGTCCCCTCATCCGTCCGCTTCGCGTCCACCTTCCCCTCAGGGGAAGGCTTTATTCGGCAGTGTGGGCTTCCCCTCAGGGGAAGCTGTCAGAACCGTAGCAATGCGAGGTTATGACTGATGAGGGGTTAAATACCTGTAAATTTCTTCACAAACTTGATTAAAGCGTTCATTTACATCTCTGTTTGAAAAGCGCAAAACTTTATACCCCAAATTGCTTAAAGCAATATCTCGTTCCTTGTCGGCAACGGCATTTTCTTCTTCATAATGCTGTGAACCGTCCAACTCTATTACCAAATTGAAACTTGCACAGAAAAAGTCAACAATGTAATTATTTACAATCTTTTGTCTATTGAAAGTTACAGGTAAGTTTTTTAAAAAATCATACCATAAATGCTTTTCTTCTTTTGTCATATTTTTACGCAAGTTTTGTGAATTTAGTTTCAGGTTCTTGTTGTGTAAATGTTCCATATCTAAATTTTACCATTTGATTGACTTGTAGTCAATAGGAGTATTTATTTAATGATACCCCCTCATCCGTCCGCTTCGCGTCCACCTTCCCCTCAAGGGAAGGCTTTATCGGCAGTGTAGGCTTCCACTTAAGGGAAGCTGTCAAAACCGTAGCAATGCGAGGTTATGACTGATGAGGGGCAAATTATAAAGAAAAGCCCCGCCGTATTAGGGCGGGGAAAAGATTTATCTTTTAAGTTATGATATTTTATTAATTATAATTATTCAGCAGAGGGTAATAATGAAATCCAAGAAACCTTATGCTCATTGCCATCAAAAGTTAAGGTGTAAGTACCAGCATTTAACTCAACAACTACGGTTTTATTCGGTGCACTATTCGCCTCATAATCCGTACCATTTAAATTGAACGTTCTGCCAGAACTCGTGCTGTAATAGCAAATACTGAACGTACTCGTTTCAGAAACTGTAAGTTCAATCACAGAACTCTTAGTGGAAAGACCACTGCCTGATGCCCACTTAGAAGTTCCTTTAGTCGTAACTTTAAGCCAAGTCGTACCGAAAGTTGCGTCTACATCATAAGCTTCACCAGAACCATCTGACAACTTCGCAAAGTCAATCTTGGTTATTGCGGCGTTTTCATCGCGTCCGCATACGGAGCAATGACCGTCAACGTAGGTGTGAGGAATTTCTTCAGTAACAAGTCCGGGGATAGAAGTTACGGTTGTAAGACCTTCATTAGTATAGTAAACACCGTAATTGGAAATCCAGTGAGCTTTAATACCAGTTTCCGTGCAGGTTGCAGGGGTTGCTTCTACTGCCGATTTAACCGTCTCAGTAACAGTTCCGCCGGTTATAACGCCGATTGCATAGATATTGATACCGCTACCGGTTGAACCGATATAACGGGTTTCACCTGCGCCGATACTGAACTTGGCTACGCCGAGAGCCGTACCGGAACCGTTACCGATGCTCTGGCTAGTTCCTTCAATAAACTTACTACCGCTATCGGGGGTAGAAGTTTCATACAAAGCGAGGGAACGGTCAGTTGAACCACCGCTGTATGCATAAACGTAAAGCGTAGTAGCCGTGGTAGCTGTTACTTTAATACAAGCCTGAGCACCGGAAGAACCGTTGATAGTTCCGCCTAATTTAATTCTACTTGCAGTGGAAATCTCTTCACCGTTAAAATAGGACGTATAAACCGAATCACCCGTATCAATTTCGGTAGCCTTATTATCAATTGTAAGTCCGTTACCGATAGAATCACCAACAGCAAGGCTTGTATTTAAATCTTCAGCTTTAATTAAAGTCTGGGTAAGTTCTGCGGGAGGGTTCTCAGTTTCGCCACCGCCTTCACCGCCACCGGTTACGTTTCTAACGTATCCGCAGGTGTTGCAAGTGGTATCCTCGTCGTTGTCCCAATCGTGAACAGCAACATAACCCTTTACGTCGCCGTCGTGGCCTTCAGCAGTGCATTCCTTCCAGTGCTGAGTAGCGTCGCTTTTATATTCGGACCAAGTATGGGTATGTCCGGTAGCATCGTCCTTGCCGTCGCCGTTGTCACCGTTGTTACCGTCTCCACCACAAGCGGAGAACGCAACTGCGGTTGCGGTTATCGCGCTCATTCCTAAAAGCAACAGAGCTTTCATAAACTTTGATTTTCTCATTATTTCCTCCTAAGGCTAAGTTTTACTTGCCTGAAATTTTTGTTTTGGTGAAACTGTTAATTTTTTCACCTAATTTATTATACAACTTAAATTCGACAAATTCAAGTATTTTTGAAAAAAATTATCTTTTTTTTATAATTATTTTCTTTTTTTTATGGCAAATTTGTGTATTACTGCAATTTTATGGAAGTTTAACGAGTTTTGTGAATATAAAAAGGCTTCCCCCGCTCTTGGGGAAGCCTTTTTTAGTGTTGGGAATACCCCTCATCCGTCCGCTTCGCGTCCACCTTCCCCTCAGGGGAAGGCTTAAATGAGGTTATAAATGCGAGATTCTTCGGCAAGCCTCAGAATGACATAGAGACAGTCAGAATGACAGATTGGTGTTCAGAATGACAAAAGTGGAATGATTTATAGACTTTCTAATAGGAGTTTGTCGGCGACGAGGGCGATAAACTCACTGTTTGTAGGTCTTTCATTGCCTATGTACACTTTTGCGCCGAATATAGAGCTTATTGCGTCCGTTCTGCCCCTGTTCCAGGCAACTTCTATTGCGTGGCGGATTGCCCTTTCTACCTTGCTTGCGCTGGTTGAAAATTTTTCGCCTATCTTGGGGTAAAGCTCCTTAGTAACTTTATTTATAATAGAAGGTTCTTCAACGGCAAGTTTTATTCCCTCGCGCAGGTAAGAAAAGCCCTTTATGTGGGGCGGAATGCCTATCGTTATAAATATATTACTTATTTTCTCGTCAAGAGAGCTTGTTTTACGCTTGTCCCTCATTGCGGGCGCAACCTTATAGTTGACAGTTCTTCCGTTGGAAAGCTCGGTTATCCTGTCAAGAAGCGTGTCCGCCTTTACGGGCTTTGCCAGATAATACACTGCGCCGTGTTCTATAGCCTGGTCAACAATTTTGTCGTCAACGAACCCACCTACCGCTATGGAAAGGCAGTCGGGCGAGTTTTCTTTTATGTAATCGAGAACGCCGAAGCCGTCAAGCCCGCTTAAAACCAAGTCAACTATGGCGACGGTCGGTCCGTTCCTCTTTATCATATCTACAGCAGTATTTCCGTTAGAAGTCGTTGCGCATACGCTGAACCCCTCTACCGCTGTTACGTTGTTTTGCAATTCCTGCACTAATTCGTCGTTATTGGAAAATATCGCAATTTTTTCTGTTTTCATAATATAAATTTCTCCGCTGATTTTTTGTTAGTGGAGAAATTATAGTACACATTTTTGCGTTTGTAAAGCTATTTTGTAAAAAATTGTTGTATTTTTTTACGAAAATAACCGATTTTTTTACGAAATTTTGTCGCAAGTTGTCGAAGCCGTTCTTTTACTGCGTAATGATGTCCAAATATTCGTCATAATTGACGCATTTGTCAAATTTTTTGGTTCCGTTGATTTCTATTATCCTGTTTGCAACGGTATTCATAAGTTCCTGGTCGTGCGAAGTGAAAAGCATACAACCCTTGAAGTTCTTCATTCCGTTGTTTAAAGCCGTTATACTTTCGAGGTCAAGGTGGTTCGTAGGCTCGTCCATAATGAGGAAGTTTCCGCCTTCGAGCATCATTTTTGCGAGCATACAGCGCACCTTTTCACCACCGGAGAGAACTTTTGCCTGTTTTAACGCCTCTTCGCCCGAGAATAACATTCTGCCGAGCCAACCGCGAAGGTATTCTTCGTAATGGTCCTTAGAGTACTGGCTGAGCCACTGAACGAGGGTATAATCGCAACCCTGAAAGTATTCGCTGTTGTTTTCGGGGAAATACGATAAAGAAATGGTCTTGCCCCAACGTATAGTGCCTGCATCCGGCTGTACCTTGCCCGATAAAATGTCGTAAAGCATAGATACGGTGGTTGACTTGTCGCTTACGATACCGATTTTTTCATCCTTTTGTACGGTGAAGGATACGTCCTCAAAATATCCTTTTTTAGTAAGCCCCTCCACCATTAAAATGTCGTTGCCGATATCCTTTTCAAACTTAAAGTCAATATAGGGGTACTTTCTTAAAGACGGCTTGAAGTCCGCTATGGTAAGCTCTTCAAGTTCCTTCTTTCTGGAAGTAGCCTGCCTTGACTTTGAAGCGTTAGCGGCGAAGCGGGCAATGAAGTCCTGTAATTCTTTTGCACGCTGTTCGTTCTTCTTATTCTGGTCGCGTTGCTGACGGGCAAGAAGCTGACTTGTTTCATACCAGAAGTCGTAGTTACCGAGCATCATATTGATTTTGCCGTAATCGACGTCGCAGATGTGCGTGCAGACCTTATTTAAAAAGTGCCTGTTGTGGGATACGATTATAATGGTATTCTCAAAGTCGAGAAGGTAATTTTCAAGCCAGCGGACGGTTTTTATGTCAAGGTTGTTCGTAGGCTCGTCCAGTAAAAGAACGTCTGGGTTGCCGAAAAGCGCCTGAGCGAGCAATACCTTGACCTTGTATTTTGCGTCAAGGTCTGCCATTAAGGTTTGGTAGTATTCTTCCGTTATGTCAAGAGCGTTTAAGAGGGTTTGCGCCTCGTACTCGGCTTCCCAACCGCCGAGTTCTGCAAACTCGCTCTCTAATTCGCTGGCGCGTACGCCGTCCTCCTCGGTAAAGTCGGCTTTTGCGTAAAGGGCGTCCTTTTCGTCCATTATATCGACGAGGCGCTTATGCCCGAGCATTACCGCGCGGAGAACGGTCACGTTGTCGTAAGCGTTCTGGTTCTGTTGAAGAACTGACATTCTTTCCGTCTTGTCGAGCGTTACGTCGCCCTTGTTGGGTTCTACCTCACCGCTTAAAACCTTTAAAAAGGTAGATTTACCTGCGCCGTTTGCGCCGATAATGCCGTAGCAGTTGCCCTTTGTGAATTTTAAATTGACGTCTTCAAAAAGTTTTTTACTGCCGTATTGAAGAGAAACGTTGTTTACTTGTAACATATATACTCCAAAAAATTATTTGTTAATTAAATTGCGAACTGGCTGTTATAGAGGTTTGCATAGAAGCCTTGCTTTTTAAGAAGCTCTTCGTGCGTGCCTTGTTCAACTATATTGCCCGCGTTCATAACGAGGATTAAGTCTGCCTCTTTTATCGTTGACAGCCTGTGCGCGACGATAAAGCTCGTTCTGCCCTGCATAAGGTTTGCAAAAGCTTGTTGAATTTGCTGTTCAGTTCTGGTATCTATTGACGAGGTTGCCTCGTCAAGAATGAGCATAGGCGGTAAGCACAGCATTATACGTGTTATACATAAAAGCTGTTTTTGTCCCTGCGAAAGATTACCGCCGTCCTCTGCTATAACCGTGTCGTAGCCCTGTGGCATCTGCATTATGAAGTTGTGCGCCCTTGCAGACTTTCCCGCCTCTTCCACTTCTTCACGCGTGGCGTCGGGTTTGCCTATTTTGATATTTTCTAAGACGGTACCGCTCTTTAACCAGGTATCCTGCAAAACCATACCGTAATTTTTACGTAAGGAATTACGGGTTACGCTTAAAATATCGTTGCCGTCTACGGAAATTTTACCGTCAACAGGGTCGTAAAAGCGCATTAAAAGGTTAATAAGCGTAGTCTTTCCGCACCCCGTAGGTCCTACAATTGCTATTCTTTGTCCCGCCGTTGCCTTTAAACTTAAATTTTCAATGAGCTTTTTATCCGGAACGTATGAAAAGCAGACGTTTTCAAACTCTACTTCGCCTTTGACGTCTTCAAGGATTATGGCATTCTCTGCGTCAGGGGTTTGAGGCTTTTCGTCAATAATTTCGTATATTCTGCCGGCGCAGGCTATTGCGTTTTGCAATTCGGTAATAACGCCTGAAATTTCATTGAACGGTTTGGTGTACTGGTTCGCGTAAGACAAGAGGCTTGTGAGCATACCCACTGAAAACGCCACCGGCAGGGGCGTACTTAAAACGAGCATTAACGCGCCCGACAGCGCAACCGCCGCATAGACGACGGCGTTTACAAACCTTGTTGACGGGTTAGTGAGCGACGAATAGAATATTGACTTTAAAGACGCCTTTGTCAGTCTGTCGTTTACCTCGTCAAACTTTTGAAGATTTTCGTCCTGCCTGTTAAACGCCTGCACCACCTTTAAATTGCCTATCATCTCGTCTATAAAGGCGGTTTGCTCCCCGCGGATTTCAGAAGTTTTTCTGAAAAGCGAATAAGTCCTTGACGCAATAAATTTTGCCACGAAAAGCGACAGCGGAGTTATTACGAAAACTATCAGCGCAATTACCCAGTTTATGGCTATCATTATGCCGAGCGTTCCGACTATGGTTAAAACACCTGTAAAAAGCTGGGTAAAGCCCATTAAAAGCCCGTCGGCAAACGTGTCAACGTCGGCAATGTTTCTGCCGACGATATCACCGTAGGAGTGCGCGTCAATAAACTTTAAAGGCAGTTTTTGAAGATGTGAAAAGGCTTCTTCCCTTATATCGCGCACCACGTCGTACGTTATGCGGTTGTTTATGACGTTCATAAGCCACTGCGCAATGCAGGTTATGCCTACGGTAGCGCCTATTGCAATAAACTTTTCAAATAGCTTTGAAAATTCTACCTTAGCGCCGTCAACAAGCAAATCTATGACTTGACCGAAGAAAATGGGAACTATCAGCGTACCCGCAACGGATATAAGGGCAAAAATTACAGTTAACGCAATGAAAAACTTATAATTTTTAAGTTGTTTTAAAATGCGCTTTAAAACTGCGCTTTGAGAAGGTTTAGACATTTACGCGCCCTCCTTCTCATACTGCGAATAATGAATTTCACGGTATATATCGCAATTTTTCAAAAGTTCTTCGTGCGTGCCTGCGCCAACCATTTTACCGCCGTCAAGGACGATAATTTTATCGGCGTGCCTTATGGAAGAAGTTCTTTGTGAGACTATGAAAACCGTGGGGTTATAATCGAGTTTTTTTATTGACTGCCTTAATTTAGCGTCGGTTGCGTAGTCAAGCGCGGAGGCACTGTCGTCCAAAATTAAAATTTCGGGCTTTTTAACGAGTGCGCGGGCAATAGTAAGCCTTTGCCTTTGACCGCCGGAGAAGTTCTTACCGCCCTGCTCCACTACTTCGTCCAGTCCGCCCTCTTTGGAATTTATGACGTCCACAGCCTGCGCAGTAGCAATTGCCGAAAGTATTTCCTCGTCTGAAGCGTCCTCGCTTCCCCACTTCATATTATCGCGGATAGTTCCTTCAAACAGAACTGCGCGTTGGGGTACTATACCGCACATATCGCGCAATTTTTCGTCGCCGACGCCGTTGACGTTTATGCCGTCAATAAGTATTTCGCCCTCATTTGCGTCGTAAAAATGCGGTAACATATTTACAAGCGTGGTTTTGCCTGCACCCGTTCCGCCTATTATGCCGACGGTTTGACCCTTTTCTACGGTAAAACTTACGCCTTCAAGCGCGTTTGCGCCAGCGTTTGCATAGTTTACGCAGACGTTTTTAAACTCTATAAAGTGCGAGAAATCGGAAGCTTTTTTCTCCCCCGTCTTTAAAGACGACTGCATTTCAAAAACTTCGTTTATTCTGCCTGCGCAGGCAAAAGATTTTGTTACCGTGATTATCAGGTTTGCAAGTTTAATTAGCTCAATTAAAATTTGCGACATATAGTTGTACAGCGCAACGACCTGCCCGCGGGTAAGCGTGCCTGCGTCGAATTTTAGTGCGCCGACGTACAGTAAAACTATTATCGCAACGTTTATTATTGCAAAGGTTAAAGGGTTCATTAAAGCCGAAACTTTACCGACAAACCGCTGTGATTTGGTAAGTTCCGCGTTCTTTTCATTATAGCCAGTAACCTCGTCCTCTTC
>JAAUYS010000033.1 GCA_014804995.1 Clostridia bacterium
AATTACAATTTTTACTTCGTATAACGAAATAATGAGAAATAAATATTAAATTTGCATCGTCATCTGAGGTCTACAGGCTTGAGTGAACTCGCCTCAGACACACTCAGTGAAACACTACCTATTTTGGCCCCACTTTCATGCGAAGATGAACAAGCTACCGGATTTTGTGGTGTGGGTGAAAAAGAAAGCATCCCGAAAATCAACGATTTTCAGGATGCTTACGCGATTTGCTTTCGCTGTGTGTTGTCCCACTTGGGAAACTCCACATTTTGAATATTCTAAAAATCAATTCTTTATCAGAACGTCTTTCAGCAACTCCAACATTTGCTCCTACGGCACATTGCATCGCTTTTCATCGCGTTGCACCGCCGAAGACATCGGAATCAGCCTTGTCCGTGCCCACAAGTTTTCTCACTTGTCATCTGCAAATATAACGAAATTATCTTCGTATATATTGTGATTGTCAGAGGAACTAATGATAAAACGAATCCGTATTAATTTTTAGGGAGATTGCAGAGTCTATTTTCCATTGATCATTAATGCAGACTAATGCTAATTCATAGGTTCCATCAAAATTGACATCAAATTTTATTTCTTCCTCACTATCTCCATAAATAATTGCATTTATATCAAATGACCCATTAAGATAAAGAGTATCATCTTCTGCCTCAGCATTTGATATTTCGACATTATAAAGGTCAAAAAACTCATAATGATGTCCCATTTCATCCAGAGTGTTGATACCATTTATAATGACATATTCATTTAATAATGATTGAAGATTAAAATCTATTCTAACAAGAATATCATTAGTATTTAAAATGGGAGACGATACTAATCTTTGTTTTGATTTGGGAATATTATATTGTGCTTGAATCTCTTCCAATAGTGAATTTCTTGTATATAGATCATGTTCTGTTAACTCTATGTCCATATAATTCACTATTATGTCATCAAAACAAAACAAATTTTCACAGGAGCAGTAGTTATCCGTCTGTTTTAGTTTAACATCTATTCTACAGTCCTCTAAATTTATAATATAAAGTATGTCATCATGGAACTCCGATAATTCCTGCTTTAAAAAATTCAAAGAAGATTTATTATCCTTAATACTTCCAAGTAATCCAACCAAATTCACTATATCATTATCGAAATAATTAGAAGGCCTAAGATTATCTTCAGTATCAGCATAAAATCCATATAGGAATCCATTCAGAACATGATTGTCTTTACCATTTTGAGTTTTAGAAAAGAACTGAGGCGTGAATATCTTTAAAAGATTGTTATTCTCAGCACACTTATCAATCAATAACTTTCCTAATACAAATTGGGAATCTTCGTCAATTTCGGATAAGGTTGAATTTATTTCGTTGACTATACTTTTATAAGGATTCTTGGTTATGGCACATAATAGTGTTGTTACTCGGCCATCCAGATCCGCCTCTATTTGTGAAAAGTTATAAACTTCATTTGAATATGGACCCCTATAATGAGGATTTAATTGTCCATGATTGAAACAGAACTCATCTACCAAACACGAATGATCCCAAGGAAGTTGTGACCCAAATCCTTGATATATCTTTTTTCGAACGTTTTTAAATGACTTCTCTATTGATTGGCCTTCTTTGGGAATTTCTTCTAAGAGAGCTTGGGTAAAAGGACTATGAGTTGTTATGCCATCTTTTGCCGGCGCATCTGGAGATGTAGAAAACGCTATATAAGTTTGATATGGTAATGAAGTATTTTTTCCGAATGGGGCAAAAGCATGACCACCTCTAAACACTTCTCCTTTATCAACTCGACATGCATCAATGATTGTTATAACAATGGCATTTGTATCTTGACGTAGTTCTTTATATATATCGTCTATTCTATACGATTTACGGGTAGCTTTCATCCCGCCATGGGTATCCATGTTTTCAGCATCAGAAAACACTATGTAATCCGCTGCATTACTCATCATACCATGACAGGCAAAAAAAATTATTATGACAGTATAATTATTTGATATTAGACGAAGGTTATCATACGCTTCTATAAATTCATCAAAAGTAGAATTCTCAAGACATTTAACTTCATAACGTAACTCTCTAAATGTCTGTGCAACTCCCAAAGCGTCATTTACCGCATTTGTTAATGTAGTATTATTTGTGTAATTATTTATACCAATAACTAATGCATAGCATCTATGTTTCATATCCACTATACTTGTTATGAATTTAAAATTTTGAAATTTGTTAATACCTTGTTGAATGATTGACTATAACTTTATGCTTTGGTCTTCCGATATTTCTGTTTAGGGTGCTTGGGGTGATTGGGGTATAATCGTTCTATTATCCCGGCTTCTAATGCAGGGGCAATATAACTTTCTCGGAAATATTTTAAATCTTTCACGCCACATAGTTCTGCAATTTCTTTCATTGTCATGTAAGAAGCTCCGATTTTTTCAATCAGGAGTTGGACTTGGGGGGTGCTTAGGGGGTACTTGGGGGGTACTTGTGGGGTACTTAGGGTCTCATTATCCCCTAAGTTCTCCTTTGCAGTCTCATGTGCTTTTACTGGTCGTTTGAATGTGACGTAGACAAAGCCGCCGTCCCAACGCCATGTTGGGTCTTCTACGCCTTGTTCGCGGCAGGCTTCGATGATGCGGTGTATGCCGCTTCCCCAGCTTTCAAGGAGGGTTGAGCGGTAGAGAGCCTGTGCCATGTTGCGGTTATATGGGTATGACTCATGCGAGTCTTTTATGTTATCAATCGGAATCTGCGGTGGGAAAACGCCGGGATTGGCAATCTCCACGCGGTCGTCATAGACGGCGATACTGATTGTCAGGTTCTGTTTCTCCCATTGGCGATGACACAAGGCATTGATCAGCGCTTCTCTCAATGCACGGACAGGCACTTCAAGTCGCTCTTCTCTCATCAGGCTTCTATTCGTTATCTTGCCACTGAGATTAAGATGCTTGAAGAAGAAAGCCATACCCGCATCAAGAAGATCGAAGAAATTGCCTTCGACACGTTGATTGTCGATGAATTCAAGTTTATTGTTGCCGAGGAAACGAGCTAACCTTAACTGGAAATTGTCGTACGGGTAGATATTGTTTGAGAAAAGCATGGCTGCACCGTTGGTCGGCACGCCATTGACCGTAAGTTTCCACTTTGCCAAAGTGTCTTCAATCGGCGCTGACAATGCGGACTCTGGTATTCGTCCTCCCTCAACTCCAAGACGGATGCAGCCAAGAATCCTGTCGCGGTTAAGATCAGAGAGACTCACCCCCTTAGCTGGGAATGTCTCCCAAGCGTATGACTGCGGCTCATATGCCCTGAGACGATCCTCATACATATCGCGAGGCATTATCTTAGTTGTACTTTCAAGTTTGTAGTAAGGTCGGCCTCTATATGTATAAGGACGGTCTCCCCACTTCCAACCATCGAAATGGAAAGCTATTACTTTGTTGCCAGGATGATCCGGGACATCAACATATATGGGTTGTATATCGTATGCGGGCTCAATACCTGCCAATGCCTGAGAAATCTCCCGCTTGGTATCGTCCGTCACTTGCTGGCCAACAATTTTTAGTGACTTCGGCGTGATACCGAAAATCAGCCAGCCGCCCTCCGTATTCAGGAACGCGCATGCTGCATGCATACCGTCTTTCAGTTCGCCGGTAGTCTTCTTCAGCTCCAGAGTCCGCGACTCATCCGAAGCAATCAATGCCTTTATATCCTCAATTGTCATCATATGCATTATTTTGTTTTTCATGTCCTAACTGTAACATCTTTCTCCACAATTCATTTAAAATACTTTCATATTCGTTCGCAAAAAAATTTCGGTAGGAAACGGTATTGCGAATAGAGGTTGCTCCGGAAAGTATCTCATCCTTTTTATGAGAATAATCAACAATGGGATTGGATATTTTGGATATGACACTTCTTAAATGATCAAGCCAAAGAGATTGATTTGGCTGACCAGCTTCTACCGCATAATAAAAAGCCCAGTTATAAAAAACGAATGCTTCTAAATACTGTCCCTTGGCCTCGTATATATCGGCCGTACTTTTACTAATGCCAGACTGCAGGTTTTGGGCTAGTTTGAGATAATTCTCATAATTAGTCTCTATTGTATTTTGTCTTTGGATTAGATCAGAGATTTTTTTATTAATGTCCAGGGTATTTATTATTTGGTAGCCGATTGCTATAGTAAATAGGAGTGCAAGAACAGCTACAATTATTCCTACGAATGTATCTAATCCCAGAATGCTTACTTCCCAACTTCTAAAGCACCATAGAAGTACTAATGAAATCGTATTAGTAAGTGCTAATATGGAAAGTATAAGAGCTATGTTTGTTTTCATGAGAATGTGTTAATTGTGTTTTTATCTAAATATGTTTCGGAATATTCTAGATTTAATAATTCATCTGATAGAAGATAGTCGTATTTTTGGTATGTTTTAAGATGTCGAGGCAGTATGGAGGCTAGGTCAATAACATCAGGATGACTACTATGCCGTAACAATTCAACATCCTCAACTGTCAGGTTCGAAACGAAGAAACTTCCATAACCACATGACTTATTTATATGGTATTTGGCTAATAATGCTATCGTTCTATTAGCCTTTGTACCTCCCCAGTTGATTAAGTAGTTTATTTTACCATTACCGATATTAGATATCTTGTTGAGGTTATTCTTAATAAAGAATATTCGACCCTGTTCCAGATGCTCATTAGCCTTTGTGCGAACATCCAAATATGGGTACATCGTATTTGTTAGATAAATCTCACGCATTTTTTCAACAATAATTCGATCTATATCCATACCATCTCCAGCAAACAAGATGTCTCCTCCAGATTCAATCTGTGATACGTATACTGTCGAAGTTTTTTTATCAAAACTTTCAACGAGCCATCGCCTCCCTGAGAGAATGATGACTTGGCCGGCTTGTGGTACATCTTGTATCGTTCCGATGGATTTGGTATTTGCCTTATTCATAACCATTAAGTCCTTAGGTGTAACAAAAGCAACATAAAAATCTGGAGTTTTCAATATGTTTTCGCCGAATTTACCTATTATAATTTGCCCGTTACTGAGTTGAGAAATCACCTCTCTTTTACCTAGACATTTCAATAATTTAAGAAACAATTTAGGGGTAACATTTTTAAATGCTCCATTTTGACAGAGTAGATTCCATCCATCTTTAGGGTAGAATCCTCCAAATTCGGCAATAATTGCTAGTATCTGTTGAATTAGTGTCGAGAAATAATATCTATTGACACATGGTATTTCATACCGATGTTCACGCATCAATTCGATAATAGCAATATTCTGCACGAGACTGCTTCTTAAATCGTGTAATACCCCGTCATCGTTTCCTTCTATTGAAAATACCCGAAGGATGGAAGGCTCATTTCTTCTGCCTGAACGACCGAGTCGCTGTCTGAGGCCTGAAACAGATATGGCGGTACCAATCTGGGCTATAGATTTTACTTTGCCAATATCTACACCCAATTCCAATGTCGAGGTGCAAAGAGCAGTTACCGGATGCTCGCCTCGCTGTAAATCGCGTTCAACAGATTCCCGTTCTATTTTGGATATACTGCCGTGATGTACTCTGAACTCATTTGGTACATTATTATCTTCACACATATCGGACAACTGCACTGCTAACTCTTCGGCTATTCTTCGACTATTAGTAAAGACAAGATTGTTGCTCCCACGCAGGTTATGGTATATTTCCTGTGATATAGGGATAGTTACATTAACATCCTTTGACTTGATGTATTCTTTAACGAGTATCTTTGTTTCGTGGTTGCTCTCTCCCTGCGGAGGTATAACACACGGCATAGAGCAATCATTGCGAAGAAAATATTTCACAGCGTCATAATCTGAGAAGGTCGCACTCATCGCTATACGGGGTATATGACGGTGGGTGATCTGTTCGATTCGTGCCAGAAGTGATTGCAACTGCTTGCCACGTTCCGTACTTATAAACGAATGTAACTCGTCAATGACCACATATTGCAGGGACGAAAAAGCCCCCATCACAAATCTCTCTCTAGTTATCAAGAATGATTCGAGTGATTCGGGTGTAATGATCACTATGCCATTTGGATTTTTCAGCGACCGTGTTTTTCGGACAGCATCTATATCGCTGTGCCATGGAATAACATCTATCCCCATCTCTGAAGTCATATCTGCAAGTCGGCGGTATTGGTCATTGATAAGGGCTTTCAACGGGCTTACATACAAGACCTGATAACCGAATGATTTGTTGTTCTGCAGTATAGATGTCAGAATAGGTAGAAATGCGGCTTCTGTTTTTCCTCCTGCTGTCGATGCGCTTATAATAACGTCACTGTTACCGGCAAGCACAGCTGGTATAGTATTCTCTTGAATATCTTTCAGTGATGTCCAACCCTGCCGCCAAATCCATCGGCGTACGCGCTCATCGAGGAGGTCAAAAGATACGGAAGTCCTTGACATAAAAACTACAATTTGAATGACGCGAAGGCATCATCATCTGTATTGTTTTGCGATTTACCCTGTTGTGTGATAATCTCTCCGACTTCGGTCGGTTCGACATCTTGCACAACTTCGATTTGTTCAATCATATCCGACCATTTCAGGTTAGGATATTGTTCAAGCATTGACAGCAAATCCAGGAAACCTTTAATCGTATTGCGCGGAGTACGGAAATAGCTGTCTCCGATTTTATTCGCGCAATGATTCAAATACGCCAGTAACGCATCATCCGGCACCAAGTATTTGCTCTCATCGTCATAAGCGAAGACATTGCGCAGGTTCATTAACAATAGGTACAACTCCTCTTGCGTGAGGTTTGCCAGTCGCAGAACGGTCGATTTATAGTCAGTCAATCCGACACGCTTGGAAAAACTGTTCTCAGTCAATCTGGATTTTAAGGCTTCATAACTATACAAACCTCTGTTGCCGTCGGTCAAAAACTCCGGCGTTCCAGACATAATAAATCCGATATGTGACAAAGTACCTTGAAGCGTGTTGTTAAGTATATTCAAGATCTCCTCATAGTTGGCTTTACGGGAGACACTATTGGATATTTTGTAGAGGTTTACCATTTCGTCCATACAAACCAATAAACCGCAATATCCCGCTTTTTGCACCAATATAGAGTAGAGTTTCAGTGTATTGAAGAATGACGAATCATTGATAAATTCACGCACACCTAGGTCGCGCAAGCTGTCTGTCTTTGTCGTATACTCTGCTTTTAACCAATGTAAAACACGATCTTTCAGCATATTATTACCGGATTCATACGCAGTCCAATATTTATTAACCACCTGTGCGAATGTATATCCGCCCGGATATTCGTTCAAATCGTTCAAATGCTCATATATTACCGTTGAAACTTCGCAGTTGTTCTGCTCAGCTTCTGTTCTGGCTTTCGAAATGAACTTTTCAAGAATGTTCGGCAGAGCATTTCCGTCCTGTTTGGTGCGGGTCGATATGGATGAAATCAACTCCGATAATAAAACCCGAGCTTGACCGTCTGTACCGTGCAGTCGTTTGGTTGGCGACAAATCGGCATTCATAGTTACCAATCCTTTCTGCAAAGCAATACTTCTTACAAGCGACAGGAAGAATGTCTTGCCGGAGCCATATTCACCGATGACAAAACGGAACGATGTACCACCCTCCGTTATGTTGGTTACATCATTAACAAAAGAATTTAACTCTTCGCTTCGCCCTACCTGAATATGTTGCAATCCGAGTCGCGGCACGACACCGCTCTTCAAAGATTGGATAATGGTCTCTCGTTCTTTTGGTTTTATCATATTAACTTTTCCTTATAATCCATTGTAACATATATATTCTCGCCGTCGTCTTCGATAATAGCATCATAAACTTTCTCGTAAGCGAAATCGTTGATTTGCTCCAATATTGCGCCCAGCATCACCCCGCGTTCTTTACACATTGTCTCGACCTCAGTGCGCTCCCACACCTCTTTGGTCAATAGCGACTTCAACACCTCCATCCACACACTTGTGGCGTTATCTGTTTTCGTGTTTTGAGGTGTCGTAGATTCTTCTTCGACAAATATATCCGAAAGCAGCTCCTGTGCAGCCTTTGTTTGCTGTTCAAAGATACGGAGTTTTCTTGGATTTATGATAACACTTGGCGCAGTAGGTTGTTGCTGATATTCTGGTAGGCCATTTATGGAAAATTCTACGGCATCCGATTTCTTCTCCACTACAACAAAACCTTCTTGATCAGTAAGAACTTGGTGAATTAGAGAATGAACATTTTCTGATTCGATACCAAATAATGGTAAAAATTTTTTTAAGCTATTAATTCTCTTTGGACGAATATAACCTGAATTACAAGCTAATCTCAGTAACGCATGAAGCATTATTTCGCGTTGTACACATGATAACTTTTCTTCAATAAATTTCTTCATTGATTTATCCAAGATTGGCTTTTTAGATGACAATCTCCATCTTGCAACAGATTGTAGATGTAAAGTAACATTTAGTGGTATTTCTTCTTGCTCTACTTTTGTTAACTGTTGCGTGATGAACTGGTCAATGGATTCTACATCATTGGACCTTATTTCATCCTCTAAAATCATTTTGGTTGCCAATTTAATGAATGCTTCAATAAATTTGTATTCTACTTTTCTTGAAAAACGCCAAAGAAAACGGTAGCCCTTTTCTATCATAGGCTCATCTAGTTTATATATGGCACATAAATCCCCATAAGAAAAATCTTTATTTTCAATTTCACTATTAGGCACGATTCCAAATCCCAATCCACGTAATATTTTTGTTAACTGTACATTGAGAACATGTATATAGTTCTCATCCGTAGTAGAGCATTTAAGTAATTCTAAGATCGAATTTATAGGTATGACAGCTGTATTGGAATATACCATTTCTTTTGAAAGAAATGGTATATTCCTCAAATATTGGTATCTGTTTATATTTATTTCTAATAATGACATTTAATAAAGCTCTTATCAAAGTATCATTTCTGTAAACCTCCATTATTGGATAGTTTACAACCAGTACATTAATACGATTGCAAAATAGTTTATAATCATGGTTTTGTTTAAAGTCATTTTCAAAATCGTATATCAATGCATGAAGATAGTTGATATTATCTTCAACTTCTAAATATCTTCCACTGATAAATGCTGATTTTAAAAGCGAGTAGTATTGTTGCTGGAATTTATTTGCCTCTCTTAACGAGTATAGGCTTGATATTTTAGTGCCTTTCCAAGAAGGAATGTTTTCATTCATTGCTTAAATTTTTATATCAGAGGTTGGTTATGAATTCCCATTAAGAAGTTGACGTGGATCAACATTAAGAATAGATGCAATTCTCACTAACATTTCTAATGAGGGTTGTGCAGCGTTTGAACACCATCGCGAAACGGTAGCTTCATTCTTGCCTAATTGCTCAGCGAGCCATTTGCCTTTTCTATTTTTCTCGGCTAAAACTACTTTTAGCCGATTGATTCGCTCAATATCTATATCGATTGTTTCTGTTGACATGGGACAATTTCTTGATGTTATTTGCAAAGTTACAAAGAATTCTTGAATTGACAAAAGATTATGTTGTGAAACATATTACATTTCAGACGTATAGGGGTGTTAATGCCGGTCATTTTCTCGCCAATAGGCATCAAGGTCATTGGCGAGGGAGACAATCTGGCGGTTCACTTTTATGAGTGCGATAATGGCATGTTCCTGTTTATAGAGATCATGCATTGCATTCTTTTGCTTCATGTTGAATTGATTTAATCGGTATTCAGCGATTACGTCGTAGTTCAGTGAAGTGTTGGCAGAGTTGTTTCACGACAGAGTCATATTCTACACCAATAGTTTGGTAATTGTCGTTGAAATAGTTTGGGTGTATTTTGGTAGTATGGTTGGAATCGGCCAACCGCAGGTTTCTTTATGGTGATTACGACTGTGGAGTAATCGCAACTATCATATGCAAGGGTTATGAGGCACTAATCGAATTTTGCGTGCCTCAAAACATACTTTGCAATGTTCATGTGAGCATCAAATCCGAATAAGAAAAAGTGTTGATTGTTGGAAAGGCTTTCAGGTAATATCGTAGAGGTGAACAATGAGATAAAAACCTTATAGACAAGCGGCGCTGGTCATGCCGTTTGTTTGGAATACGAGCATGAATGAAAATATTCGATGCAGTATAGAGTCTATATTGAACTGACTATTTCCTTGTGTAAGGATAATGATAGGCAACCATAAAGTTTTTTATTATAAAAGAAGGGGAATGTTGAGGAAAGTTTGTGGTGGATTGAGGAAGTGTCTGATTTACTGAGAACTTTATGCGAATGAGTGCGGTTATACTTGCACGGAGGCTGAGATGCTGATAGCGATATACAGATGTAAATACATTACCATACATATATTCGGATACATCAATCCATAGCTCTATGCGTGCATACCTATGTCTGTATATACATCTACACGTAAACATATAAATACGTAAATACATGAATACGTATATATGTAAATACATACACAGATAAGCATATATAGATACGGACGTACATCATAAAGTGTGTAGTTATAGATGTACGAAAGTATAACCGAACTGCTCAGTTATAAGACCGGTCCATGATAGGACTGAGCGACACAGACCCGGACATGGTTATCAAGTCGGGCGGCTATGGCAAATGTTGCCACTCTATGTATTTTATTGTTTTACCACTAATCCCCCTCAATTATGGACTACATTATGGTTGAGCGCTCTTTGTTTGATGCGCTCGTAAGAGGTGTGCGCGAATATCGCTCCGCTCTTGAAAAGGCGTTGTCAGCCATAGGTTGCCAACTTAGTGGCAGGGTTGACAACCACACAGCACAACTGATAATTCAAAGATCAACCAGAACGATGCAGTCGCTTCGTTCTTCAGGCCGAATCGGCTATAGTATTGTTGATGGGGAAGTATTCTATCCAGAAAGTGAGATTGCAAGGATGTGGAACCAGAACTATATCAGCGATGAATGATAAAGTGGAAGTCATCACTGCTTCGGATCTTAAGCCTATCTTTGATGATTTAAACGAGGCACTTTCAATAGTGGAGACTTTGAAAGAAAATTCTCAGCCAATGTTTCAAGGGAAACACTATTTGACTGACTCTGCTTTAGGCAGAAGACTTAATATCTGCAAGCGAACTCTCGCTACTTACAGGGCTAAAGGTATCTTGGGATACTATAATCTTCCCGGAAAAATTCTTTATGCTGACACGGATATAGAAGCGTTTCTCCAACGACACTATCTTCCTCCGTTCTACTAAATGGTAAATCGCCTAAATGGTAAATCGCCCCGACCGAAGCTTCTGCATAGGCTGGGGCGATAACTTTTGGTCAAGAAATTTGTTTTTGATTATATATTGTACTAACTTTGTAGTCTAAATGATATCATTATGGATTTAGTATTAGAAAAGAAAGCCCATGTGTTCCGCCTACCGACATATTTGCTGGATAGGCTGAAGGAACTTGCTGCTAAAGATCGCAGGAGTCTTAACAACTATGTCGAAGGCATACTTTTGGATGCTGTGTACCATGAACCCAATGAGATTACAAAAGCTGCTTTTGAAGAGGCTAA
>JAAUYS010000034.1 GCA_014804995.1 Clostridia bacterium
GAAGAAGTTCCGTTCACGAAGCCGAAGCCCGAACGCTCGTGCGCCAAAACGGTAAACTCTGCGGTAGCGGAAAGATTTTCACTCTCAACGTTTTCAGTAGTAGGCACTACTTTCATAGTGTACTTGCCCGCTTTAAGCCCTACGGTGTCCGCACGGAAGTAGCTTTTGTACTGCCTTACAAGCTCGTTGTCAATCTTTTTATATTCGCCGTTTTCGGGTTTAACGTAAACGTTATACCAGTCTGCGACGTTTAAAGCCGTCCACTTAACGTAGCCCGCCTCCAAATCGCCCTTGGCTTCGGTAATTTTAACGTTCCCTGCCGGAACTTCGGGAATAACAGCGTCGTCTAACGCACCCTCGCCGGAAGAGCCTTCATCTCCGCCTCCGTTGCCTTCGGAATCCCCGCCGTCGCCTTCACCGGAAGAGCCGTCTCCGTCTTGACCGCCGTTGCCGTCTTGGCCGTTACCGCTTCCTGATTGGTTGTTATCGTCGGGGGTAAGCTGTCCGCCGTCGGCTTCGGTCTTTTCGCTATCGTCTTTACCGTTATCGCCCGTATCGCATCCGGCAAAAGCGAACACGCCCATACCGAGACAAGCCATAGCGGTTGCTATCATTCTTGCAAGTTTTTTCTTATCCATTTTCCTCTCCTTGCGGTTTCCCGCACTCATACTTTTATTATATTGCAAAGGCAGTTAAAAGTCAATTAAGTTTAAGCTTTCGTATTCTTTACGCTTTTAACAAAAAAACGCGGAGGTCTTTATTTGACCTCCGCGTTAAATAAAGTTTTACTTATTTCTTCATTGCTTCTATCTGCTTAGCAACTTCGTCCTGCAAATTCTCACTCTTCTTTGCAAGGCCTTCGCCCATTTCAAAGCGGGTGAAGCGTACAACCTTAAACTTGTTGCCGATAACCTGTGCAACTTTCTGGCTGTCGTCCTTTACGAAGGGCTGGTCCAAAAGGCAAACTTCGGAATAGAACTTGCCCATCTTTCCGTCAATAATCTTTTCAAGAATTTCCTTGGGCTTTTTAGCGTTCTTGGGGTCGTTCTGCATCTGGACGAGCATAATCTCCTTTTCCTTAGCAAGAACGTCAGCGGGAACTTCGCTCTCTAAAACGTATTCGGGCTTGGAAGCCGCAATCTGTAAAGCTACGTCGTGTAAAGTTTCCTCTCCGCCCTTAACAAGGTCGGAAGCGTCAACCATAACGCCGACTTTACCGCCCATATGAATATAAGTTTCAATCTTGCCCTTGGTTTCGTAAATTGCGAAACGGCGGATAGAAATCTTTTCGCCGATAACTGCGGTTGCGTTGGTGATATAATCTTTAACGGTTCCGTTCTCTAATTTGCAAGCGTTGAGCGCGTCAACGTCAGCGGGCTTGTTTTCAGCGATTACCTTTGCAACCGCGTCAACTATGCCGTGGAATTTATCACCACGGGACACGAAGTCGCTTTCGCAGTTAATTTCTACGAGAACGCCTACACCGCACTTATCGCAAACGTATGCGCCTACTACGCCTTCAGCGGCGATTCTGCCTTCCTTTTTAACTGCCTTTGCAATGCCTCTTTCACGGAGAAGCTCTGCCGCCTTTTCCATATCGCCGTCGGCGTCGGTCAAAGCCTTTTTGCAGTCTAACATACCTGCACCGCTCTTATCGCGGAGGGTCATTACGTCCTTAGCTGTGAATGCCATTATATACCTCCTTACTCCGCCTTCTCTTCGGGCGTTTCAACTTTCTTCTTTCTTACGGTCTTTTTAACTTCTTCCTTAACGAGTTCTTCTGCGTTTGCAACTACTTCTTCGATAGAGGTAGGCTCGCCTTCTTCCTCTACGGGAAGAACGGGCGTTTCACCCTGGTTTGCTTCGATTACGGCGTTAGCGATTACGGAAGCTATAAGCTTAACCGCACGGATAGCGTCGTCGTTTCCGGGGATAACGTAGTCGATAAGGTCGGGGTCGCAGTTGGTATCGGTAATTGCGACGATGGGAATATTGAGCTTGCGTGCTTCAGCAACTGCAATGTCCTCAATGTGGGGGTCAACAACGAACATAACTCCGGGAAGCTTGTTCATCTCACGGATACCGCCGAGGTTGGTTACGAGCTTTGAGTACTCTTCTTTGAGCTTAGCTACTTCCTTTTTGGGAAGAAGGTCGAACTCACCGTTCTGTTCCATCTTCTCTATTTTTACCATTCTGTCGATGCGGGTGCGAATGGTTTTGAAGTTGGTGAGCGTACCGCCCAACCAACGGGAATTTACATAGTACATTCCGCAACGCTCTGCTTCTTCCTTGATAGCGTCCTGAGCCTGCTTTTTAGTACCGACGAAGAGAACGGTCTTGCCTTCCTTAGCGCTTTCGCATACGTACTTGTACGCTTCTTCGATAAGGTCAACGGTCATCTGCAAGTCGATAATGTGAATATCATTGCGCGCCGCATAG
Source organism: Clostridia bacterium (assembly GCA_014804995.1). Taxonomy (GTDB): domain Bacteria; phylum Bacillota; class Clostridia; order Christensenellales; family Borkfalkiaceae; genus Coproplasma. Next base: position 2,440 of record JAAUYS010000034.1, read on the forward strand.
ATGTACTTGGACATCTTGGGGTTCCATTTTCTCGTCTGATGCCCGAAGTGTACGCCCGCTTCGAGCAGTTGTTTCATAGTTATAACTGCCATAACAATCCTCCGTTTTACCTCCTTAAAGGCACGGCTTTACGGTACTTAAAGCGGCACTGAAAGATTTTACCGCCACGGAGTACCCGTCCTTTAAGTGTGAATTTACAGCTTTCACATTTTAGCAAATATATTTGAGTTTGTAAAGCGCTTTTTATATATTTGTAAGAAAAAAACGCGCCCGCGCAAAAGAATGCGCGGGCGCTACGGGTTTAATTTATTCTTCTATATTTTTAACTTCTTCCAAAACGGCTTTGATATGTACGAGCGCCCTGTCCATCTGCTCTTCGGTATGGGTTGCCATATAGCTGGTTCTTATAAGGCTTTTACCTACGGGCGTTGCGGGGGACACTACCGAGTTGACGTACACGCCCCTGTCAAACAGTTTTTTGCAGGCGGTAAAGGTCTTTACGTCTGTATAAGTGTAAATGGGTATTATGGGCGTAGTGCTGTCTATAATGTCGATATTCTCACGCTTCAAGCCGGCACGCATATAGTTGCTTATTTCCGCAAGGCGTTTTACCCTTTGCGGTTCACGTTTTAAAATCTCAAGCGCCTTTAAAGCGCAGGCAACGTTTGCAGGGGTCATACTTGCGCTGAATATGAACGGGCGGGAATTGTGCCTTACGTACTCGCACACTTCCTTCTTCGCCGCCATATAACCGCCGATGCTTGCAAGAGATTTAGAGAACGTTCCCATATAAATATCAACTTCGTCTTCAAGCCCGAAGTGTTCGGCGGTACCGCGTCCGCCTTCGCCGAGAACGCCAAGTCCGTGCGCGTCGTCCACCATTACCCTTGCGCCGTATTTTTTTGCAAGCGCAACGATTTCGGGCAGTTTAGCAATATCACCGCCCATACTGAACACGCCGTCCGTTACGATTAAAATTCCCGAAACGGAAGTATCGACCGTCTTTAACTTTTCTTCCAAATCAACCATATCGGCGTGGTTGTATCTTATCATTTTAGCGAAGCTTAAACGGCAGGCGTCGTAAATGGACGCGTGGTTTTCCCTGTCGCACAAAATAACGTCGGTTCGTCCGCATATACCGGAAATTATTCCGAGGTTTGACTGAAAGCCCGTTGAAAAGGTTACAGCGTCTTCTTTACGCAAGAAGTCTGCCAAATTCTTTTCAAGCTCTAAATGAGCGTCAAGCGTACCGTTTAAAAAACGGCTTCCCGAACAGCCCGACCCGTACTTTTCAAGCGCCTTTACGCCGGCTTCTATTACTTCGGGGTGAGAGGTCAGACCCAAATAGTTGTTTGAGCCTATCATTATAATGTCCTTACCCTCCATTTTAACTTCCGGCGCCTGCTTGGAAGTAAGCACGTGAAAGTAAGGATAAATGTCGTTGTCTTTTAAAAGTTTAATTCTTTCCTGATTTTCACATTTTCTGAATAAATCCATATAATGTCCCTCAAAGTTCAATTAGTATAATTTTATCAATAGCTTTTGCACTTGTCAATTACCGCACTAATGAATTGACAAATTTTCACACAAATATTATAATTTCCCCGATATGAAAAATACTGACAACAAGGTTGCAATAGTAACCGGTGCGACCAGCGGAATAGGTCTTGCAACGGCAAAGCTTTTACTTAAAAAAGGATACAAGGTTTACGGAATTGCAAGAAAGCCTTACGCCGGCAACGACTTTACCTGCTTTTCCGCCGACGTCTGCGACTACGGTAAAATTAAAGAGTGCTTTAAAGAAGTTTACGATAAAGAGGGCGCTATAAACGTTCTTGTAAACAACGCGGGCTTCGGCATAGCCGGAGCTATGGAAGAGGCTTCCGCAGAAAATATCGAAGCGATAGTCAAAGTCAATCTGACCTCCCTGTGCGTTTTGAGTAAAGAGGTTATCCCCTTTATGAAAGAGGGCGGGGGAAAGATTGTAAACGTTTCTTCCGTGGGCGGGATAATGCCTCTCCCTTATCAGGCAATGTATTCGGCTACGAAGTCGGGCGTTGAAGTTTTTTCGCGCGCGCTTGCAAACGAGGTTAAAGAATATAAAATTAAGGTTTGCGCTGTTCTCCCCGGCGACACGAAAACGGGCTTTACCGACGCAAGGGTTTGCGAGGGCGAAAACGCCAGTGCAAAAAAATCGGTTGAGAAAATGGCAAAGGACGAACAGCACGGCAAAAGCCCCGACGTCGTTGCAAAGGTAATTTACAAGTGCTGTAAAAAGAAGAACCCTCCTTTAAGGGTTACGGTCGGGGCAAGCTATAAGCTTTTGGTATTTTTACAGAGAATACTGCCCGTAAGGTTAGTCAATTTTATTATAAGAAAAATTTACTGTTGATAAATTAAAGCGCCCGCGCATTTTTGCGCGGGCGCTTATTTTTTAAATTCAGTTTTCTTCCGCCTCGTCCTCGGCTTCGGCTTCCTGCTGGTAGAACTCAAAAACTTCTTCCAACAGCTTGTCGTCCTCGATAGGTTCAAGCACTTCCTCTTCCTCGTTCAAACGGAATATAACCACCTCGTCCTCGGCGATTTCGTCGTTTGGTTCGGCGGCTAAAAGCAAGGTGTACTTTTCACCCTTGTATTCGGTTACGTCCAAAAGCTTGAACTTTAAAACGTTGCCGTCGTCGTCAACAAGTTCTATTACTTCCTCTTCAAGGTCAACCTCGTCAAGTTCTTCGTCTTTAATCTCTTCGCTCATTTTACGCTCCTTATTTGATTTTATTCAGATACCCGTCAAGTATATTCGCGGCGGCGAGCGCGTCCACGTAATTCTTGCGCTTTTCGCGACGCATCCCCTCGCTGATTAAAGTTTCGTGCGCCATCTGTGTGGTAAACCTTTCGTCCTCGCAAACTACGGGCAGAGATGTCGCCTCTTTCAAAGCCTCAATAAACCTTTTGGTCTTTTCGGTCTGCAAGGCTTCGCTCCCGTCGAAGTTTACCGGCAACCCGCAAACTATTACGGTTGCGCCCTTTTCTTTCGCGATTTGTATAAGTGCGGAAACGTCCTCTTTAAAGCCCTTTCTCCAATACGTTTGCGAAGGCAACGCGTAGGTGTTGAACGGGTCGGAGATAGCCACGCCTATTCTTTTATCGCCTATATCGAAAGCGACGTATCTTTCCATAGAAAAATTATATCATAGCCGTGGGCAAAAGACAAGCAACTTTCCCGCCAATTTTTTACAATCATACAAGTCGGGCGGGCGGGGCATAATAATAGTAGAACGCGTTATATCTATACGCGCATACAAGGAGAAAAAGTGGAAAAGTTTATTTTAGGACTTGCCATAGGTATGGCAGGCGGGGCGCTTGTCGTTGCTAACAACTGCAAACTTTTAAACCTTGTCAAGAAGAACCAGGAAGACTTAATGCAGAAAGCCGAGTGTTACATTGACAAGAAGTTGGAAGAGCTTGAACAAAGCACTTCAAAGCAGGACAAAAAGCCCGCTAAATCTCAACAATCCAACTAAGAAAAAAAGAGGTATTGCCGTAGACTTTACGGCAATACCTTTTTTCTGCGCGCTTATCCAACAAAAAAATTTTAAAAAGTGTTAAAAAACCTTTGACAAACCGCAACCTCACGTAGTAAAGTAAAGTTAACTTACGAGGAAACCTTTTATGCAAAACGTTATCATCTTAAAACTCAATAACGTGATGTGCATGTGTAACGCAAAATAAACGTTACACAGGTTTTTCATTTGATTTTACGGCCTGTGTGCAATAGAGCATACGGGTTTTTTAATACCTTTAAATACTTGACCTGTATGCTTCGGCATACGGGTCTTTTTTTGCGGGAGGTAATTATGATTTATACATTACGAATGTGCCGTAATAACTGACGGCAACAAACTTTTGTAGGAGAAATTATGGAAAACGTTATAGAACTTAAAGGTGTAAACAAAATTTACAAAACCAAAGGCGGAGAAATACACGCATTGGACGGGATTGACTTATCAGTACGTAAAGGCGAAATTTTAGGCGTAATAGGTTTTTCCGGTGCAGGTAAATCAACCTTAATAAGATGCATAAATGCCCTTGAAAAAGCCGACGGAGGAGAAATATCCGTTTGCGGACAGAGCGTAACTTCATTAAAAAACGCAGACCTGTTGAAATTAAGGCGCAAAATAGGAATGATATTCCAAAACTTCAATCTGTTACAGCAAAAGACTGTTTTAAAAAACGTCCTTTTCCCTTTGGAGATTGCAGGGGTTAAAAAACCGCAAGCAGTAGCCCGCGCAAAAGAATTGCTACAAGAAGTCGGAATACCGGATAAAGAAAAAACTTACCCTTCCAGACTTTCCGGAGGGCAGCAACAGCGCGTAGCCATAGCCCGCGCGTTGGCGCTCAGCCCCGAAATTTTGCTTTGCGACGAGGCGACAAGCGCGCTTGACCCCGAAACGACAGTTCAAATTTTAAAGCTGATAAAAGCACTGAACGCAAAGCACGGAATAACAGTCGTAATAATTACTCACCAGCTTGGCGTCGTAAGAAGCGTTTGCGACAGGGTTGCCGTTCTTGACGGAGGTAAAATTTGCGAAACCGGTACGGTTGAAGAAGTTTTTACAAACCCCTCCTCCTCGTCGGCTAAAAGGCTTATTGCCTATGAAGGAGAACTGATATGACAGCTCAGATTTGGCAACAGATTTTAGAAGGACTTTGGGATACGGTATATATGTCGGTAGTGTCAACGCTGTTCGCTTACGTTATCGGCCTGCCACTTGGCGTGGTTTTAGCTATAACCGACAAGAACGGCTTAAAACGCAACATCGCAGTCAATAAGGCGTTGGGTTTTATAATCAACGTTTTAAGGAGCGTACCGTTTTTAATTCTGTTTGTAACGGTAATTCCGTTTACGAGGCTTATCACAGGAACTTCCATAGGCGCAACCGCAACAATAGTCCCTCTGACGCTCGCTTCCGCTCCGTTCGTTGCAAGGCTTACGGAAACTTCGCTTAAAGAGGTTGACAGCGGAGTTATAGAAGCATCACTCGCATGCGGTGCATCGAACAGTAAAATAATTTTAAAAGCAATTTTACCCGAAGCCGTCCCCTCACTTTTAAGCAACGTTGCAATTGCTTTCGTAACTATAGTAGGCTACTCGGCAATGGCAGGCTTTTGCGGGGGTGGCGGTTTAGGACAGATTGCCGTCAACTACGGTTACTACCGCAACAATCAGGAAGTTATGCTGACTACGGTGGCGATAATAGTCGTAATCGTTCAGGTATTTCAGGAATTAGGGTTATTTCTCGCCCGTCGTAAAGACAAACGCAGAAAGAATTTAAAATAATAGTCCGCCAGACTATAAACGGCAAAGGAGATTTAAAAATGAAAAAATTAGTTAAAACAATATCGGCAGTCGCTCTCTCGTTATCAATTGCAGGTTCCGTTGCTTCTCTCACCGCCTGCGGAAGCGCCGAAGCCGACCCCTACATTATTACCGTAGGCGCAAGTATTACTCCCCACGCAGAAATTCTGGAAAACGTAGTAAAGCCTAAACTCGAAGAATACGGATACACTTTGAAAGTAGTAGAATATCAGGACTATATACAGCCTAACCTTGCCGTAGAGCAGGACGAACTTGACGCAAACTACTTCCAGCACAATCTTTACTTGGAGGACTTTAACGCTACCCGCGGAACTCACCTTAAAGCCGTAGCGCAAGTTCACTACGAACCCTTTGCAATTTATGCGGGAAGCTCTTATACCGGCAGTTTACAGTCCTTATCCGACGGAGCAAAGATAGGCGTTCCTAACGACGGAACGAACGAAGCACGGGCCTTGCTTCTTCTTCAAAAGGAAGGGCTTATCACTTTAAAATCCGGCGTTACCGCTTCCCTTATAACCAAGAACGATATTGTTTCAAATCCCAAAAATTTAGATATAGTAGAACTTGAAGCCGCGCAGATTGCCCAGCATTTACCCAGTCTTTCGGCAGGTGTTATAAACGGCAACTACGCGCTTCAGAATAACCTTAAAATCGAAAGCGCCATAGCTTCCGAAGACGCGAACGACCAAAACGTAAAACAATATGTAAACGTTCTTGCGGTAAAAGACGGCAACGAAGATAACCCTAAAATCAAAGCGCTTAAAACTGCACTATTGAGCGTTGAAGTTAAAGATTACATAGTCTCAACTTACGGTGGGGCTGTAGTCTCGGTGTTTTAATTAAATATTAAGAGCAGGCCCGCCCGCGCATTCAGCGCGGGCGGGCGTTTTGATTGTAATTTTAATTTTGCATATTTTTAACCTGCAACCTTAAAAGCGCGTTTTCGTCGGTCAGGCGTTTAATTAAAGTCGTAAGGCGTTTGTTCTCTTCTTTTAAGGAAGACGCCAACTTGTCGTAAAGCCCGTTAATCTCTTCCTCGATGCGCCTTTGCGCTTCGTCCGCACCGCTCTTTAACCCGCACTCCCTTAAAAGCCTTTCTATCCTTTCGGGTTGTTTGCCAGCAATGTTGCGGTACTTATTCTGGTAGCGGAGCATAAGCTTGTCGTCGCCCTTTGAAAGGTTTAAAACAGCCCTGCGCACGGATATACCCTTGCTCTTTTGGGTAAGAATTTCCTTTAACATTCTGTCCGTTTCCTCTTCGGTAAAGGGCAGAATTTTTTCTGCTTTAAGCGCCTTGCCTTTAAGTAGCTTTTTTACCCTTTCGTCGCCCGTACTGCGGAGAAGCGCATAGTAATAATTCCTTACGCTTCCTTTTGCCCTGCCCGTCTTCTGCGCGTAGGACGCAAACAGTCCCGAAAGCGTTTTACCTTCCTTCTTGCCGGTACTTATATAATCAACGAGGTTTTTTGCCTCTTCTTCGGTATAGCCGTTTATTTTGTTCATAACAATTCCTCCATTAAATTTTCTCACACGCAGTTTATATTGACATAATTTTAAAGCCGTATTCATTAAATAATAAAAAAAGAGTTCACAAAATTTTTTAAAGAGTGTCATTATGCGTTTTTACTTTTTGTCATCTAAGCCTGCGATATTAAAACTTAACGGACTTTACGTCGGGGGGATAGACCTTTTCGAAAGGCACGTGGAAATTGATTTGGCGGATAACGTTCTTGCCGAAATCGTCCCCGGGGAAAATTTGCAAAGCGTAAACTTTTTTATAAATTCGGAATTGCTTTTTAACCCCCCTCCCTTTATGGACGTGTATTTAATGGACGGGGAAACTTTACTTTTTATCCGCGAGTACGGCAACAAGGACGTGGCTTTAACGGTTATAAACCAAACGCGGTTTTACGGCAATTTAATAACGGTTTTCCGTCAGGGAGAAGTTTACGCTTCTATTGAGGGGAAAGAGTATTCCCTGCTCCCCCTGTCCCCACGCTTTTTAAACTGCAAGTTTGAAGAAAAAGAAATAGGCGGGTTGCCCGTGCTTGCAATGCGTGGCGGTAACGGGCTTATTATAATTTCCGCCGACGGCAAAAGAATATTTATGAACGAGGTCGAAAGCGCAACTTTTTCCGACGTGCTGGAAGTTACCGTTGCATTTGAAACCTGCACCAACGCAAAAGCCGAGTGCGTTTACGAATACGACGGAAACGTGCTTACACTTAAAGCAAGCAAAACCGTGGAAGCCCGTCCGCCCGAAAAGAACGTTTTGCACTTTGCCTTTTTTGAAAGCGTTTTGACCTGCGGGGACTTTTCAAGGTATTTGGACGACGATTTAAAGGGCAGGGCGGGAACGCTTAGAGAATATTTGGGGGAGTTCGTAAGCGTAACCGTACCCACGGAAAAGTTTTACGCCGAACACGGCGAACTGCGCTCCGCCGGCTTAGTTTACCCCAAGGCAAAAAATCTGTTTGAGGTAAAGTATTTTGCAGTAGAGTTAAACGGCGACAAAATTTCAAACGTGTTCCCTGTTGAATAACTTTTACATAACAAAAAACCCCAACGAAAACCGTTGGGGTTTTTATGCGTAATCGTTTAGTTGCAGAAACGATTATGTAAACTTATTTCTTAAGTTCCATTTTTACGGACAAACCAGACTCGCTATATTCCATAACAAGGGTAGTTCCATTAAGAGAAACTTCTAATTCGTCAAGATAATACTTGCCGTCTTTCTCTTCCCAGGTACCGGTTTCAGCGCCACCAATCATTGAAGCAAGCTCACCCTTAACTTCATAGGTGTTGTCTTCCTTGATTTCAATGATGATTGCATCTGCTGAAATCTTAGAACCGTTGTATTCTTTGCCTGCTTCCATAGTCTGCTCCATTCCGCCAGCAGATACGGTCACCTTAGATAACTTCCAAGTGCCGGTGAAGGTCGTCGAGCAAGCCGTAAGGCAAATGCAAAGAGCAACTACTGCTAAACTGGAAATAATTCCTGCCAAAATCTTCTTCATATTTTTTCTCCTTTTTTGTTCGTGTATTATATTACACATTTTCTTATATTATATGTGTAATAAAGGTAAATGTCAAGCACCCTTGTGTAATATTTTTCCTATAATCATAAGAAAAACGGAGAAAAATATGTACAGGATAAGAGAGCTACGGGAAGAATTGAACATAAGCCAGCGCGCGTTGGCGGCAAGGATAGGCGCAAGCCACAAAGCCGTTAATTTTTGGGAGACGGGCAAGGTAGAACCCTCGGCAAAATTCGTCTGCGCCCTTGCCGACGTATTTGAATGCACCTGCGACTACCTTTTGGGGCGCGAGGACGATACGGGCGCGGTAAACGTTTTAAGGGAACTAACCGAAACGGAAAAAGAGTGGCTTTCACTTTTGTCAAAGCTGACTAAAAGGCAATCTGAAGAAGCAATAAGCTACGTTTCTTACCTTTCAACAAAAATATGAAAATAAAAAAAGTACCGCAATAAACGGTACTTTTTTGTTATGTAATTTTAACACCCGCGGGAGCCTCCGCCACCGCCTCCTCCGCCGGACGAGCCACCTCCCCCGCCACCGCCGGAAGAACCGCCACCGCCTCCTCCGCCGAAGCCGACGCCGGACGGGCGACCCATATTGTTGCTGTGTGAAATACTTGAAGATACCACGTTCAAACGCACGCCCTCACTGACGTAATCGGGAACGCTGAACGACAGCGCGGAGAAGCGTTTTTGCACTTTATCGCTTATGCCCATTATGAGACAGTACGGGAGAATATCCGCAAAGTAGAAAGGGTTCTCGTCAAAAAGCATCTGTATTTTGGGAAGCTCCGCCGTGAGGATAAATCTTCTGAACCCTAAAATCTTCCCGTACGTTGCCTGCGCTTTTTCCGTTCTCTTTTTTATAAACAACGGCAGTATGAACACGCCGACAAACCAAACCACGGGGCAGATATAAAAAAGCCCTATGTAGTCGTAAGTGGGAACGCCGTACATCATATGGTTTACCGCATACGGCGCGCCGTAAAATACGAGCGGGAATATTAAAAGCACGAACAGCCTTACCTCCTTAAAGAAGAACATAGGGATATTGCCTAATGTCATAAAGATAAGGAATACGAGCGGTACTGCCGTTAAGTTTAAACAGGTTAGATAAATCTGATAGCACGCGGTAGGCACTACCGAAAGTAAGGTTACGGCAACGACATACGCCATCACAGGCTTTTTGACTTCCGGCTTTTTGTCGCCGAGTTCGGTTAACGCCTCCGTATCGTCGTAAAGTCTTTGGCGCGCGGTGCGCTGTTTTCTCTTTTTAAATTCCCTTGTGGAGAACGTAAAGTTAAGCCCGCCTATCCCGCTGAAAAGAGTGTTGAAGTACCTCTCTTCAAGCAAGTTGTCAAACAATTCTTCTTTTGGTATTTTAAGCCGGTTGGAAGCTTCGAAGCCGTTTACCTTTTTATTCGCCAAAACGTCGGCTTTTAAAATGACGTGCCGTCTGCCGTCCTGCTTTATAGTTATCGCTCCCTTGCCCGCCCATTTTAAAATGAGCGCGCCCGTATCCTTAGCCTTTGCGCCGACGTGCCACACGGAAGAGAACTTCATAACCGAACAGTCTTCGGGCGGGTAGAACTCCACCGTCTGCAAGGGTTTTCTGTTCCTGCCCATAAAGAACGCAACGAGCATACCCGCAACACCGGCCAGCGCGAATACGACTATCAGTATATAATACCAGTAGAAAGTTTTTTGTACGTTAAAGTAACCGTCGGGCAGAATAACCTGCACCGTATAGCCTTTACCTTTTTTGGACGGGTAAGCCTTAATAGTTATTACGTTGTCTTCAATTGAAGTGCTTTCGTTTTTGGCGGGCGTCCACGGCTTCTTTTCGTTCGTGCGGAAGGTTACGTTTGAAAGGTCCGTTCCCTCGGGGAACTCTATACGGGCGCAGAACTCGTCCGTCTTAGCCATAGCGTAGCCCAAAACGTCAAAAGTAAAATCGTCAAAGCCCGCAACCTTATCGTCCGCCATACCGTACGTATAGGTTAGCTTTAACTCATAGTCGCCCGCAGTTATATACCTGCCGTCGGGTTGCCTTATGTATACGGAATAAAAGTCGTTAGCGTCGCCGTAGTACTCCTGAAAGAAATCCGCCTTTTCACCGTTGAAAGTCGCGTACACGTCGGTAAGCGTGGCGAAGTATCTTTCGCCTGCTATTTCCTTTCCGCCGACTATGCGCGTAGTTTTGCTTAAACGCTGTATGTCGCGGATGATACCGCGGTTTACACCACTCTTTTCAAAATTAACCGTCATCGTTTCGGTTACGTTAAAGGTTTTATCCTTGTTTACGGCAATATTTACGTCCACTTTTTTGAAGTGGTAGTTGTCGTCCACTCCCGCCTCCGCTGTTGAAGAAAACGAAGCCCCGCTTACCGTAAACGCCGTTAAAAGGCACAGAAGGATAACGGCAAAAAGCGCAATAATTTTTAAATTAAACTTTTTTAACAAGGCGTATCCTCCTTAATCGTCCTTTACGGGCTTTACTTTAACCGCAGACTTAATACAGCTGAATACGGAACGCGCCATATCGTCCAAATCGAACCCTATCGCCCATTCGGGCGCGGCGACTTTTAAATAGGCAAATTTTTTATCTATTTTTGAACTTAACCCCATAACCATACAGTAGGGCAAAATCTCGTCGTAGTAGTCTGGTATTTCCTCTAATAGGGTTTGCAGTTTTCTCACTTCCGCCATCTGCACGAACTTCTTAAACCCCAGCATTTTGCCGTACAGCCTCTGGCTTTCTTCCGTTCTCTTCTTTATAATCTTCGGCGCAAAAATTATGCAAAGCAATATCCATATGTCGTTAATTAATAACAGGTTTGCATAGTCCAGCGCGGGGTCGTAAACAAGGTTCATTAACAGCCCGTAAAAGAGGGCGAATGGCACCATTACAAACAAAGTCATAACGGTTACTATAACGTTTAAAAAACGGTAAAATATGCTACCGCCCCGCCCGCTGTTGAATTCGTCCCAAATCTGCACAAGCCCTTTCGTAGCGGCGCAATAAATGAATATCATAACCGCTATGAAAATGAGCATTCCGTAGCCGTCGTTTACAATACTGAAAAACGCTAACAGAAGAAAGGCGCACAAAAGCGAAGAGCCTATAACAAGCGACCTTGCCGTCATTACTCCCTTTGCGTAAACTATGGGCGAAGTCGCTTCGTTTAAAAGGTCGCTGACCGCCATACCTATAATCTGCCTGTCGTACCTGTGCGCACCGCTGTTTATCTCTCTTGAAGAGTAAACTTTTCTCTTGTTGAACAGCGCGTCAAAGTACTTCTTCTCTGCGGGGGAACGGTGTTCGGGTAGTTTCTTTTTCTTTATCAGAATTACGTCGCGCTTGCCGTCCTTTTGAATTTTAACGCATCCCATCTGCGCCCACTGCACGATAAGCGCGCTTAAATCGCACTTTTTCGTATAGCCGTGCCAGAACGCGGAAAAGTGTATAAGCTTACACTCCGGCGGAGCGAACTCTACGGGACACACGGGTTTACGCCCCCTGTACGCAAGCGAAAACGCCACCCCGAAAATTATCAGCGCCATAGTCAGCGCAAAGAATATCCAGTAATACCACATAAACTCTTAAAGGTAAAGGCGCAGACAAGTCTGCGCCCGTTTATTTATTTTATTGCCTGCGCCAAAAGTTAAGAATTACGGTTTGAAACGAAGCTCTTCATCATATCGAACGTAGCTTCGGAAATAACGTGTTCCAACTCGCAGGCGTCGGCTTCCGCGTCGGCGTCGTTCACGCCGTGCAGGCGCAAAAACTCTTTAATGGTACAATGACGCTCGTAAATTTTAACGGCGTACTCCTCCCCGTTTTTTGTGAGATAGATGTGAAGTCCGTCAAACTCAACGTAACCGCTTGCTTCCAAAATTTTTATCGCCTTTTGGACGGCGGGCTGTGAAACGCCTATTTTCCGCGCTACGTCTACGCGGTGTACGAACTCCGTCTCACGCGATAAAATAAGAATGCTTTCAAGATAATCTTCCGACGACTGATTGTGTTTCATAAATTTATTATATTACTTTACAAACTTATTGTCAATGCACTATTTTCAGTGTTTTATTCCTCGCCGGCAAGGCGGGCTTCGCGGTCTGCTATGGTTAAGGCTTCAATCATACTGCCTATGTCGCCCATTATAAACTCCGTCAGGTTGTACTGTGAAAGTCCTATTCTGTGGTCGGTTACGCGCCCCTGCGGGAAGTTATAGGTGCGTATTCTCTCGCTCCTGTCCCCGCGTCCGACGAGGGATTTTCTGTGTTCGTCATAGGCGGTCTGGTTTTGGGAGCTGTAATAGTCGTACAGTCTTGACCTTAAAACCTTAAACGCCTTGTCCTTGTTTTTAAGCTGGCTTCTTTCGTCCTGACAGGTTACCACAAGCCCCGTAGGGAAGTGCGTTATTCTTATAGCCGTTTCGGTCTTGTTTACCTTTTGACCGCCCGCGCCCGAAGAACGGTACACGTCAACCCTGATGTCTTCTTCCTTAATCTCTACTTCTACGTCCTCCGCTTCGGGAAGAACCGCAACGGTTACGGTAGAAGTATGCACGCGCCCCTGCGACTCCGTTTCGGGTACGCGCTGAACGCGGTGGACACCGCTTTCAAACTTTAACTGCTTGTAGGCGTCCTTTCCGCCGACGTTGAAAACAACTTCCTTAATACCGCCAAGCTCGGTTTCGTTTATGTCCACAAGCTCCACTTTAAGGCGGTGTCTTTCACAATAGTTTAAGTACATTCTGTAAAGCTCGTAAGCAAACAGCGCGGCCTCTTCACCGCCTGCACCGCCACGGATTTCAACTATACAGTTTCTGTCGTCGTTCTTATCCTTGGGCAGAAGAAGTATTTTCAGCTCTTCAGTAAGACCGTCCAGCTTTTGCTTGCAGTCCTCCACTTCCACATATAAAAGCTCGCGCATTTCCGCGTCCGTTTCAGTTTTTAAAGCTTCTTCCGCCTGTGATTTGTTCTTCTCCACTTCGGCGTACTCGGCGTACTTTTGCGCGGTTTCAGCTATCTCCGACTGGGCTTTGGCAATTTTGGTCCACTCCGCCGTGTCTGAAATTATCTGAGGGTCGCTCATCTTTTCTGACAGCTCTTCGTACCTTGCATATATATCTTTGAGCTTGTCTATCATCTTACTCATAAATTTTCCTTAAATATAACTTTCCCCCTTGTGCTAAGGGGGAAAATTTTTTTAGAATACTATTTTAACAAATCTTTCTACGCCTGCCAAATCTTTTAAAACTATGGCGTAGTCGCGCTTGGGGAATATTTGCAAAATGTCGTTTGCCTGACCTTCACCGCACTCCATAATGAGCATACCGTCCTTTGTAAGGTAAGTTCTCACTTCTTTTGCTATTCTGCGGTAGAAGTCAAGTCCGTCCTCCCCTCCGTCAAGGGCAACGCGCGGTTCGTGTTCGCGCACTTCCTTTTGAAGGGTTGCAATGTCCTTGCTCTTTATATACGGCGGGTTGCACACGATTATGTTGTACCTTCCGCGGACGTTCTGGAACAGGTCGCTTACCGCAAAGGTAATATTTACGTCATTTAACTTGGCGTTTTCTTTGGCAAGCATTATAGCGGCGTCTGATACGTCGGTTGCGCTTACCGTTACGTTTTTGCTCTTTAACGCCTTTGCGACGGAAACGGCTACACAGCCGGAACCCGTACACATATCCAAAATTTTATCGCCTGCTTCCGCGCTCTTTACAACGCAGTCAGCCAAAAGCTCTGTTTCGGGGCGGGGAATTAAAGCCCTTTCGTCTACCTTTATCTTACAGCCGTAGAAGTCCGTGTCGCCGATAATATACCAAAGCGGTCTTCCCGTTAAACGCTTTTCTGCAATTTCTGCAATTTGCTTGCTTTCGGAGGGTTTTACGGTGCGTTCGTTCACAAGCTCGCTACGGGGTATTTCGAGAACTAACGAGAATATCCACTCCGCATCGCTTTCGTCAATTTCACGCTCTGCAAAAGCTTTCTTGGTTTCTTCAAGCATTTTTGAAAGAATACCGCCAGTTACGAAAGCCTTTTCGTGTACGGTTTCGTCCGCATCCATTTCAAGAACCTTATTGAAAGCGGTAATAGCAACTTCAATCATATCGTCAGAAGGCTCACGCGTGGTGAGTACCTTTTGAAGAAGAAGCCCGGGGGCTTTTAAAGCGTTTACGAACTTATTGTCAAACCTGGCAAGAAGCTTTAATACCTCGTAAGAAACTCCTGCAATTATGGGCAGAAGTATAACTTCAAGTCCTAAGTTTATAAAGAATTTGGCGTACTTGTTGGTTATGCCGGGGACTAATTCGTAGAAGCCCCAGTTTACGAGGGATATGATTACGATGTTAATGATTAATACGATAAACAGGAAAGAAGTTCCGCACCTGTCGTGCAGGCGTGAGCATTCTTTTACTTTTTCGGGGGTGAGTTCAACGCCGTGTTCGTAAGCGTTAATCGTCTTATGCTCCGCCCCGTGGTACATATAAAGCCTGCGTATGTCCTTTAAAAGCAAAATAAGCCCTAAATACGCAAGGAATATTGCAAGCTTGAATACGCCTAAAAGAATGTACTCCCAAACGGTACTTTGTATCGGGGGAATTAACGAAATTAAGAAACGGGGAAGAAAAATAAAAATACCCAGCGCAAGAATAAAGCCGAGAACTACGGCAACGGTGGATATAACGTCCATCGCGCTGACCTTAAACTTCTCCGCTAACCATTTTTGAACTTTACCACCCTCTTCGTCGTCTTCGCCGTAGACGGTAGCCGAACGCATAAGCGTTTTAGTACCGTTGACAAGCGACAGTACGAGATTGACTACACCGCGAACGAAGGGGATTTTTCTTGCTTTTTTAACGCCTTCCTTATAATTAAGGCGCTTAGCCTCCACCTGAACTTCGCCGTCGGGGTCGCGTACGGCGGTAGCCATACACGTTTTACCCATCATCATAACGCCTTCAAGCACTGCCTGACCGCCGATGTAAGTTCCGCATTTTTTAGTTTTGGGGGTCTTTTCTTTGTTTTCCGCCATTTTCAAATTGCAACTCGGTTATTATAAGATTATACTCTTTTTGTCCTGTTTTAAGTACGCAGACGGGCATTTTTTACCGCCTTTGCGCCGTAAAAAAGTAAATAAGCTCCAAAATTAAATTTTTGGAGCTGACTGATTAAAGTTTATACTTCTTGTTGAACTTCTCTACGCGACCGCCGGTATCGACGAGCTTCTGCTTACCCGTAAAGAAAGGATGGCACTTGTTGCAGATATCAACCTTTAAAGTTTCTACGTTCTTCGTCGTTCCGGTCTTAAACGTAGCTCCGCAAGCGCATACAACCGTAACTTCGTGATAATCGGGATGTATCTCGGGCTTCATACTTTTCACCTCGCTAAATTTCTCTGATGCTAAACTATTATATACTAATAAATAGGCTTAGTCAATTAATTTTCTTCCTATCTGACAAAAATTATCTACTATTCTCAGTAAAAAATTTTTTTGAAAATAAGTAAAGTTAAGGGGCCGTAAAAGACGGAAAAATGCGTTAATTCCACTATATTACGGGGGCAATGTTAAAAAAACAGTTGCAAATTGGCGTGGTTTAGTATATAATAGCAATAAGTTATGGATAGTTGGATTTTAAAAGGCGTAAAACACCTCGTAAACGAACCTACGAGCGTAAATATTACCTCACCCACACAGGTTAAGATTAAGGTAACGCATCTTATGCTTACCGATTTTGACGAGGTTTTGTACAACGGCGGTATAGATATAAGCTACCCCAAAATCCCCGGCAGAGCGGCCGTGGGCATAGTTATGGAGGCTGGCGAGAGCTGTTACGGCGTTGAAAAAGGCACAAGGGTTTACTTTGAACCCACCCGTCCCTGCGGGGAATGTCTGCCCTGTAAGAGCGGTAAACCCAAGGAGTGCGCCACCGTTATGACGGCAGGCAAGGACTTTGACGGGTTTATGCGCGATTTCGTCGTATGCGAATATAACGAGGTAGCCCCCCTACCCGATTCCGTAAGCGATATAGACGCGCTTTGCATAGAAACGATTGGTATTGCCGAAAATATTTACGACAAACTCAATCTTTCCGCGGGTCAGAGAGTGGCTATAATAGGCGGAGACTTCTCCGGCAACATTATAGCGCAGGTATTGCAGTACCATAAAGTTATACCTATCATCATCGACAATAACCCTTACAACCTTGAAAACGCAAAAAATTGCGGTATTTATTACGCGTTTGCGGGCGACGACGACCTTGAGGGCAATTTGAACAGCGCAACGAGCGGTAACCTCTGCGACGCGTGCGTTTACTGCGCATCGTCAAGGCTTCCCCTCTCGCTTGCACCCCGCCTTGTCGGATACGGCAAGACGATAGTTCTCAGCTGTCAGTCGGAAATAAACGCAAGTCTTTCTGCGCGCGACGTACTCAATAAGAACTTGCAGGTTTTCGGCGTTTCACAGGCGTACGAATACACGGACGCGGTTATCAATATGCTCGTTCACAACGCGGTGAACGTGAGCCAGTTCGATAAGGAAATTCTTACCGACTATAACCCCCCTGCACTGCTTGCAAAAAAGAGTTCCGCAACCGTCAAAAAGAACAAGATGACCATTTTGAAGATGGTGCTTTAACTCCTCCCCCGCGCGTAAAACCTATGCGCAATTTCCCAAAATTATTCTTTAAACTAAACTTTTGGATAATAGCTTTAATTGCGGTACAAATTACCGCAATTATTTTTTTATGCCTGTATCTTCCCGCCTTTCTGCCTATAACGCTTGCGTTCGCGCTTATGTGGTTGCTTACGGCGGTAACCTCGGTGGTTCTTCTTTTAAGGTGCGGCTCGCCCGAAGTTAAATGCGCCTGGTTTTTAGTAGTTGCCATTCTTCCGGTTGCCGGTGCGCTGATATTCTTTATAGCTTCCGTCAAAAAGAAACCTCAAGGCATTTTGAAGGTTGAAGGCGTACCGCAAGACGGTTTTGCGCGGGTTGCTTCCTCTGCCTGCGGTACCCTTTCCGCCGGATACGACAGAGCGGAATACTTTGCCGAGGGCAGAGATTTTTGGAACTGCGCTCTGTCCCAGATAGAGGGTGCAAAAAAGAGCGTTTACATTGAGTTCTTTATAATTTGCAGGGGGCATCTTTTCAACTGCTTTATAAGCGCTTTGGAAAAAGCGCGTGTAAACGGCGCAGAAATTAAGATTATTACCGACGGGGTCGGTTCTGCCTTCCGCGTGGGCAGAAAAGACTTAAAAAGGCTTAAAAGCTTGGGCGCAGAGATAAAGGTATTCCACCGCTTACCCCCCTTTCCCCGAGCAAACATAAACCTGAGAGACCACCGCAAGATAATTACGGTTGACGGGCGCGTCGCCTTTACGGGCGGTGTAAACCTTGCCGACGAATATATAAACATAGACAGCCCCTACGGCTACTGGAAGGACACCGGCGTTGCCGTCTGGGGGGAGGCCTCAAAAATTTTCGAGGGAATGTTCCTTGCAATGTGGCACGGCAATTACGCTATGCCCGCGCCACAGACGGGTGAAAAAAACTGCCTGCCTTACTACGACAGCCCGGGGCATAGAGCATTCTGCGAGGACGCGTACCTCGGCGCAATTTGCTCTGCAAAAGAGCGGGTGCATATATTCACCCCTTACTTCTGCGTAAGCGATAAGACTGCCTCCGCCCTTTCTTTAACCGCAAGGCGGGGCGTGGACGTAACGGTTGTAATTCCTCATATCCCGGATAAAAAATACGCCTTTGCAGTAAGCAAGGCGTTTGCACAGACGCTGAAAGAAAGCGGGGTTAAGTTCTTTGAGTACACGCCGGGGTTTCTGCACGCCAAGTGTTTAATCTGCGACGACGCCCTGTTTACGGGAAGCTACAACTTTGACTTCCGCTCCACCCACTTCAATTACGAGTGCGGGATAATGTTTGAGGGAGATATTTGCGAACAGGCGGAGCTTGACTTTCAAAATACTCTTACACTCTGCACAGAGATGCAAGAAGGCAGACTTTCAAGACTTAAAAGGCTTTCACGCTTCGTTCTAAGACTGTTTGCCCCCCTCATTTAGCCGTTGACAAACTTGCCCGCAAGCGGTATAATTTTTATATGAGTAAACTGTTTATAGCTTCCGACATACACGGGTCGGCAAAATACTGCCGTCTTTTACTTGACGCATTCAAGCGCGAGGGTGCAACACAACTTATACTTTTAGGAGATATTTTATATCACGGACCGAGAAACCCTCTTCCCGAGGAATACGCTCCGCCGAAAGTTGTAGAACTGCTCAGCGCCGTTAAAGATAAAATTATGTGCGTGCGCGGTAACTGCGACGGAGAGGTCGACCAAATGGTTCTGCCCTTCCCCATCACCCCCGACTACTGCGCCGTGCTTATAGACGGGCATAGAATTTACCTCTCCCACGGGCACAGAGAAGTTCCGCCTATGACGGAGGGCGACGTCTATATTACGGGGCATACCCATATACCCGTAAACGAGAATTTGGGGTACCTGCACTTAAACCCCGGCTCGGTTTCCCTGCCCAAAGAAAACACGGGACACGGGTACATTCTGTACGCGGACGGAACTTTTTACTTTAAAGATTTAAACGGCAAAGTTTACGATAAAGCCAAAATATAGATAAAACGCCCGGCGCATTCAGCGCCGGGCGTTTTAAATGTCTTTAAAATTAGGTTAAGATAAGCTTCTTCTGCAATAAGCACGAGAATAAGTCAATCCAGCCGAGTAAGATACCGGTAGGAAGGATAGCGAAGATAAGGACTATAAGCTGTAAAGTAGCCTTACCGTGCAATGCAGCAGAACCACGGACAAGAATTTCCGTTAACCAGTTTACGCCGGGGATTAAAAGCAGAATAATCTGAATAAGCCTGGGTAAACCTTTGAAACCGCTATTAATGGACATTTGTTGTTTCTCCTTTCAGTTTATTTATATGAATATATTATATCATAACTGTACGATATGTCAACACCGTATTTTTACATTTTATTAAAATTTTAAAAATCAGGAAAACATTTCGTCGCCGAGTAAAATTGCGTGTCCTTTGGTAAGCACCCAAATAAGGTCAAGTATCCACATAAAGAATGCGCCGGGGAATACCGTAAGAACAGCTAAAACTATCCAAACCAAGTCATTCTTGGTTACGCCCTTTACGATACGGCAGATGCCGTAAAAGACTTCAATGCAGGGTATGCAGAGAATTACTTTTATTAAAAGGGGCAAATCGTCTACAGCTTTTAAAAGTTCGTTCATTTTAATCTCCTATAACAATAATTTATTATATTATATCACAGTGCAAAAAAATGTCAA
>JAAUYS010000035.1 GCA_014804995.1 Clostridia bacterium
TAAATAGTGTTTTGCAGAAACGCCGTCTGCTTGCGCACCGCGGAAAGCGCGGGGGTAAGCTCTCCGTCATTTACAAAGCAACTTACCGGAATATCGCCGTCGCGCCCCAAAAGGTCGACCTTTACCGTCTTGGTCTTGGGCAAGGTTCTTTGGTAATTCACACCCACCTCCTCGCAGGCATTCTTACGGAAGATACGCCCTTTCTTTGAAGACGGTCAATCTCTGCACGGTAAATCTGCTCCCAGGAATTTGCCAAAACCGCCTCTCCGTTTATAAGGCAGTACTCCGACGCAACACCAGCGGAAATAAGCCTTTCGCCCACTTCCTCGCCGTAAGCGCAGTCGTCGTCCAAGCCCTTTTTGACGGGTGCGTAACCGTACTCTACGGTAATGCGGTTATGTGGCGTATTCAGCTCTTTTAAAAACGACTCGTACCTTACGGACTTTCCGTTTGCTTTAACCGAGATAATTTTTATGGGTCTGAAAGAAAAGTTTGAATAGGGATACACTCCGTTATCGGAGCAAAACTCTTCCTCGGTTTTAAGGGGCAGATAGAAGCGGGCAAGCTCGTCCTCTACGGCGTTAAAACAGAGTAAAACCGTATCTAAAACTTCCCTTTCTTCCTTGGAAAGTAAGGCATATATGGGGGTGTATGTGTTATTTTCGTCTTCTTCGGACAATTCCTCACCGTCTGCTTCAAGCGCGTAATATTCCTTTATTTTATTGGCGACGTCATCCCTGCCCACGTACAAAAGCGCAGTTAAAATTACGTCTTTAACTTTCAAATTATCCTCCTTTTTTCACCCGCCCGTAGAACGGGCGGGTTATAAGTTCACTCAGTCTGTTTCGTTATTTGCGGTGGCAGTAAAGTTATAAAGCATTGCCTGAGCGCAAGGCTTCTTGCAGATAAGCTCTGCGTACTTTACAAGCGTAGCCGTGTAAGACGCCTTGCCGGGGACCTGTTTTAATATTTTACCGCCCTCGTCCTCCAACCACTCCCAGTCGCAAAGCTGGCTTAATAAAAAGTCTTCGGTATTTAAAAAGAGTATTCTGTCGTCGGGGCAGTACCTGTCGGCATAGACGGGTACGTCGTTTACCGTAACCACACCGTAGCCCGTGTGCGCGTCAACGGAGTTTACCACTCTTCTGTTGTTGGCGATAAGGCTTGCAATCTTCTTCCTTGTCTTGTAGGAGCAGATTATCATATTTATTTTGCTGTTAAACTTTTCTTCCATATCGTCGAGGACGTCGGAAAGGATATCTTCGGTAAGCTTTCCTTCCGCATCTACCTTGTAGGGTGCAAAATACGGCTCTTTCGTTTTATCGTAGCCGTACAGCTCCTTTGAGTCGAATATCGCGCCAAGTCCGGTAAGCTCGCCGTCCTTAGAGCCGTGGGGATAAATTTTACTGCCCGTAACGGTCGTAGTGATTTTTGAAGCAAACGTTACCGTGGAGCTTGCGGAGTTTACCGCCGTTACGTATATGCCCGTAATATCGCTTGCGCCGTCGTTACCGGTACCGCAAATATCCACGCACATACCGACAAAGTAGTCCTTTACGCTGTCCACTTTATACACGCTGTCGCCCGATTTTGAGGTTATTTTGCACAGCGCACCCGTGCCGTCGCCGAAAAGCATACGCTGGAAGTTGTGCTTTGCGCTGGAAATAAGCCCGTCCATTTCGGCGTTGACGAGGTTTACGAAAGCCCCCGAGCTGTCGCGGGATGCCCTTAACGCCTTGTCGCTTACTTCGATAGTGCCGTAAAGGTTCTTTAATGGCAGGGTTATGTCCAAATACCTGTTCTTGTAGGGGTCGGGAAGGTCTGCATCCTCCGCACCCGCCATTACGCTTCCGCAATTTCCGCGTACTATGGCAATTTTGACGTCCTTCCCGAACACGTTGGAAGTGTTTTTCTCTATCGCAGAGAAGAAGGGCGACACGCCGTCGGAAAGTTGCGAACAAATCGCGTCAAGATAATAGTCCTTTAACGCCTTGTCTGCGTTTTCAATAGTTATCAATTAAATTTCTCCTTAAATCAGTTTTTTAAAAATTTTTCGGCAAGCGCGCCCGCCTCTTTTACCGATTTGGGCGCGAGCCTGGGCGCGGGCGAGCTTACCCCGCCCGCAATAAGCGGTACGCTTTTATTCGTAGCTACGGTCTTTAAGTATTCACCTATTACCGCGCGCTTTACGCTTTCGTTTGAAAGCGCCTTTTTTAAAAGCTCTCCGTCGTCAGTCGTACTTCCGCGGGAGGGCGCGCCCTCTTCGGGCATTGCCTTGTTCCCTTCCTCAAGCTCTTTAAGCCGTTGACTGCGTCGGGTGAATTCGGCCTCCAGACTTGTGTACGCGGAATAAAGGGCCTCAACGCTGGCAAACTTTCCGATGCTTCCCGCTTTAATCTTTTCCGCCCCTGCGGTGTCGGGTTCCGTGCGTTCCGTCTGCGTGTTAAGGTTATCCTTCTGCGTGGACAAAAGTACTTCCTGTTTATCGTTTTCAGTCATTATTTTCCTCCTTTAATTTGCGTTTATGTTCCAATAGGTGGGCATATATGCGCCGTTCAACGCTATTTTCAAGGTTTTCCGAAAGAAGATATGCGGTATGCTCCGTAACGTGCGTCAAGTGGTTGTCGTAGTCTTTAACCTCAATATCTTCCGTGCGCATTTTTAAGTTTTCTTCGCCTGCGCGGGCGCGGTGCAATCCGTCCAAATTTCTTCCCGCCATAGCAGAGCCGTAGCCCAACAGCTCTAAAATCTTACCCCTTGCGCCCTCGTTGAGCTTACCGTTTTCGTCGTTGAAAAGTCCCCTGTCCAAGGCCTCGTACACGACCGTTCTGCGCTGTGCTGGCGTCATATTCAATTCGCTGTCTGCTTCAAGCGTTACGTCGTCGCTTGAAACGTCGCTACCTTTAAAGTAGATAAGATTTAATTCGTTGTTCTTGCCGGCGTACTTTAAAAGCCGTAAATCGGACGCAAATTGCCTGTAAAGTCTTAAAATATGCCTTCCGATAGTCTTTAAAGCCCTTTTCATATAGCCGTAAGTAAGGCTGAGCCTCTGGTCGTCCTGCTCGATTATAAGCTGTAAGCCCGTGGCGGAAGTTATCCCCGCAAAACTCGTCGCGTTCTCAGACAGGTTGCCCGAACCCGAAACTTTATTAAATTCGTTCAAAATATTCTCTTCTTCTTCGGAAAATTCCGACGGAACCGACCCCAAAGTAAGCATTTCAGGCGGTTTTCCGCCCTGTCTGTACACTATGACTTTGCCGGGAACCAAGCCGTCGTCAGTAAGCTCGTCTGCGTCAACCGAGCCGTCCTCAACGGCAAGAACGCCCATTGCAATGCGGTTTAAGTACTCGTGCTTGCGGTTTTTTACGGCGTTGTAAGCCCGTTGCAGGGGTATAAGACGTTCAACCACGCTCGTGCCGAAGAATGAACCTGCCTTTGGCATAGAGAGCTGTTTTACAAAGGGATATTCCCTTTCCCCGTCTTCGCCGTTAATATACGGCAGAGCACCGTCGTATAAAAGCTTACCGCCCGCAACTACGGTAAGCCTGCCGTCCTTATATTCGGCGTCTGGCTTTACGTATCTTTCCAAAACAAGCTCAAAACCGTGCCTTAATGCCGTTATTTCGCGCATATTCGGGGGGCAACCGTCTTTTTTGCCGTAATCGGACAGGGTAATTTCTTCCACGTCGCGCCCAACAAGCTTGACCCCGTACATAGAGTAAATTTCCTCCACGGGCAACGCTTTTGCGTGTATTATGCTGGGCTGGTCTTTGATATTTTCCACCGCTAATGAAAACGGGTAAATTTCAAAAGGTGAAAGCGCAATAACTTCCGCCCTGCCCTCTTTTATTTTCTTACCGTCCTCGGTAACTCCTACGGTTGCCCCGCCCTCCGCATTCCAGACAACCTTATAAAATGCCGTACCGCAGACTTCCGACCAAATGGAAGCCGTATTCATGACCCCGTCCAAATCAACCTCCTCTTCAACGGCTGAAAGTATTGCGCGGGCAAGACAGGCGGAGTGTCTGTCGCTCTCTTCCCCGCTTGCGGGCGTTACGGTAAGCGCGGGGCGTATTCTTGAAAGCTTTGAAAGCCTTGTATCTATTATCGAGGCAATGTGGTTGAAAACCCGCCTTTCCTGCCAGTAATAGTCCTTATCTTCTTCTGCAATTTCCCCTTTTACGTCCAGTCCGCAGTACTGTTTGCCGTTTACGAAGTTCATATTCAGCTCCCAGGTTCTGTCTAAAAGCCTGCGCTCACTTCTGCGCGTTTCAAAGTCCGCCTCTATCTCTTTAACAAGCCTTTCTTCCGGCGTTAATTTTTCGTCAATCATATTTTCTCCTTTAACTCTCGTTAAGCATTTTTAAAAGCCTTTCTTTTTCGGCTTCAAGTTCCTCGTCGGAAAGCTCTTCTTTACCGTCAAGCAACAGCTTTACCGCCTTAATATCGGGCGGAACGTCCCTTTTAGTTACCTTTCTTTTGACGAGCTTTAACTCCCCGTCCTCCAATGTAAACTCTTCAACCACCTCGTTGGTGCTTAGCCCAGTAGCACACTTTAAAAGTGCGTTTTTAACTTGCGTTTCCTCTTCGCGGATAAAACCACCTCCTAAAATTTTTTACGCTCTTTTTTCAGATTTTTAATTCTTCTCAGCTTGTCCCTGCAAACGGGCGACAGCTCACTTTCGCTCCTTACGGGCGTGTGCGGGCGGTTCATAATAAAGTACCTCAGTTCGTCCATACAGTGGTCATCCTTTTTTACGGGGGTATCGCCCGAAGCCCAATAGTACGTTTTAAACTCTTCAATCATATTTACGCAGGTGTCGAAAATATAGAGATTGCCCTCACCGCTGTCAGGCTTCAAGAAAGCCTTAACGCGGGATATACCCGAAAATATGTCCTTGTTTACGTTTGTATTTACGAGTATACCTCTTTCACAAAACAGCTCGGCGACGCTCTTTTGGGAGGCAAGCGTGCGCTGGTTTGACGCGCTGTCTATAAGGGCTGAAATTCTGCCTTTTGCATCCCTTTTCCAGCCCAGTTTATCGCTTATTTGCCTTATGGCTTCGGCGTGGAAATCTATATCCTTTCCGCTTGTAAAATGCTCGGCAACGACGTAGACGTTTCCGTCCCAGTCCACGCAGTACCAGTGCGCCGAAAGGGGGTTGTTAAGTCCGGGGTCAATGGAGATATTTTCTTGCCACTCCGCGGGGAACCTGAAGGGTTTTATTACGTGGATACTTTCGTCAAATTCAGGGTAGACAAGCCCCGCCCCGTCGGAAAACCTGCCGTAACGGCGGGCGTCAAGCACGGACGCGTCCAAAGTGTTTTCAAGGAGCTTTATCTCCTTTTTTGAAAGGTACGGATTGTCCTCCCAACACATTAATTCGTGCCATATCTGGGGGTTTAGCTTCTTGTTTAGGTAAATTTCGTTATAGATAAACGTCTTGCCTTTAAGTGGCGTCATTGTGCCGAAAATGTCCCCGCGCCTGTCCATAACGCGCATTAAACACTCTTCGTAAACGTCCCTTGGCGGTTCTTCGTCAAACCATACGAAATCTAGCGAACTGCCCTGAAATTTCTCCCGCCCTTGGTCGCAACTTTTAAAGCCCAAAGTGGAAATTCCGCCGAAAACGTTCTTTATTTTTATCTGGTCGATAACCCCGCTTTCCGGGCTGTCCTTTCTGCCGGAAAGCATAGTTATGTCGGCTATCCAGCTCTTGGGCAGATAGCTTAAAATTTTGGCTTGCGCCACGTCGCGCTGAACCTGTTGTGAAAGAGAAACCGCCCAACCGAAAACGTCCCTTTTATTCTTCCTGTAAGGGTGGTTACCGCGTAGCATCCAAATGCACTCTACCGCACCGCACTCGGTCTTGCCGGAACGGTTTCCGCCGAATACCCAGCGGTTGCGCTTTTTG
Source organism: Clostridia bacterium (assembly GCA_014804995.1). GTDB lineage: Bacteria > Bacillota > Clostridia > Christensenellales > Borkfalkiaceae > Coproplasma. The sequence continues at coordinate 5,916 of JAAUYS010000035.1, forward strand.
CATTTGTGGAATAAAAGCTGTTTTTTGTGCTTCTTTTTGCCCGTGTTGTATTTGCTGAGTCTGTCGCTTTTTTTGCGCCTTTTAAGTTCTGCCTCTATCTCGGAAAGTCTTAAAATAATATCTTCCTTGCGCATAAGACCTTTTATGACAAAATACCCCCTTATTTTCGTAATAAATTCTTTTATAATGTTGTCGCTATGAGAATTTTAAAGGGCGTTTTAAGCGCCGTCGTCAGTTTGTTAATAGTGTTTTTGCCTATAAACGCCGTCGTCGCGAACGCCGACGCTCTTCCCCGTTACGCATACGTCGGTGAGGGCGTAAAGGCATATCTCTACAAAGACAAAAATTTGACGAAAGCCCTTTTTGCCATTCCGGAAACCTACTGCGTTGAAATTTTGGGGCAGGAGGGCGACTGCTACAAGTGCCGTTACGCAAAGGACGAGGGGCTTTACCGCCCGATTGAGGGCTATTGCGAAAAGTCCGCATTGACGCTGATTGACGAACCGCTTGAAAACGAATACTTAAACTACACCCTGACCGTAACCCTATACGCAAAGCCGGACGACTCACAATTCCCGCTACTTGAGCTGGAAATTGACTCCGCATATTACGGCGAGGGTGAAGTTATAGGCACGCCACACTCCTACGTATATTGCTACGGCACGTTCGGCTACGTTACGGAAAGGGTAACGAGCTATCCCAAAAACGATATACCGCAGACGACTTCCGCCCCCGCGGGGGAAGCGCAAAACTCCGCCAACGCCACGCTGATTACCGCCATTGTAATTACCGTCGTCGCAGGTGGCGCCGTTACCGTGCTGTACTTTATGGGCAAGCGCCCCAAAATTCCGCCTAAACCTGAGGGCTAAATAGCCGTCAATCTGCGCACATAAGACAATAATATTTACTCAGCCTTGCCAAACCCTCGCCGTAGCGGTAAACGCTTCTTGCGTGGCGTGTGAACTTTACGACAACCCTTTTAACCTCTTTGGCGCTTTGCTTAGGAAGCCTTTTCAGCCCCACCCTGAGTTTTGCGTAGAACTTTAATACGGTTCTCTCCCGCAATGTAAAAGAAGATATAACCCCGTCAAGGTAACCCCACAAATTGCCCAGGTGCGACTTATCCTCTATAATTTCGCACACGCGTTCGGCGCAGTACTCACCGCCCCTTATGTAATCGGTCTGCTTTAAGGCGCTGTATAAAATAAGGTTATCCAGCGCTCGGTTTATGCAGTTTGCCGAAAAGTAAAACCTTATTAACTGTTTGCTCTTCATCTGACCTCTGAAAATATAAACATTTGTTTGCTTTTGTAGTTGTATTATAACCCTTAAACCTGACAAAAAAGTCAGTTTTAAAAAATAAATTTGGAAATTTTTAAATCTTTTAGTGTGATTTTTAAATTTTAAAACAGTTTACTTTAATTAACTGTTATGGTATAATTGCCTCGTGAAGAAATTTTTGACCGCAACAACTTCATTGTGCGCCATAGCGTGCGCGTTAGGTCTTGGCGGGGCTACGGCTTTCGCCAAAGCCGAAGACGTGTCCTCACAGGGCTTGGACGAATACCCTGTAAGCTTTACGGAAACGTTTTTATTTAACGCAGACAAGGGCGCAGTAACCGACTACGCCGTGGGCAAGAACGCCGACGGCGGAAACAGCTACGCCTTTTTGCAGGGTAAAGTTGTATATACTTACGACGGGGAAAGGTTGAAAGACTACACCGCTAACGTACAAGAATTTATAGAACACGTTTACTATTATGCCGACGGCGAAAACAGCGGTTTTTACTACTCCACGAGAGAGAACAAGGTCTACTCGGTTGACGATATAGAATTAGACGCTACCGAAAAAGAGGAGCTTCCGGACTTCACCGACGATACCGAAAAGAATTTATTTATCGCCAACGGCTACACTTACACGCTTGCGGACGATTTGCTATCCATAAATAAAGCGTTTGAGGACGAAGTAGTTTTAGAGGGCTATAAAAACCTAAAAAAATACGGAGATACGGCTTACGCCTTAAAGGACAACGTTCTTTACTCCTTTAACGGTTCAACCCCCAACGCCGTCCAAATTACATATTTAAATTTTGATAAGGCGAAAGAAATTAACGTAGGCGACGCAATTAAAGCGCTTAAAACCTGCGATAAAGAACCTGCAATAGTTAAATTTAACGCGGGCGACTACTACGTAACCGAAATAAACTTAAAGGCACTGAAAGATGGCGATACCTACTTTACCCTTGGCGCAAGCGAAACAATGACTTACGGCAAAAGCTTTACCGCCAAAACCGCGTTACTTTTATGCAACACTGGCAAGGACGGAAAAATTGCCATAGTTGCAATAAACGGCAAAACTTATATGCTTAACGCGGACAACCTAACCACCGTTAAAATGCCTCTTGCCGACAAGACCGGCACCGTAACCGCGATTGAAAGCTTTATTTATGCCTCGCCATTCGACAGCGATGCAACGGTTATAACCGAAATAGATTCGGGCGCTAAGCTCAATATTTTAAAAGAAATTAAAAAAGCCGACAACCCGGAAATTAAATACGACTTCTACCTAGTCGAATACGGCGAAGACGAAAATAAGGTTACGGGTTACATACCCTCCGGCTACGTTCTAAACTACACCTTTAACGAAGCTCCCCCCGCAGAGTCCTCCGACCCCGATGAAACTTACGACGACTTAGTTAAACCCGTAGTTTTGGTACTTATCGTTCTGCTTCTCGTGTTTATCGCTGTGGGCTACCTGATTTATATGGGTACTTCCGATAAAAAGAAGATTAAAAAAGAACCCAAGGAAAACACCACGGAAGACGACGGTAAAAAAGAATAAGGATTAAAATTAAATCCGCCCCGCAAAAATTTGCGGGGCGGAAGTTTTATTGAATTTATACCGCCGTCAACGCGTAAAAATGACTGGCGGACACGCCTTCAAAGCGACCTGCAAACGGGCGCTCAATTCTTTCAAATTTGTATTAAAACTCTTTTAAAATGAGTTGACAGCAAAAAACGGATTTGATATAATTTTTTAGCATTGAGTTGTAGCGAACTGCAATTCGCTTGTTTAATGCGGGTGTAGTTCAATGGTAGAACACTAGCCTTCCAAGCTGGTTGCGTGGGTCCGATTCCCATCACCCGCTCCAAATGCCTTAATTAAAGCGCGCAACAGAAATGCTTATGCGCCCGTAGCTCAGCAGGATAGAGCAACGGCCTTCTAAGCCGTGTGTCGGGGGTTCGAGTCTCTCCGGGCGCACCAGAATATGGCGGGCGTAGCTCAATCGGTAGAGCGCCAGATTGTGGCTCTGGAGGCAGCAAGTTCGAAACTTGTCGCCCGCCCCATATTAAATTTGCGGTGGGGTGTCGCCAAGCGGTAAGGCACGGGATTTTGATTCCCGCATTCGTTGGTTCAAATCCAGCCACCCCAGCCATCTTTGGCCCATTAGCTCAGTTGGCAGAGCACTTGACTTTTAATCAAGGTGTCCCGGGTTCGATTCCCGGATGGACGACCACGAAATAAAACGGGTAACCGTTTTTATATATGCACCTTTAGCTCAGTTGGTAGAGCAACTGGCTCTTAATCAGTGGGCCCA
>JAAUYS010000036.1 GCA_014804995.1 Clostridia bacterium
AAAGAAGTTCCAAGCCTTTGAAAGCAAGCTTTACGAAGGCTCTTTAAGGCGTGCGGAAGATATTATTTTTAAATTAAACGCCCTCGGCGTTGAGATAACGATGGAAGAGGTAGCTCTTCAAAAATTTAACCCGCTTACGCCCATACACGGTATGCACATTGCCCGCGTAATGGTGGAGAAGGGCTACGTAACCAAGCCTGACAAATTCTTTAAAAAGTACGTCGCCTACGGCAAGCCCGCGTATTCTTACCGCGCGCGCCCTACGCCGGAAGAAGCTTGTGAGGCTATAACTTCGGCAGGCGGGATAGCTGTGGTTGCACACCCCGCAAGGATAAAGATGACCCAAGCCGAACTCCGTGAAAAGATAACTAGGCTTAAAGATTGCGGTCTTTGCGGAATAGAAGCCCGTTACACTACGCATACTAACGAGCAGACGGCATACTATGAAGAATTAGCCGGTTCGCTCGGTTTGCTTATAACGGGCGGGTCGGATACGCACGGACTTGACGGAAACCGCGTTATAGGGACGCCACGCTTTGAACCGTGCAAAGAACTTTTAAAGAGGCTTAAAATTGATTGAAAGAATTTTAAAATTCAATCGCGCAATAATCTTGCTCGCCGTTACGGCGGGCATTATTTTTTGCTTTTGTGCGTTTACCGTTACCGTTCCAAAGGGGGTGGAAATAAACGGCATTGACGTTGGCGGGCTTACTAGGCAGGAAGCCTCTCTTTTAGTGCGCAAAAGTATTGAAGAAGAGTTAAAGGGCAAACAGCTTAAAATAGTTGCAAAGGACAGAGTTTACACCTTTTCGTTCCCCGAAATTTATTATAAAGACAACGTTTATACCTTGATTAAAAACGCTAAAAAGGGGGATAAGCTTACTGCCGGAATTTCTTACTATTTATGCGGTTTAAATTCAATTGCCCCCCATATATGCCTCAATGAAAGCACGTCAGTGATAGAACCTTACGCTGAATTTTTCAAAATTTCAACCCCGTTTTCTTACCGCGAGGGGCGGGACGGGGAAGTAGCCGACGAGAAAAAGCTTATTGAAGACGTTAAAAATTCGCTTTCAGGCGGGTTTGAACCTGTAAAATTGCATTATACAAGCGTAAAAAGGCAAAAAACGCTTCAAAACGTAAAGGAAGAAACTAAGCTTTTAGCTACTTTTACGACGTATTTTGACGATAGCAATATCAACAGGACTAGCAATATACGCCTTGCTTCAAATATGCTGAACGGAACTGTATTGGAAAGCGGAAAAACGCTTTCATTCAATGATATTGTGGGGGCAAGAGTAAAAGAGAGAGGCTTTTTGCCCGCAAAAATCATTGAAAACGGAGAGTTTACCGAGGGCGTCGGCGGGGGTGTCTGTCAGGTAAGCACAACCCTTTATAACACGGCACTACTGTGCGGGCTTGAAATTGAGGAGTATCACCCGCACTCTCTTGCTGTGGGTTACGTTCCGCCCTCGCGCGACGCTATGGTCAGCGGTACGGCTTGTGATTTAAAGATTAAAAACCCCTTTGCAATGCCGGTGTACGTGCGGGCAAAAACCGTAAACGGCTCTGTAACGTTTTCTATTTACGGTCTTGGCGACGGGGCAGAGTACTCAATTTCTTCCAACTCAACGGGTACGCTACCCGCGCCGGAGGAGGTTACCTCCGACCCCGAAAAAGCCCGTGCAGGTAAGGACGGGCTTTTAAGCGAAAGCTACGTTACCGTAAAACGCGGAAGCTACACCAAAACCTATCTTTTGAGAAAGGACAAATATAAGCCCGTTAAAAAAGTTGTTTACGAGGGCGCAGAAGCTCCACCGGAACCCGAGGCTGAAGAAAGCGAAAATAACGGGTGAAATCCTACTTAATATTATAAAATATTAACTTTTATAAATTTGCGTCAAATTATTGTGTTTTTAATTCAGTTGTGTTACAATATATTGTGTGCTAAAATTTTCCAACGACGGTAATTTGCAAATTTTGGACACAGCGGAGGAAAAATGATTAAAATTTTAGTTGACGCAATGGGCGGGGATAACGCCCCTCAGGCAACCGTTCAGGGCTGTGTGGAAGCGCTTGAAAACGACAAAGAGCTTTACTTGATTTTAACCGGCAGACAGAACGAAATAGAAGCCGAACTCAATAAATACAAGTACGACAAAAAGCGCCTTGAAATAGTTGACTGCCCCGACGTCATCGATATGAACGATATCCCTACCGAGGCGGTAAAGCGCAAGCAGTCCTCGCTTATGACCGCGTACTGGATGCTCAAAAAAGAGGATGACATCTGCGGTTTGGTTACGGCAGGTTCAACTGGCGCTACTATCGTGGGCGGACAGCTCATTTTAGGCAGAATAAGGGGAATTAAGCGCCCCGCGCTCTGTCCCGCAATACCCAATAACCGCGGTGGGGTTACGCTTCTTTGCGATTGTGGCGCCAATGCCGAATGCAAGCCCGTAATGCTGTGCCAGTTCTCAATTTTGGCTTCGGCTTATGCAGAGGCAGGCTTCGGGATTAAAAATCCCAAGGTCGGCTTGCTTTCCAACGGCACGGAAGAACACAAGGGCGACCCCTTACATCAGGAAACTTACAAATACTTATCCCAAATGCAGGGAATTAACTTTGTCGGCAACGTTGAGGGCAGGGATATAATGCTTTCGGAGTGCGACGTGGTCGTCTCGGACGGTTTTTCCGGCAACGTAGCTTTAAAGGCAATGGAAGGTTGCGGTAAACTCGTTTTGGGAGTTATGAAAAAGGAATTTACTTCTTCTCTCTCGGCAAAAATAGGCTATCTGTTTGCAAGAAAGGCTATAAAGAGAATGCGCTCCCAGCTCGACTTTGAAAAATTCGGCGGTGCGCTTCTATTAGGGCTTAAAAAAGTGGTGGTAAAAAGCCACGGTTCTTCAAAGGCTTCAACTTTCAGCGCGTCGATAGCAAACGCTGCGTCCATTTACAGGAACGGTTTAGTACCCGCCGTTGAAAAGAAGCTGGAAGCTATAGACTTTTCAACCTTAATTCCCGAAGAAAACTGATATGGACTTTTCAGAGATTGAAAAAAGAATAAACTATAATTTTAAAGACAAAACACTTTTAAAACGCGCCTTAACGCTTGCTTCCGCCGATGCGGAGGACAACAACCAAACGCTTGAATTTTTCGGCGACGCAATTTTGGAATTTATCGTATCCGAAAAGATTTACAGCGAAGAGATGTCGGAAGGTCAGCTTACCGAAAGGCGCAAAGCCTTAGTTTCGGACGAAGCTCTTGCACCCGTATCTTTAAAGCTGGGGCTTGACAAATTTCTCGTCCGCGGTGCAAACGATAACAAAAACAAAAAAGCCGTGCCGTCCGTGTACGAGGCGGTTACAGCTTCAATCTATCTTGACGGCGGAATGGAAGAAGCGAAAAAGTTCGTGCTTTCAACTCTCGATTTTACCGCAAATGCTACGCCAAACTATAAGGGCGAACTGCAAGAGTACTTGCAGGGTAAAGGAGAGCCTTGCCCCGTATACGAAAGGCGGGACGACGGCACCCCGCAAAACCCGCAATTCACCGTTACGGTAAAGCTATACGGCAGGACTTTTTCCGGTAAAGGCACAACCGTCAAGGGTACAGAGCAAAGCGTTGCAAAAAGCGTTTTGGAATTTATTAAACAACAGAAAAATTAGCGTTAAAACGCATATATATAGGGGGCAACACCCTCAAATCACGAATTTAAGGCACTTTGCCGAGATTTTTGTGAGGAGTATTTTATGATTACTTTTAAGCAAATTCAATTAGTCGGTTTCAAATCTTTCGCCGATAAAACTACGGTCAACCTCGGCGAGGGCGTAACCTGTATAGTCGGACCTAACGGTTGCGGTAAGTCAAACGTAGCCGACGCTATTCGCTGGGTTCTCGGCGAACAGTCCGCAAAGATGATGCGTGGTTCGCAAATGCTTGACGTCATTTTCAGCGGTACCGAAGCAAGGCGTAAAATGTCGATGTGCGAAGTAACGCTGACCTTCGACAACACCAACCGCATATTTGATATCGACTGCGACGAAGTCGAGATGACGAGGCGTCTATACAGGGACGGCGAAAGCGAATACCTTTTAAACAAACAGCCTTCAAGGATGAAGATTTTAACGGGTCTGTTGCACGGCGCGGGCGCGGCGAAAGAGGGCTACTCGATTATCGGACAGGGCAGAATCGAACAGATAATGAACGCCAAGCCCGAGGACAGACGTTCTATCTTCGAGGAAGCTACGGGTATCGTCGTATTCAAGGACAGAAAGGCCGAGGCGGAGCGTAAATTAAACGGCGCAAAGGAAAACCTTTTCGTACACGCACAGCGTATGCAGGAAGTTGAACGCCAGCTAAATCCCCTTAAAAAGGCCGCCGAGAACGCCATAAAGTACCGTGAAATTTATTCGGAGCTGAGAAAGCACGAAACAAACCTCTACATAGTCCGCCACGACGGCGCCGAAGGCGAAAAAGCCAAAATAAACGAAAAGAAGTTAAAGATAGACGCCAGAATAGAGTTCTTATCCAAACAGATGGAGGACTTGCTTGCAGAGTACCGCGACTGCCGCAAAAATTTGGACGACGCAGACGTAACATTGCAGGACTTGAACGACAGAATTCGCCGTTACGAGGTTGACATAGAGCATAAGAGCGGTGAAACCAAGCTGTACACGGAGCGTGCGCGTTCAGTCAAGCAAAAGCTTGCGAACGCTCAGGAAGAAATAACCTATTCGTTAAAGAGAATTGACGATATAGACCGCGAAATCCGCAGAACGGAAGCTTTAAGCGGTAAAAACTCCGAAAGAATTACTTCTATTCAAGCCCAGTCGGAAGAATTGCAAAAGCAGTCGGACGAGCTTTCCAAAAAGATTTCCGACTACGAGTATATGACCAGCAAACACCGCAAAAAGGTTTTGGATACGTTCAAAGACCTTTCGGAAATGCGTAAAAATATGGGTTCGCTGGAAGCGCAGAAAGAGCTTATCAACGAGCGTATGCACGCCATTCAGGGCAGAATGGAAAAAATACGCGAGCGCAGGGATAAAGCCCGTGCAAGCTACGACAAGTCCATTCAACGCGGTGAAGAAGTTGCAAGGTTCTTAGGCAACGAGGACGCGCTTTTATCCGAAGCCGAAGCAAAACTTACCGCAAGCGAAGAAAAAATTCAGCTTCTTTTAAAGCAGGTCTACGACACAGAAGCGCAGATAAGAAGCTTAAACGACACGTTGACTACATACAGGGCGCTCCGCGACAGGTTTGACGGATATATCTATTCCGTCAAAAAGCTTATGAGCGACGCCAAGGACAATATTGAAATTTCCTCAAAAATTAAGGGTCTTATTGCCGATATCGTAAGCTGTGATAGGGAGTACGAAGTAGCCATTGAAACGGCGTTCGGCGGGGCTATGCAGAATATAGTAACCCAAACCCGCGACGACGCGAGGGAGCTTATTGAGTACTTAAAGCGCACCCGTTCGGGTCAGGTAACCTTCCTGCCCATAGATGCGTTAAGACCCAGATACGAAAATGACCAAATCAAATCGGCGGTACACGACAAGGGCGCAATAGGCTACGCAATAAACCTGGTCAAATACGATAAAGAATTTGAAAGCGTAATCCACAATCTTTTGGGCAATACGCTTATCGTAGACAACATTCAAAACGCAACGCAGATTGCAAGGCGCTATCCCCGCGCATTCAAAATAGTAACGCTTGACGGCGATCAGATTGCCGTCAGCGGTTCTATGACGGGCGGTTCAAAAAGGGAAGTTGCCGGTAACCTTCTTGCAAACGAAAGAAGAATTAAGGAATTGGAAGAAAGCGTCGTAGCCAAGAAAGAATTCTTACTTCGTGCCGAAACCAAGCGTACGGAATTAGAAAATTCAAGAAATACTGCCTCCGACGAGTTGACCCTTTTAAGAAACAAACTTCAGGATTCAAGGCTTGAACTTGCCTCCATAACAGAAAAGCAGTCGGCTATGATGCAGATGGTTACTGCCGCCGAAAGCGAATATCAGGCATATGCCCAGTCGGTAACGGCGCTTGAAGAAAGACTTTCAGGACTTGACGACGAGTATTCCGACGTAACTCAGGGTGAAAGCCACCTTACCAAACAGACGAGCGAAGCGTCCAACCAAATGGACGATATGAGCGAAGAGTTTAACAAAATGCGTAAAGACCGCATTGAAAAGTTGGACAGGCTCAACAGCTTGCGCGTAGAACTCGCTTCTTTGGAGAGCGCAATTAAATCTTCTTCCGAAAACATTACCCGTTTGGAGGACGAAAAGAAAGCCCTTCACGCTAAAATAGAAAGCACAAATCAGGCTATCCCCGAAATAAAGAAAGAAATCGAAGCGTTGAGCGCACAGGCTGAAAAGACCGCGCTTACCGCGGAAGAGCAGAAGGTTGTAAACGATTTGCGCCGTCAGATTAAGGAAGTAACCGACTCCAAGAACGACTTGAACGAGCGCATCAAGAAAATCGACATTGAAAGGCTTGAAAGCATTGAAGAGCGTGAACAGCTTATCACCAAGTCGCACAATCTCGATATGTCGCTAACAAAAATTGACAGCGACCTTGAATTCTTACGCCAGCGTATTGAAGAAGAATACGGTGAAACCTACGAGGGCTGTTTGAAGTATAAGGAAGAAGATTACGACGTATCAACGGCTAACTCCCAAATTTCAAACTGCAAACGCCAGTTGACTATGCTCGGCTCTATAAACCACAACGCAGTTGAAGAATACGAAGAGCTTTCCGCTCACTATGAAAAGATGGTAACCGACAGGGACGACTTGGAAAAGGCTATTTCAGACCTTACCACGGCGCTTGACGATATCCGTGCGGAAATGCTTAAAATATTCGACGAAGGCTTTAATACCATTAACGAAAACTTTAAACGCACCTTTAAAGAACTTTTCGGAGGCGGTAAAGCAGAGCTTCAGCTCGACTATACCGACTGCGACGACCCCTTGAACGCGGGCGTAGAAATCATAGCTTGCCCTCCCGGCAAGAAGCTTTCAAAAATTTCGCTTTTATCGGGCGGTGAGCGCGCGCTTACCGCAATTGCAATTCTGTTTGCAATTATAGGTATGCGTCCTATGCCGTTCTGCGTACTCGACGAAATCGAGGCTGCGCTTGACGAAGCCAACGTTGCAAGGTACGCAAAGTATCTTAAAAAGTTTGCAACGCAAACTCAGTTTATAGTAATCACCCACCGTAAACCCACTATGGAAAGCGCCGATATCCTCTTCGGTGTAACTATGGAAGAAAAGGGCGTATCAAAGGTAGTATCCGTTAAGCTTTCGGAAGTTGCAGAAAAACTCGGTGGCGACACGATAATGTAAATCGGTTCACAAATTTTTCGTTCTATTCTGCGAACGAAAAATTTCGTGAGTTAAGGGCTTCTCGCCCTCTGCCCGCAATCTATAGGGCAAACAAAAGAATAATTGCGGGCATTCACTCCGCTGAGGCGCAGGTATGCGCAAATTGGGTGCGCAAGCAAAAAGTGTGATTTTTGCTTGCGCCGTAAATTATTTTAAGTATCTTGATTTCGTTAGGAGTATCTATGGGTCTTTTTTCTAAATTAAAAAACGCACTTAAAAAGACGAGGGAGGGGCTGTCAAACGCCCTTTCGGGTTTATTTTCAAAAAATAAAATAGGTAATGAGTTTTACGACGGGCTTGAAGAAATTTTAATCGGCGCCGATATTTCCGTAACTACTGCGGAAGACGTAGTTG
>JAAUYS010000037.1 GCA_014804995.1 Clostridia bacterium
TATTTGGATCGTATTCAGGTTGGTTGGCTTTCTTACCACCTGCATTCGATGTACTATTCTTAGTGACTGGAACATCGCCTTTGGTTTCTCTGAATTGAAGTACTGATCCTGGTGGTAGAAGTGAACTTGTATCAGGTTTGAATGGAGAATTGGCTAGAGAACCATGCCCCACTTGGTATACGTTGATACCACTATCAAGACGATGCCAAATACGATAGACAGCCTCACTGATGTAAGCTCCTACCTGAGTAGACAGGAACTCAAGATACTCAGTAGCTCCTCTCTTCTTAGGAGCTTTAATCTGGTTCGAAGAATCTGTCTGAGACTTCTTGACCACATTCGCATCGAACATGCGAGCGATAGTCTTCTGCTCACTGAGTACGCTATCTTGCCAATTATGGAGATTGATATCCATAGCCTTGGCATTCTTGACATACTCATTACCATGCTCCTGACGAAGAACTTCGTTTTTTGCAGCCTGGTCTGTCATCGCATTACGAGCGTTTGTATCTCTCGTTACGTTATACAAACCACGAGCAAATTCATCCATCTGCTTTTGCAGGTTCTCATCGACATCGATGACACCGTCCACCATTTTATTGACATACTGGCGGGCTTTAGCGATGGATGTCATGTTCTTCAGATCATCTTGAGCAGTTCCATCATCCATGTCAGCTGATAGCTTAGTGAGCAACATGGAGTAGAGCATCTGGTTTGACTTATTCTGAGCAGCGTCATTTGTGTCGAACTTGTCTCGAATTCGCTTATCACTATCACCGAGATTGTCCATGGTATTATATACCATGGCCTGTTCGAACTCACGCTTGATGGCCTTCTCTGAGCGGAATGAACCAGAACGGTAGTCGAAGACAAGATCATCTCCACCAAGCTGAACAAGAATCTTCCTCAGGTATCCAGGAATGGCATTGGTAAGAGCACTCTTGGATACTGTATCCCATGGAATAGACTGTAGACTTAGTTGAGACTTCTCATTAGCTACATTCTGACGAGATGTATCAATACCGAAGATCTTTCCGAGCAATCCCATCGGTCCGTCATCACTAGCTTGGGCTCCAAGCTTGATGAGACCAGAGGTGATAGAATCACTGAGAATCTTATCGAAGTTACCTAACTCATCTTCAAGGTTTGGTGCTATCTTTTCAATGAGCCATGGAATACCGATCTTAGCGATATTCTCAGCACTCATCATCTCTTCTAGATCTTCTTTGGATCCAGTGATGAAGTCGTGCACTATCCCCATGAATCCAGAACTATCAAGATCATTGAAGTTCTGCTTGATGAGTTCTTTGTAGTCACTGGCATCGAAGCCTTGAGTCAGTAACTTCTTACGAGGATCCTCTGTCACATCACTTCCACCAGAACTTCCAGCTACCGATGATTCAATAAGGGTAGCACTATTCTTGGTGATGATCTCAGTTAGTGATTTGAGTGTATTGTTAACTGCATCAAATCCAGAAGAGATGACATTAGTCTGCTTCTCAATGAGATCCTTCTGGGCGGAGAGTGCCACATTATTGGCTTCAACCGATTTACCGATCGACTGAATGATGACCTTAGATAGTTGATTGGTATTCTGCTTAGCCTCGGACATTTGCGCTGCAGCAGCAGCACCTTCGGCATTCTCCTCATCGTCCAGTCCATCGAAATCTAGATCTTCCTCATCGTTCTCATAGGACTGGGCTTCTTTATAGAACCATCCGCTTATATTCCGGAATAGTGGAAGACGGATGAATTGGTTGTACTTAGTGGTGAGACTCTGTGTTGTAGTTGTGAAGAGCTCAGCTATCTCCTTAGGAGTTGTCTTGAGCTCATTGACTATGGAGTAGGCACTAGGAGTTGCTGATTCAAAATATTCTCCAAGCCCCTTCCCTAACAGCTCACCTGCGCGGGCAAAAAAATTACCGTTGACCTTCTTGGTCGTGGTCTTCATATTGTTGTCCGCCATAATCGATGTCCACCTCCTTTGATGGGCTTATCTAAACGTGAAAAAGAATGTGGGTCCCCACACAGGGGACCCACACATCTCTTTACCGTCTTGGGATAAGATTCTGGAGGTTTATCGGGAATTCCAGAAATCGTTGGTTGTTCAATGCTTCCACTGATGCCAGATCAGTTTTGTCGATGATCTGCTCCATTATCATCTCTTTGTCAGCATCACTCATTAGCTCCACTTGATGATCAATAGATGTACACTCGAATGCTGATCGGATGTCTTCTCTGTATTTAGGTGGGAAGATTTCGATGATTGATTCCAGTGACGATGCCTTACTCAACACTATACCTTTCTCGAGGTATACGTTAATGGCATTCAATAGCTTCGTGAACCCAAACCACTTCGCTGCCTTAATATTTCGTATCTTGCTTCCTCTCACACTCAACAGAAGTCGATAGTACAGCTCATTGGCAAAGATGGTCATGTTCATCTCAGTATCTCTCTTGATGATCATCTTCACCACTTCTTCCACATTGCTGGCGACGTTGAGGTTGTGGTAATGTCTTCTTACTAACAACACTGTCATCATGGTGTTGAACATGTACAGTGAGTCAAACAGGTCAGCTGATACTACTACACCTCTCACACCGGTTGCATCAGTGATCACTTTCGGTATGACTGATGAATCAAATGATGTCGATGTGATCAGATAGCAATCAGGAATGTATGTGAGTATGAGCTTCACTTCTGGGATGATCACATTCTTCATCAGTTCTCCCATACGCGAGAACTTCGGATCCACCATATACTTGTTGTAGTAGTACTCTCGGTAGAACTTGTTGTACACTTCCATTTCCTGCGGTGACTTTTCCAAGTCATTCATGTACAGGAAGACTTTGACATCAATCCCCTTGTAGTCAAAGAATGCTTTGTAGTGGCCAACCAAGTTGAGTATGGACGATTCCACCTCTAGTGCCACTCTCTCTTTGTGGTACTCAATTGAAGTGTTCCAATCCCTGAAGAGGAAGAGATTGTTCAGTACGCTCTCCAAGTTGATGTACACATTCACTTTGTCACCTGGGTTAAATGGTGGATTCACTGAGCTCATACACAGATTGATCATTGAGTACTTGAGCATCATTGATCCAGCTCCAACGGAGAATTTTCCCGGTGTATACTTCTCTATCATGTATTCACCACCTACACTTTCTGGCAGTTTAGCTTTATCTGATCTACGGGTACCCCTACGTCCTTTTCCATCACATTCACGCACACTGAGATGGAATTATACATCCACTTGTACGCCTTCAATCTTTGTTTCAGAGATGGGAGATGGATGTCATTATCAGCCACCACAACCACATCGACATTGTGACCAAGGATCCCTCGTCTCATTAGGTAGTCCATTCCATCGATGTAGTTGCTTCCCAACACAGCAATGTACACATTATTCTCAGCACCATACATCCCATACAGAGATATTGCATCAAGTATTCCTTCAGCGATGTATACAGTGATTTGTTTGTCCATGTTAAACAAATCGATCGTGGTGTGGATATTGTAGATTGACTTGTGTGGCTTGGACCGGTTGAACGACATCTTCATCCATCTCCCAATCTTTTCGTCGAAGAATCTACTCAATATCGTTGAGTGATCTTCCGAGATGAATGAGATGGCCTCATAATTCGTAGGTATCCGTTTTATCACCTGCTGGTCCCACAATGATTTCTTCAGGCTCTCTACACTCCACACTATGCGGAATCGTTGAAAGTCTTCCTTATCAAAATGGGTCTTCAGTCGATGATTGATATATAGAGCCTGTGGTGATTTGAGATCTACTTCCCCAAGGTTCATCTCAATATCATTTGCTTTCTGGTAGAATACATTATAGTGAGCATGATCATTCTTAATGATGGGATCAATTCCCAATCCTTCCAAGAACTTGTTGTTCACCATCCCATGAGCATTGCATCGAAAGCAGTTGTACAGTATTGGCTCTCCCGGGTTATCGTAGTCGCACTTGATGTAACAATGTGCAGCTGTGTCTCTCTTATTGGAATCTCCACACACTGGACACCTTATCCTATACTGGGATCCACCTACGGAGCTGAAGTTCACTGCTTTGTTCTCCAGCTCAGTCATCACCTTCTTTTTGGTGGTTGCATCCATGAGAATGCCTCCTTTCATTGACCTTTCTCATAGGCATAATATATAAGCGTATTCGTGATCTCGTCTTCATCTTCGTGTATATATTATGCGTATGAGAGAGGTTGAAGAACCAAACAAACCCTCTTAGTCTGAGAGAAGGAGGATTACAGAATGAATCTGGAAGATGTGGAGAAGATGATGTTTGATCCGGATCGAACTGAAGAATTCTTCAGGCCGGATATGAAGGAAGAGGCGACAAAGATCGCTTCGGAGTCTCAGGAGATTATGGATCTCATCTCTGGGAGTGACCGGGATGATCTCGATGGTGTATATAAAGAGATGCATGAGATCAATGACAAGGCCCATCAGATTCTCGAAAAGTTGGGTGAATGAGGATGAAGGGTGAGGATATGGTGGATATCGATGCTGCTCTGAATAAGCTTGTGAGTATTCACGAGATAGAATTTGATAAAGATGCGGCATATCGTTCACTTGGTATCATGGCAGCCATTACTGCACTGCATACATTCTCCACACAGGGGATCAAGCGGGCAGATCGTTCAGCAGTCAAATCATCCATTGAGGGGGTATGTAGGAAGTACTTTCGTCCGAGTGTCGTTGATATGATCTCGGTGGAAGTGGAAGGTGATGATGTGAAAATCGTCATCGGTAGCAAGGAGGGAAGAAAGTGAAGACGTTGAAAGAACTCTTCAGTGGGTTCAACAAATCGAAACCTGTGGTTGTGAAACCAGTGGTAGAGAAACAGGCACCACCGCCGTGTTTCTCACCGAAAATGCCGGACGAACAGTTGCCGCCTGTGATAGTCAGTGTGAAGGAGCTCTCGGAAGCGATCGCTCCCATTGATAAGAATGGGGTGATGGATGTTCTGAGTGATGACCTCGAATCCGAGGTAAAGAGATACTCTCTTTTCACTACATTGGCATGGAAGAAGGCGTGTGATGAAAGCCTGAGCTCTGGGGAGAAAGATGTCGACTTCAGAGAACTCCACGAGAGAGCGAAGACCATCTTCTCACAACTCGTGATGGAATATGTGGACGTAGATCTTCTCAATGCGACACAGATCTTCAATGGTCTAAGCCATGAATATGTGTTGGACATGATCACCAACAAGATTCTCAGTGGAGACAAGAAACAGGTGAAAGAACCTACTCAGAAGAAGATTACTGCTCCGAATGCTTCACCGAAGAAGGGGGACAAGAATGCACCAGAGCCTAGATGACCTTTTGAGTCGGATGGCGACGCCATCAGAATACAAGAGGAAATCCAAGATGCCCAAGGCGGTTTCAAATGATGTGAAGAGATCTGCCATCAATGATATTGATACTAGTATCAATATCCTTGACTCTAATCATGTATTTATCTCCGAGATATCCAAAGAAACCACCCGAAAAATGATCGATAATGCAGCGGTGAGTGCTATTATTGAAGCAGCTCACCGAATCGGTACTAAGAGAATTGATAAATCACATCTTTACGATACTGCTATCGATATCTTCGCTAAAGATGCACGACAGTTTGAGCATGACGTCTCAGATATGTTGCGTGGTGAGTTCGACTACATGTTCGACATGATCGTGGACAAGGCTTCGGAGTGACAATGGACAGCACAGAATGGCGCAAGGGACTCAATCTCGATGATAAGTCGAGTGGGTATAGAGATGTGGGAGTGGGGCAGCCATATGCCCCACCAATCCATATCAACGCTGAGAAGGAGGACTATATGGAAAAGAGAGCAACGCTCATTGGTATCGGCAACTGTGGTTCTCAGGTTGCCTACTGGGGAGAGAAGCAGTATCCCGAGTTGTTCGACAGTATCTACATCAACACCAGTGAGAGTGACCTCAATCAGGTGTCGACGCCGGACAATCCGATGAAGTTCAAGATCGGTGATCCGGATGAGGTGGAAGGCTCTGGTAAGAACCGTGACAAGACGAAGGAGTATCTCCAGAAGGATATCATGAAGCTCCTCAGTAATGAGAAGTTTGAAGAAACCATTGTAGACAAGGACTACTGCTTCATTATCGCATCAACAGCTGGTGGTACTGGGTCAGGAGCTTCACCAGTCACGTATAAGCTCTTGAAGAAGAATTACCCGGACACAAACTTTGTACTGGTCTTCGTGCTTCCGAAGATCGATGCATCACTCATGGAGCAGGGTAACACACTTGAATATCTCCATGAAGTATATGAGGTAATCGGCGATGACCTCGTGTACATGGTGTATGACAACGAAACAGTAGCTGACATGTCGCCACTGGCTGGTCCCGCTAAGGTGAACGAGGACATCATCGAAGACATCCGTGTACTGGTATCGGTGGACAACATGGATGCCAAGTACAGCAACATCGACATGCGCGACATGATGAACATCATCACAAATCCTGGTCGACTGTTGGTGGCACGCATCACCAAGGGTCTCACCGAGAAGAACCTTGAAGAGACGCGGTTGGATGACATGTACATCCAGGCGATCAAGCATTCATCGCATGCGGAAACAGATCGCAACAACAAGGTCGACCGCATTGGGTTCATCACGTACCTGACGGAGCCGGCGTATAAGCTCTACCCGGATATGGAACATCTCTACGAGTTCCTGGGTGAAGCATTTGAGAAGCACAGCCACAATGCTGAGAATACGACTGGTCGCGAGAATCTCAGCTATGCTCATCTCATTGCAGGTGGCTTGAGTCCAATCAACGACAGGACCGAGAAGATCACAGAGCGGGTGAACGAGCTGAAGAATAAGATGGCCACGGATGACAAGATGAAGTTCATCTTGGAAGGTGGCGTTTCATACAACGACATCATGGAGAAGCGTGACAAGGCAGCACATCTCACGGAGAACGAGAAGTTCACAGTAGATGACATCTTCGGTGAGTTCAAGTAGAGGAGGTGATGGTATGGACGTCGGTAAACACATGTACGATGAGGGACACAGCCATGCTCAGGTATACAGACGCGAAATATTCCTGAGGAACACTGATACTGGAGAAGAGTATCCGTTTGGCACGGATGATGAAAGACTGGCAACAATTGGATCGCTTGCGGAAAAATCTCCGATCCAGAATGGACTGATTCCAGGGACCTTCGAGATTCGTGAACGTAGAGTTGCGACACCGGAATCGAAACTCGTAGAAGTTCAGTGAAGAGACTAAGGAAGAACGAGGAGGGGAATTCCCCTCCTCAGATCTTTCTATCACTTTTGAAAGGAGAGTATTCAATGATTATTAAAATACCCATGATTGATGCCAGTGATGGGCATGATCCTGATGAGGTCAACACCATACTGGCTGAGGCTCAGATTCCTTTCCGGATAGTAAATGTCGGAGATGGGAAATGTGTTATCGGGAAGGTCGACTCTGACTATCATGTGATAGTCGATAGAAGTGGGGATCCTCGGAACATTTTCAAAGGGGATGCTCCCGAGGAAGATGGCATGGCTATAGGTCCAGTTGATCCAACGATCGAAGTGGCGATCGATAAAGATGGGATACCGATTGGTATCTTTAAGGGAGGCGAACAACTGTGAGTTCTCGCAATCCCGAAAAGATCAATGCGATCATTGAGGCTGCTGGTGGGTGGATTCTGGATCACCCTAAATTCGCCCACTTTAGCATCAGGCCGAGAGGGACCAGCACCAAGATCTTACTGTACGAATACACTATTGATCGAAAGGTTCCACTGGATATAATCGAAGTGAGCTGCAGAGCAGAGGTTGGTTTCATCCAGTCAGTTCTCAAAGATTATGGATGGGATGATCAGTTCGAGGTAGTGTACGAGGTGCTCGACAAGGATACATACGATGGCAACATTCCAGATGCCGATCTGGAATTCATGGTAGACGATATCAATGATGAGTGGATAGCCGAAGCATCGAGGGAAGAAGATGAGTATATAAAGGATACCTTTTCAAACTGGGGAGGAATTCTTCACTTATCGGGATGGTGTTATAGCTGGGCAGTTCATGAGTTGACTGGTAGTGATTACGTAAGGGAAATAGAGTTCTATGTACAGTATCCCAAGGATACTGATTCTCGTGATGCCATGAAGGATATGCGTTCTATCATAGAGGATCTTACTTCAAAGAAAGATAATCCATATCAGTATGATGTTGCTGTATGGATGGGTGATCCTCCAGCTGGTCATCGGACGGTATCGCCCGAATATATACGGGAGGTGTTAGGAGTATGAACTTCCGCGACATGATGCGGAACGCGGGAAACACGATGAAGAGGGAAGCACTTGATCTACTGGCACAGGGAGTGTACAGTCCGATCAAGTCCCAGGCGGTGA
>JAAUYS010000038.1 GCA_014804995.1 Clostridia bacterium
GCGACGGCGCCCTTCGGGGGGCTTCAGATGATGAAGAACCTGGTGAGCCAATGCGGGGGCGTTCCGGTAGTGATCCGGAACGACTTAGGCTTCACGACGCTTGACGACCAGGCAATGACCCGGACTGAGAGCTACGTGATAGACATCAAGAGATTTTCCGGGGACGGATGCGAGGCGGAAGTCTATACCGACACGACGTTTGTGCTTGACGGAAAGACGACAAGCACGCTCTGCCGATGCAGGCTCTGGGAGGGAGCCGAGAAGGTATTCGACACGAAGGCGGGGAAGGCTGCGGCGGGGGGAAAGACCGTAAGATGGTATCTCTACGACGACGCGACGGACGACTGGAAGGAGCGTACGGCGGGAGTGGACGCCAACGGGGAGCTGACGATCACGACGGAGGACGTGAAGACGTATCTTCAGGTGATGGCGGCGGTGTTCTCGAGCGCGGACGAGCATGACTACCGGAAGGCGGATGCACACGACATACAGGAGATCTTCGACAAGACCGACGCTCTGATGATCAACCCGAACCCGACGCCGGCGAACCTGACGCTGAGGCGCGGAGAGACGGATCCGGACGGAGTGACGCTGGCACCGACGACGTATGACCGGGACACGGAGAAGGCTCTGACGGGAGTGAAATACAAATTCGTATGCTACTCGCCGAGCGGGACGATCCTGAACGGGACGACGAGCCAGGGGATGGGCTACGACTCGCCGACGCACGGGCAACAGGGAGTGGCCGACAACACGGAGCTGCTGACAAGCTACAAGGTGCCGCGCACGATGTTCGAGGCACTGGGCGAGGGACCTCGAGTGGACATAAGGGCATTCAAATAAGAGCGGGACGATGGCTACGAAGAAAGAGATAGCAGCGTGCTCGGTGCAGCTGGTCTACGACAAGGGGGCTGTGTCGGTGTCGGTGACGCCGCAGGCGGTGGTGCTGAAGCGTGGGCGTCCAGAGCCGGAGCGGCGGGTGTATGTGGACCTCTACGACGGCGGGAGGAGGGTGGACTACCAGACGGAAGGGTTCGTGTGCTCGACGCTCAACGAGAGTCCGAACACGGAGGTGGCACCGGGGGTGACGTGGGGCTTCGGGGTAGACAACGGACGCTTCTACTACAGGCTGCGCTACTTAGGGGCAACGGACGTGAAGGCGGAGATACCCTTCACGGTGAGCTACGGAGAGGACAAGTATCCCTACACGCTTCAGCTGCTGAGCGTGGCCGACGGGGAGGGAGCAGGGACTCCGGGGAAGGACGGGCTGGACGGTATCGACGGGCAGGACGCGCCGTGGACACCGCCGCCGATGCTCTGGGACGACTATCCGGAGGGGTACGCCTTCGAGGCGGGGGACCCGACGCATGACGAGCGTAGGCTTGACGTGGTGGGGATTCTTGACTCGAACAACGAGATGTGGCTCTACCGGTGCCTGAGAGGACACGTGAAGAACGCGCGGTACAAGCCGGGGACGAACGCGGCCTACTGGGAGGAGGCGGAGGCGAGCCGCTACAGGATAGTGGCGACACAGCTGATGATGGCCAACAACGCCCGGATCGACTTCCTGAGCGGGCAGGCCATCAAGGTGGGGACGAAGGCCGGGGGGGCGTGCGGCTACTTCGGGGCACCGACGGGGGAAAAGAATACCATCCTCTTCTCGGGAGCCGAGAGGGCCGAGGACGCCACCTTCGCGGTGGACGCGGACGGGACGGTGAGGGGGTCGAAGATGGAGGTAGAGGGGAAAGTGAGGGCGAGCCTTATGGAGCTGAAGACGGCCTCGCATGACACGTCGGCATCGGACGGGGCCCTCTGCCTGGACGAGGACCATATCTCGCTGCCGGAGCTTGAGCCGGGGATAGTGCGAATGATCAAGGTGCTGAACCCGATGCTGACGAGGACGTCGCCGACGGACCTCTATCTGGAGCGCGGGAGCGCGAACGTGAGGATCTCGACGGACCTGCGCGTGATCGAGACGGGGAAGAACCTGACCCTGCCGGGGATGGGGCTGAACGGGGGCGCCTATCTGGAGATAGTGGGCTACCACAGTCCGTATTCGTCGGTGACGGAATGGAGGGCGATAGCCATCAAGACGACGGAATGATTTTTTAACCAACTTAACTATTTATAATTATGAGACAATCAATTTCAGGAAAGGAGGACGGCGTATGAGCAAGAGTAAGAAGCTGAGCGCTGTACTTAAGACGCCGACGGACGTAGGCTCGCTGAAGGAGGCGCAGCTGCTTATCGGCAACGGGAGCGGGGCGCTGAAGGGAATCGACGGAGTGGACCTGAAGTGCCTGCTCTTCTTCGGGCAGAGGGCGACGATGAACGTGGACCGCAACACGGAGGTCGAGCACGCGACGCTGATGCAATATTCACAGACGGGGACCCTCTTCTGGTGGACTGAGTTCAAGGAGGCGATTCCGGCGGGAGCGATCGTGACGCTCTCTTTCAAGGTGAAGGAGACGGGAAAGAGATTCCGCATCTATTATCTGGCGGCCGAGAGCACGAAGCAGCATGATAACATCCGCCACCGCGACCTCATCACGCTGATGAGCGAGGAGGAGGGGCTGCCCCCTATCTTCAACCCGAACCTCGAGACGCTGCTGGGGAGGAACACAGCGACGGCCTCAGTTTTATGGGGGGGGGTAATCCATTATCTATCAATCACTTCCAATTCGGGAGAGGAAGGAGGGCCGCATGAGTCTGATAAAGAAGCTGAGCGAGAAGCTGAAAGCACTGGCGATGGCAGCGGCCTCGCGTTCGGGACTCTGGACGCTATGTGTGACTTCTGCGGGCGAGCTTGTGAGGACGGGCTTCATCGACATCGACCTGACACCGAGGACCGTGGACGCGGACGAGATCACGTGGCCGTGCGTCTATGGGCTGACGAGCAGCTCGACGAACATACCGAGCGCCGGGGAGGGAACGCTATTCATCAATCTACCGGTGGCATCGTACGGCTACCAGTTCTCATTCAGGTCAGGGACGGAAAAATTCTATTTCCGGACAAAGATGGGGAGCTGGAAGCCCTGGAAGGGGATTCAGCTGACGGATCTGTAGCGGAGAGGAAGGAGGTGGTGGCAGTATGAGCATGAAGAAGCAACTGACGAACGAGAGGCTCAAGGCCATCATGACGGACGCGGTGACATACCGCGAGGCGAACGGGGACGCGGACGCCTATACCGAGAATGGACTCTATGCATCGGTGATGTCAATGACCAATCTGCCGGAGGGGGCATCCAAGGTAGGGATGCTGGAGGTGATGGGATGCTGGTATTGCAAGATACAGCGTTACACTCCGATCAATCCGAAGGATGTGCTTGTGTATCAGCGCATATGGGAGAAAGACAAGGGGTGGCAGCCTTGGCACACCCTTATCGCGAGCGCGGGGACAGCCTTAAATTCCGTAGGGGGGGGTATAATTTATTATCTACCAATAACTTCCTATTTGGAAGAGGAAGGAGGGCGGCATGAGCGGGAGCATGAAGCTGAGCATGAAGCTGAAGGGGCTTCAGGAGGCCATCTCGCTTTCGGGACTCTCGATGCTATGTGTGAATGCGTTGGGCGAGCTTGTGAAGGCGGCGTCGACGAAGACGGCGATGCTTCACGAGACAAACGACAGGACGCTGGATGCAGACGCGGCGGTAGAGCCCGGGATATATCTGCTGCCGTCGAACGCGGAGAATGCTCCGAAAGGGATTTCCCGCGGAGTTATGATTGTAATGAAATTCGCGCCAAACATTTACCAGCTTCTAATCACGAGAGCAGGAAAGGCTCCTGCGGTATTCGTTCGATTGTATACAAACGAATCGAACTTGATCGGCTGGACGGATTGGCACAGCTTATCACTGACAGCCATGTAGCGGAAAGAAAGGAGGTGGCGGCATGAGCGGAGGCAGGAAACTGACGAATGCGTATCTGAAGGAAAAGATGACGGATACGATGCACCACCTCGGGACAGCGGCAGATGCTGACCTTCTGAGAGGAATGGGATGCTACGCTACGGCATCAAACACCCTCAATATACCGCCGGGCTTCAGCAACGGAGTGCTTGAGGTGATACCAAGGAACTCAGTGGAGGTTTTCCAGCGGGTTACTGCATGGCAGGGGCTGAAAGTGGCGGTACGAACAGGAGGCTCGACGACATGGAATCCATGGCGTATCTACGAGCCTACTGGGACGGCGTAAGAGAGGCGGAGCCGGAGGCTCCGACACCGGGACAAATGAGAGATCCGGGACGGGGGGACGGAAGGAGCCTCCGGTCCCGGAGACAGAATAATTTAGAATATGGAATTTAGAATTTGATATTTATGACATGAGGCATCTGAAGGAGGAATTCGACAAGCTGAGCTTCAAGGAGACGCTGATGTATGCGCTGTCGGTGGTGAGCCTGACGGCGGGGTATGTGCTTCTTTTCTGTGCGCTTCTGATAGCGCCGCGTGGTGAGATACACGATTCGGTGCTGACGGCTTTCGGGCTGATGCTTGTATTCGTGGGGACGATACTGGGGCTTGACATGAAGTATGACAACAAGACGAGTGCGTTCAAGCGGACGGTGCTTGAGCTTCTGGAGGGGCTCGGGAAGGAGGCTAAACAGGCGCAGCCAAAGGGCGCGACGACGGAAGAGAGTGAGAATATTTAATTTAGAATCTTTAATTCATATAATACAATGGCGAGTATCGAGAGACTGATCCCACACATACTGCAGTGGGAATGCGGCGTCACCGTAAGGAAGGGAGAGACGCCGGAATCGGCCTACGCACGTGCGCGTGCCAAGGGCGTGACGACGGTGAAGGGGGACGCTGGAGGGGCCACCCTATGCGGCGTGACGATCGGCACGTTCTCCGACTGGAGGCGAAGGCAGGGGCGACCGATACCGACGGTCGGCGACCTGGCCGCGCTTGATTACGGGGAATGGCTGGCGATCCTTAAGAGCCTCTTCTGGGATCCGTGTAAGGCCGACGGCATCGCCAATCAGGCGGTGGCCGACATGCTGGTGGACTGGCGGTGGGTGAACGGCACCCAGGCGGTGAGGGACGCGCAGGCAGCGTTCTCGCTCGTGCCCGACGGCATCGTGGGGCCTAAGACACTGGCGGCGCTCAACGCCGTTCCGGCCCGGAAGACATTCGAACGGCTGATGTGCATGAGGGAGGCGGCCTACCGCAGGATCGTGAGGAACCGTCCGAGCCAGAAGAAGTTCCTGAAAGGATGGCTTAACCGTACGAACGCGATTAAATTTACTACAGAGAGCGGGACATGAGGAAAATTACAATTACAATCGACAAGGAGGAGGTATATGAGGAAGTCGCGCAGACAACCTCATATACCGGGGCGAAGATGGAGAATGACGAGAAGGCGTATGACCGGATATTCACGACCGAGGGCGACAGGAGCCAACTTGAAAGGTTCTGGAATGAAAGCTGTGTCGATGTATGCGAGGCTCTGAA
>JAAUYS010000039.1 GCA_014804995.1 Clostridia bacterium
GTTCGTTCGTGGTTGTATGTTTCAGCATGGTAGTCTCTCCTTTTTTTTTCATGTTTTTTTCTTTCACCTGCTAATCGGGGGCCGAAGGCCCCTTTTCGGCTGCCGTCATCATGTGATTTTACTGGAGCCGCAAAGGTGGACGGGGCCCGTGTCCTTTATGATGTCCTTCGCGGAGCGTGTGATAAAAAAATATAGCCCCTAGCTGACGAGTCAGCTAGGGGCTTGGGATTCACTTCCGGCTCTTCAGCATTTCTTCGCAGGTCTTGCAGATGACCATGATGACGAAGCATACGACGACGATGCCGAGGATGACGTACCAATGCTGCAGGCACCAGATCTTCCAGGAAATCTCGAGTACGGAGCTGATGACGCACACACCGATGACGAACAGGATGGAGACGATGCCGATGATGGTATTGATGATGTTTTTCATTTTATGGACTCCTTTTTCATTTTCTTTTTTCTTTCACCTCCTTGCCGGGGGCCGAAGGCCCCTTTGGGCTTACGGTCACATTGAGCTTAATCGAAGGACAAAAGGCTTAGAATATAATGTTTTTTAATGGTCTTATCGAAAAGGGGCCTGTTGAAAAAAGAATACCCCTGACAGGATGAATCCTGCAGGGGCTTGTTTTTAGTCGATGTGTATGATCGCGTAGTCGTCGGGGGAGCTGACGACTTTTTCCTTCATGTCGGCGGGAATGGCGTCGGAGAACTCGCAGTAGGCCATCTCTTCGCCTACGCAGTATTCGCCGGGTACAATTACGAGCTTGTCGTCGAGGCGTTCGAACTTCTCGAACTCTTTGATGAATTTCTTGTCGGTCTCCTCGCGGCCCCAGACGATATGCCAGTGCCACATCGCGATGAAGTCCTTGCAATGGAATTCTTCGGACTTCACGTAGCCGTAGGTCATGTGGATGAGTTCCTTCACGGCGTCGACGACGTCGTCCGCGTCGTCGGAGAGTATTTTCATTCCCTTGCGAACGCTGATGTCCTCGATGTCGATGTTGAGCGCCTTGAGGTCTACCAATATATGTTTCATTGTTATTCTCCTTTCATTGCGATGGCCAGCCATTCTTTGACCGTACCGTCCATGAAATGCCGGTACAGCATCTTGGGGAACGGCGAAGCCGAGATTTCCACGCTCATCTTGAGTGCGTATTCCTGTTCCCTGTGGGTAAGGCCCGACAGGTCCATCATGACGTAGTCTTGTGCAGCGTCCTTCAGTCCGCACTCGATACAGCGGGCGGTGAACTTGTCGTACGTCGCCTGGACGTCCTGTACCTCGCCCCACGCGTGCACAGTGCCGGTTTCTTTGTCGCAGAACATGGCAGGGGACGTGATGGTCTCGCCGGTCAGGTTGTTCAGGATTTTGTTGTTCTTGAGGGCTATGATTCTTTCGGACATTTCGATTTCTCCTTTTCTCTTTGTTTTCACCTGCTAATCGGGGCCGTAGGCCCTTGTGGGCGTACGGTCACGTTCGGTGGAAAAGCAAAACCCCTACGGCTATTGCCGTAGGGGTTCGTAGCTTACAGTCTCTTGAGCATGCTCATGGCCTGGGCCATCATGTCCATAGCTTTTTCCATCAGTGCCATGGCAATTTCGCGCTCGTTGTCGTTGAGGGCGGCTTTTGCCTCGGTCTCGGTGCGGAAGACCTTGTCGAGGTCTACGGTCACGTCGCCCAAGTACTCGTCCATGACCTCGATGCAGTCGGAGTCGATGAACTCGATGACGCCCTGCCTGACCGGGCTTTCGTCGCATTTTTCATTGATATACCATACGCTCTGGTCCAGCGTGAATGTATTCCCGTTGATGGTGGTCTCTTTGATTCTGTTCATGATGATTACTCCTTTTTTTTATTTATTTTTTACAGCAATATGACTTCCTTGGTCGGGATGTACGTTCCGATACCATCGGTGAAGATGAACGCTTTGCCACGTTCGTTGGTTTCGTCCAACCACAGGTCGCCCGCCTGGCTGGCGGCCCACAAGGTTTCCCATAAGCTATCATGCATATACTGTTTGGCGGACTCCGGTATCGCAATCCTGATTTTCTTTTTCATGTTCCATGACTCCTTCTCAATTCGATTTTTAATTTCACCTGCGAATCGGCTGCGGAGCAGCATGAAAGGCTGCGTTCAGCTGATTCTACACCCAGTGGCCGCATCTGACGGTTTAATATTTCCCGTGCATGGAGTATTATTTTATGTTGTCTAAAGCACAGTCTTTCCCATCTAAAAATATTATTTTGTGTGAAAAAAGTGCTTGACATTTGCACATAATAGGTGTATAATATACGTAGATTAAAGAAGGGGGTACCAAGAACATGGCGACAAAATCGTCCTTAAAGCGCGTGAGTATAACGGTGCCTCGTAATGACGCCAAGTGCAACGATTGGCTTGAGAAGCAGAGCAACGTTTCCATGTCTTTGCGGTTTCTGATTTACGATGCTATAGCGCGTTGGGGCATGTCCGACATCACGATGGAGGTATTGCCGCAGGCGATGCTGAACGCGGGCAATCGGAGAGGCCGAAGCAAGGCGCAGGCCGAGCCGGTCGCGAAGCCGGCAGCGGAGCCCGTGAAACAAGATGTGAAACAAAAGACGCATGACATTCCGGCACAGCCGGTCCCTGTCAAATCCGTAGTAGCAGCTCCTCCCCCGCCCCCCGTGGTTGAAGAGGACGAGGAAGGTTTCATAGATCCCATGGCTTTTCTGAACTTAGGACAATAATTTTTCTGGAGGTAATGCAAAATGTGTAAGATCATCGCAGGTCTCGACATCGGCAACGGTTACGTGAAGGCCAACATGCGTACCGGAGAGAATGTCGTAGGCGTACATTTCCCGTCTTCCGTGGCGTTCGTCACGAATCCCCATAACATTCCCACGGAGAACGACGCGCTGAAGGGCGTCATCGACGACATCTACAACCAGATGGACGTGTCGTTCGACAGCCAGATCGTGAAGGACACGGGCCGCCGGTTGTTCGGTTCGCGCGGCGTGGCGTCCGGCATGAGCCTGGAGGAGTTCGACGTGTACAGCCACGTGTCCAAGGCACACCAGGACCTTTCCGGTATCTTAATTCTGGGCACGTTGGCCGGCAAGGCGTTGCAGGATTATTTCGGTGAGCATAATGCTTTGCCGAACGACATCGTAGATGTCACGGCCCGTATTGCCCTGGCACTTCCCATTCGTGAGTTCAAGCGCTATCGGTCCACGTACGCGAAGAGCTTTACGAGTGCTGATCATATGGTGAACTTCCACAATTTCGAGAAGCCGGTGCGGGTACGCGTACGGTTCGAGAACGTGCAGGTGTTCGCCGAGGGTGCCAGCGCACAGTATGCGATTACGGCTAAGGGTGCGCCTTTCATGGAAGCGATGCTTTCGGATGTACGACGCATGGGCGAGCCTCTGCCCGGCATCACGGCACAGGACATCCTTGCTGTCCGCAATACCGTAGGTATCGATATCGGCGAGGGTACGGTGAACTTCCCCGTGTTCCAGGACGGCGTGTTCAATGCTGACAGTTCCGGTACGTTCGACTCCGGTTACGGCACGGTGCTGAACACTGCACTCGACCGTTTGCAGGATGAAGGCTTTGCCTTCAAGTCAAGGAAGGATTTGTCGAATTTTCTTCAGACGCCGCCTACCGCGTTGAACCGAGCACGGTACAACAAGGTGAAGCAAATCGTCACGGAAGAGACGCAGGCATTCGCGAACGAAGTGAGCATGCAGTTCGTGAAGATCATGTCGCGCGTGGGTTCCTTTGCCGAAGTCGTGTACGTGTACGGTGGTGGCGCCAATCCGTTGCGCGAGGTCCTCTATCCCTTGCTCATCGAGACGAGCAAGAACTTTGGCGGCGTCGATACCAGCTATCCGGTCCTGTATCTTGACTCACGGTACAGCCAGCACCTGAATCGCGAGGGTCTGTATATCGTGGCCGACGGGTTCGCCCGGAGCGAAGCCCAGAAGGCCACGCAGGTACAGGCGAAGCCCGTGCAGAAGTGATGAAAATGAAAACCCCGAAGGGCCAAAGGCCCGACGGGGTTTTTTGTGTCATGCGTCCATTTCACGCGGCGGCCATTGCCATGGTTCGGGCGAGGTCGGTCATGGCGTCACTGCAGGTTGCCATGGCCTCGTGGATTTTCTTGCCCGTGGTGTTGTCCGTCGTGAGGCCTTCTGTGACGATTTCGACGAAGTCGACGGGTGTCTTCACGGTGCAGTTGGCGTATACTTTTTTCTTGTAGTCGCTGATGACGTATCCAGTCTCCGCGACGCGGACGCTTACGTGCTCCTTCAATCTTTCGTCGATGAAGTCCTGTACGCTCGGACTACTCGTCTTGGACGCGATTTCGGCGGTCTTGTCGGCGATGGCCTTGACGATGTCCCTGCAGTACTCTTTTGCCTGTGCCATGGCTGTGGTGTCATCGTCGGCCTCGATTTCGATCGTGATTTCCTTTGCGTCGGGGTCGCCCATAGCGTTTACGGTTGTGAACTTTACGTCGCCGGAATCGGTCCTTGCGACGCAATGGATTGCCATGTCCGCGTAGTAGGAACCCAGGACGTACTTGGTCATGTTATGGATTTCGGCGCACGCTGTGCCCAGTTTTGTTTTTGCCGTGAACTGGATTTGGTTGCCTGTTTCCTTTGTGATGATGTCTTTTGTGAGTGTCATGATGATTGCTCCTTTTCCTTTTTGTTTTATTCACCTGCTCATCGGCATGCGTAGCATGTTAATGGGCAGGGTTGCTTGGTTGAGGGCCATTGTCGTGTTCACGTAGGGAAAACAATACCCCGGCGGTAAAACCGCCGGGGTAGTCTCTTCACAGTTCGGCCATGATGACCTCGACAAGCCTGTCGTAGTCCGCCGTACAGCCGTTGATTTCCATGAGCTCCTGGTTTTCTTTCAGGGTGAGCCACTCGTGGATTTCGTCGGCCATTTCGTTCGAACGCTCCTCGCTTTGGTAGCGGCCCTTGGGATTGTAGGCCTTTACCCGGTTCACGTAGACGTTCAGGTTGTTGTAGGACTCATGTATCTTGCGGACCATGGCGTTGAATTCCTCGCCGAGGAGCGGGTCCTGATTATAATACACGGAGTTCAGGAGCGGAGCGTCGGTGATGATGACGTCCACTTTGTCCTGGCAACGGGTCATGGTGTAGTACTGCTTGCCGAACAGGTATGCCTGGTTGTCGAGTGCCGTCTGGTTTCCTTCCCAGACCTTGCCCTTGGCGAACTCGCTGATAAGTTCGGCGTTGATGCCCTTTGCTTTGAGCATAGCGAAGACGTAAGCTGCACCAGTGGACTTGCCGGCACCGGGGGCGCCGAAGAGATTGACGATTAAAGTGTTAGCCATAGTGTAAACCTCCTTGAAATTTTTCAAGCGTTAGCCGGGACGCGACGCGTCCTCCAGGCTACGCTGAGACGAAAAATAAGCCCCAGGGACTAGGTCCCCGGGGTTTGGTTGTCTTAAAGCTTGACGGGCTGGCTTTCTTTTCTCAACTCGAACACCAGGACGAGATTGCCTTTGCCGTTGGGCTTGCCTGTCCAGGGCGCCTCGATGGTGAGCTTTCCCTTTGTCCCTTCAAGGCGTACATGTGAACCGTTCTTGCAGATGTAGCTCTTGCCCTTGCCCGTCACGACCTCGATGCCGTGGTTGATGCCGTCCTTCTCCTCGTCGTACTTGACGAAGATCTTGAACGTGGGCAGGACCGTGGTTTCCTTTGAGAAGGGCTTGCAGGACCAGGAGCCCCAGCCGAACCAGAAGTGGACGTACAGGCCCTGACTGATGTGCGTCGCGAAGATGCTTTCCATCCTGTTGGCGACGATACCGCCATTGTAGTGGTTGATGTCCTCGAACAGGATGTCGCCGTGTTTTTCGTTTACGTCGACTACGTTCTTGAAGTAATCGACGTAGTCCTTCCGGGCCTCTTCTTCGGTCTCGAAGACGGAACCGAACGGAACGTTCTTGTAGGAGCCGTCGTGTACGTCCCACAGCCTGATGGTTTCCATCTTGTTGTCGATGTCGCCGAAGTCGCCCCTGAACTTACCTTCGCGGACGGGCTCGGTCGAATGGCTCGGGTTTACGAAGTAAACGGTCTGGTTTTCTGTCAAGTTGATGTTTTTCATGGCGATTGCTCCTTTTCCTATTTATTTTCACCTGCTAATCGACGCACAACGTGCGTTGACAGCAGGTGCTGATACCGGTGCTTTTCATCCATGCTTGCGTGGCGTCCTCGAGCCGACGCGTGAGGAAAAAAAAGAAGGACCGACCCTGGTCCTTGGGTCAGTCCTTCGACGGTCGTCAGATGGCAATCTCGGCGTATGCGCTCTCGGGGGACTCAAACAGGCAGTCCATCGACAGGTCCATGTCCTCGAGTCTGCGCGTGCCCTGCTCCCACTCCTCAATCGTAGGGCACGGAGCAATCGTGGCGGTGTGGTCCATCACGTTTCCGACAATGCCGGCACGTACGTCGTTTGCCGGGACGTCGTGGTAAAACGCAGTGTCTCCAACGGTCCAGTCGTACACGGGGTTCGGGTTCTTCAGCATAGGGCGAGTCTCCTTTTCTTTTTATTCACCTGCTGATCGGCATGCCGTGCATGCTTTACTGACGTGACGATCGTGACTCATGTGAAAGAAAAAAAACAGGACCAGCCCTGTTTTTGCGCAAGCTATTGCGAGCGCGGGGGCTGGTCCTGTTAATGTCTTTACGCGGGCTGTGCGGCAGTCACGGCCTTCGTGGTTTCCTTTACGGCCTTTACGGATGCGGCGTTGTAGTAGGTGTTCTCTACAGCCATGCCACTGTCGCCGCACGTGACGACGGTCTTGGAGCTGTAGCCCACGGTCACGGCGGTGCCCTTTTCCAGCGCAGTCCACTTGTTGCAGATGGCGATGATCTTGCGGATGCCGAACGCCTTGGGGACGTACATCGCAAACTTCATGTCCTCGTCCTGGCCGTCGGGCTTGACGACGAACAGGATGGAGCGGGAACCGTCGTTGTTCTTGGCGTAGCGGGGCTTACGGGTCAGTGTGCCTGTGATGGTGTTGATGTTTTTCATGATGATTACTCCTTTTGATTTTAATATTTTTTTTTTTCTTCACCTGCTAGTCGGCATGCGGAGCATGCTTTTGACCTGCTTTTTAATAAAAAACAGGACCGACCCTGTTTTTGCGTAAGCTATTGCGAACGCGGGGGCCAGTCCTGCTGACGAGTCTTGTTTGCTTTGCTCCTTTCTTGTTTTCTTTTTCTTCAAGCGTTCATCGGCATGCAACGCATGCTTGCGTGACGGATGTCACTCGAGTACGATGCCCAGCAGTTCCTTTGCCTTTATCGCGAAGGCCATGCGGGCGTTCATGTCGGTGTATTCTTCGGCGGTGGATACGGTCTCGTCGAACGCGAAGCGTACAAGGTCCTCGACGGTGTGTATCCGTGCACAGTACTGTTCGATTTGCTTGTTGTTTTCCGCCTCGAGGGCACGGTTCGCCTCGGATTGGGTCCGGAAGAGGCAGTCCAGGTACTGCGTGATGTTGCCTTTGACCGTGATATCGTTCAGGTATGCGGTGTCGCCGGCAATGTTTACAATAATGGCTTTGTGGATGGAGTCGGACCAGTGCTCATGATAGAAGCAGGTATCTCCTACGGTCCAATTGCATACGGGGTGCGTGTTCTTCAACATTTTTCATTTCTCCTTTTTCTTTTTCGTTTGTGTTTACAGCATGGCCGCCAGTTTGCGCAACGCGTCGCCGATGTCGTCGACGTAGTGGGTGGCCTTTATGGGTTTCCTGATGGTCAGGACCACGCCGGGCTTGTTTGTCTGGATTTCGACGTCGATGGCCTTTACGTTTCCGAAAGAATCGAAGATGCAGCGGCAACGGTCGGTCAGATCGTAGCTGGCTTTGATGTCGTCGTCCAGGTCGTCGTATTCCGCATGGACATAGTCCAGGTGGAGCGCGATTTTCATGTTCTCGTGGAGTATCTTGTCCAGCGCGTTGTTGATATTTTCCTTGAGGGTCCCGAGGAACTTCAGGTTCATGCGCTCCGACAACGCCACGGCCTTTTCCTTGCTCTCGGCCTGGAAGACCATTTCGGGGTGGTCGTACACGAACGCGGGCACGTTGTCGAGGAGCTTGAAGTGCAGGGACCAATCGTTGTTATTTCCAGTGCGGTATCCTTCGTTGGTTATGTTTGTCATGGTAGTGACCTCCTTTGTATTTTTCAGGCATTCGTCGACTGCGATAGCAGTTGGCTACCTTGGACGATATGCATCCTCCGGTCGCGTGCCTTTTTCAAGGTCGCGGCTCTGTCGCTTCCGTGGAAGCGACATCTTGACATTGCTTGAGTTGTATGTTATAATTTATCTAATAAGTAACTTATCGGAGGTGCTTTTCGATGGCTTTGATCGATACTTCAATCCTGGTCGGCAACGTGCTGGGCTGTTACGAACTGGGCTATAACTTCAACGTGACGGAGGATTTCATGGACGGCTACGCCGAGGGCCTTGCGTCCGTATTGCCTGATGACGTGGACGTGGACTTCGACAGGAGCGAACTCGAGGACGTTTGCCTGAGCTGCGAGTATGCCCGTGACTGCAGGTGGGACGATAATAAACGTACCTTTCGCAGGACGGAATCGGGACATGTCTCGTTGTCTTGCGTGAACGGGCGGATGTACCCCTGGATGGCAGTCGTCGTCGAGGCTTACACACGATGGTTCGTCGCGAGGCATTTCAAGAAGGAAGGACGTGACTTCATGGAATATACGCAGTCGATGGCCCAATCGGCGTGTTTCGCGATGGATTGCATCAGATAATAGCCAACAGGGCCGCCGAAGCATAATGAAGTAAGTTTTTGAGCTGGGTGTTGCGTGTGCGCATAAGCCCGCGAGAAAACTTACTTCATTATGTGGAATGTATTTGCGAACGAGCGGGGAGCGAGTGAGCAAATTGATACATTCCAGCTGGGGTGGTTGGGCTGTTGGCTATTATCACACGAAAAAGCA
>JAAUYS010000040.1 GCA_014804995.1 Clostridia bacterium
CCCTGAGGGGAAGGTGGCTTACCTGTAGGCTACGAAGGTAAGCCGAATGAGGGGGAAAATATTGTTAAAATATTATATTACCCCTCATCAGTCCCTGACGGGACAGCTTCCCCTCAGGGGAAGCCTTTCAGAATGACACGGTATTATTCTCTGCCGAGTAAATAATCAATGGAACAGTCAAAGTATTTTGCGAGGCGTATATAATTAGAGACAGATGGTATAGCTTTATCGTTTAGCCAACGATATGTCAATGAACTTGATAAATGTAAATCCTTTTGTAGTTTATATTCAGATTTTTCGTTATCCGTTAAGCACTCCCTCAAAATTTTACCAAAAGGTTTTACACTATTAAATTTATCGGATTTCGGAATATCAATTTTGCCCAAAAGATAATCAGCCGAACAATTAAAATACTCAATTAACGCAACCAAAACTTTTGTTGACGGCATATGCATTTCATTTATTAGACCTGATATGGTCGCACGACTAACACCTATGTTTTTAGCAAGCGCAATTTCAGTTAAATCTCTTTCGTCCATATACTCTTTAAGCCTTTCGACAAAAACCGACATAATTCCCTCAAAATAGTATTTTTTCTGCTTTAATTATCCTCTCTTTGTTTTACAATTTGTTTGACTGTCAAACGAAGTGAGGATATAATATTATTGTTAACTGTTAGCAAAAAATTATTACGAGGTACTACTTATGAAAAACATTACAGCAGAACAAAAGACCGCTTTAAACGAAGCGAAAAACGAAAAACATTTCAACGCACAAAATTTACTTGAAGAGATTACCCCCCTAATTAAAGATTATTTTATTGCCGAACTCGATTTTGACGGAAAGGCTATTAACCTTTCATTTTTAAACGGACAAAAGTTCCGCATTTGCGCCGAAGAGGTTTTAAGTGTTTAAAATTGACGGCACAAGGCTTGTCAGCGACAGCATTGCTTTTAACTTACCGCAAGGGTTTAATTTGATTTTTAGAAGCGAAGTTGACGGCAACGGGATAAGCTTTTTATCCGACGACGGCAAGGTTGGCATCGACATATTTTTTACGCAGGAAACGTGTATTCCGCAGGAGCATATTTTACAGTTTTGCAAAGAGAAAATATTCGTCGCATTAAGCGGTATATTTAAAGTTAAGCGCGGTCAAGGCGAGGCTTACGCTCTGTTTTACAACGACGTTGATACGGGCGATAAGTTTTACAGCGAGTGTTACCCCTTTACCGACAAAAAGCTGTTTTTTAACCGCGTTTACATAGAGCTATGCGTAGACGAAAAAGGCGACGATAAATTCGTCGCCAAAAGCGCCTTGCTCCTGCCTGAGGTTAAAGCCTTTTTTGATAGTATTGAATATTTATAATTTAATTTTCTGATATGTATTTAGAAAGGCAATAGGTTATGTCCTTGTCGGCGACGGTGGAAATGGGCGCAAGCGGAAAGGCTATTGCGGGGTTGTTGGGGCTTGGCGAAGCGTGTTGAGTAAAGGTACTCTCCTCTTCCTCCGCGGTCGCGCCCGTAAGCCCGCGCACTGCGGAAAGCATATCAGAAAGCTCTTCCGCACTTTTTAAAGCTTCTTTAATCTCTTCCCCGCCGAATGTTTCCAACACGGGTTTTACTTCTTTTAAAAGTGCCTGCGGGTTGGACTTCCCTCCGTACAAAAGCATTGCCAAAATAATTAAAAGTTGCATTTACTTAATTCCTTGCATATTTTGATAATATCATTATATGCGGAGTTATTATGAAAGATTTTAAAAGTTATTCCGAAGAGCAACCCAACCAAAACGGCAGTAACGCAAAAAGCTCCGCCGACAACTCGGCGGGAACTTACAACAACACGGTAGAGCTTGCAAAAGTGCTTACCAAGGCAATGAACGGCAAGAGCGAAAGCCAGATTTTACATACGGTTATTACGGAGGCAGAGCGCGGTAAGCGCGAAGGAACGCTGACCAATCAGGACTTAGATAACTTTTACAACGCGCTTGCACCCTTTTTGGACGGCTTTAAAAAACGCAAGCTTAAAGAAGTTATCATCCGCTTAAAGAGTATTTAAAAGGGACAGATACCTCTCCCCTCCGTCGGGCAGAACGGTTACAATCGTTTTGCCTGCGTTTTCTCCGCGGGTGGCAAGGCACGCGCAGGCGTAAAGCACTGCCCCAGACGACAAACCAGTAAATATGCCCTCAATCCGCGCAAGGTCGAGGGCGCAGTCGTATGCACACTCGTCGGGGACGGAGATAACTTCGTCAATAAGCCGGGTATCAAGAAGTTGCGGAATAAATCCCGCGCCTATGCCCTGAATTTTATGCGCGCCCGCATTGCCCCCCGTAAGCACGGGGGATTTTTGCGGTTGAACGGCAACGCATTTTATTTTGGGGTTTTGTTCTTTTAAAAACCTGCTTACGCCGGTAAAAGTTCCGCCCGTACCTACACCGGCAACGAAAATATCTATTTTGCCGTCCGCGTCCGCCCAAATTTCTGGGGCGGTCGTTTTATAGTGGCAAGCGGGGTTTGCAGGGTTTGTAAACTGCCCTAAAATAACCGAGTTGGGCGTAGCCTCATTAAGTGCTTGCGCCGTTGAAATTGCGCCAGTCATTCCCCGCGAAGCGTCGGCTAATACTAGCTGTGCGCCGTACGCAGAGATTAGCTTGCGCCTTTCCGCGCTCATATTTTCGGGCATTACTATTATGACTTTTAG
This sequence comes from Clostridia bacterium, assembly GCA_014804995.1. Lineage (GTDB taxonomy): Bacteria > Bacillota > Clostridia > Christensenellales > Borkfalkiaceae > Coproplasma. The sequence goes on from JAAUYS010000040.1 coordinate 2,702, forward strand.
CCCGAGCGACGCGCCGTAAGCGGACAGTGCAACGCCCGTATTACCCGAAGTCGGTTCTATCAAAATCGTATCTTTATTGATTTTGCCGAGCTTTACGGCTTCTTCTATCATAGCCTTTGCAACCCTGTCCTTTACGGAACCTGCTGGGTTAAGGTATTCTAACTTGGCTAAAATTTCGGCTTTGAGGTTTTTTTTACGGCAAAAGTTTTTTAAACTAATTACGGGTGTTGCGCCCGTCAAATCAGAAGCCTTGTTGTAAATCATCGGCGGTTGCCTCAGAAATCTCTGTTACGGCACGGACGAACTGGTCGCACTCGTTTATGGAATTGAACGCCGACACCGAAGCACGGACAAGCCCCTCGCTGTTTAACGCCTTGTGCATTAGGGGCGCGCAGTGCAATCCTCCACGCACGCAAATACCGTACTTTTCCGACAGAACGGACGAAGCAACCTCCGCCTGAACGTTATCCAGATTAAACGTAACTATGCCGAATGGGTTTGGCTTGGAGTACATTTTTAAACCGTCTATTTTGCAAAGGTTTTCACACAAATAGGTTGTAAGCTTTAAAATCTTTTCCCCGTTCTTTTGCATATTCTGCCTTAAATAAAGAGTACCCTCTCCCAAAGATACTACTGCGGGGTAGGAAAGCGTTCCGCTCTCCAAAGCGTCGGGGTAAAAGTCGGGCATTTTAAGGCTGTGGCTTTCACTGCCCGTTCCGCCGTAGAGAACGGGTGCGGGGTTTATTCTTTCCGAAAAGATAAGCGCACCGCTACCCTGTATGCCGAGCATACCCTTATGCCCCGCAACCGCAAGGGCGTCTATTTTTAAAGACTTCATATCTATCTTAATATGCCCGCACGCCTGCGCGCCGTCGCAGATTAAAAGGCAGTGTTCGGGGATACTCTTCCTCACCGCTTTTACGTCCGGCGCGGCACCCGTTACGTTGGAGGCAAGCGTCATTATAACCGCGCGGGTCTTGTCGGTAACAAGCTCTGCAAGGGCTTTTACGTCTATATTTCCGTCGCCGTCCAATGGCGCGTATTTTACGGTTATGCCGTTATCCTTTAAACGCTCCAAGGGGCGCAGAACGGAGTTGTGTTCGGCTACCGTGGTTACGACCTCATCCCCCTCTTTAATGACGCCTAAAATGGCTATATTCAACGCCTCAGTACAGTTTTTTGTGAATATTACCCTATCGTAAGAATAGGCGTTGAAGAACGTGCAAAGCTGTTTTCTGCAAGCGTAAACTCTTTCAAGGCAGGCAAGCGAAAGTTTATGTCCGCTTCTTCCGGGGTTGGCGCAAAATTTGAGTGCGGCAACCGTTGCTATTACTACTCCGTCGGGCTTAAACCCTCCCGTGGAAGCATTGTCAAAATATATCATAAATTTTTACTCCGTCATAAAATGGTATTATCCGTTAATTTTATAACGGTATATTATACTAAGGTAGATAAAAAATATGACAGAAGTACTTGCCGTGTTCCGCTCGCGTTCACAAGCGATTGACTGCAATACACGGCTCAGACAATACGGTGTTCCCGCCGTTCTTATTAACACGCCCAAAGAGGCAAATATAGGTTGCGGGCTGTCCGTGAAATTTCAACAGAACGCGTTAAACCGCGTTAAAGCACTGATACACGGTGGTAACTATTCTGCTTTTTACGGCTTTTACGTTATGAAGAACGTTTACGGAAGACCCTTTTTCAGCAGAATTTAATTTTAAAGTTGATTTAGGCGTTAAATAGTGCTAAACTTTAACTATGCCTAACGTAAACGAAATTTTAAAAGAGCTTGAAAACCTTTACCCCGACGCACAGCCCGCGCTTAAATTCAGAACGCCGTACGAGCTGTTGGTTGCCGTAATTTTATCGGCGCAATGCACCGACGAAAGGGTAAACAAGGTTACGGCGGTTTTGTTTGAAAACTACTCCACCCCGGAAAAGATGTTGACGCTTACGCAAGAAGAGTTGGAAAGATATATCTTTTCCTGCGGGTTCTATCACAACAAGGCTATGCATATACTTTCCGCCTCGCGCGATATTTTGGAAAAGTACGCGGGGCAAGTTCCTAATACTTTGGAAGAGCTTAGAACGCTTGCGGGCGTAGGGCAAAAGACGGCTAACGTAGTTTACGCCGTGGCTTTCGGCGGAGACGCAATCGCGGTAGACACGCACGTTTTTCGCGTTTCAAACAGGCTGGGGATTTCGGAGGGCAAAACTCCCGCAAAAGTCGAAGAAGGCTTGTGCGAAGCGATACCCAAAGAATTGTGGTCCAAAGCCCACCACTATCTTATATACCACGGAAGGCGGGTCTGCCACTCCCAACGCCCCGACTGCGCAAACTGCACCCTGAAACAATATTGTAAATTTTATAATAAGTAAAGAATTATAAAAAAACGGAAGCAAAATGCTTCCGTTTTTTTATATGTTAGTATTTAATAGCTTAATATTTCCAACCCATACATTATTACTTAATTTAACTTTTATATATTCGGGATTGGTAAATTGGGTATGCTTGGTGGTCCACTTTTTTATCTTGATAGCCATAAATAAAGAATATATCCCCAAAGTTATAATAGTAAGCGCTACCCACACAATACATTTAGCAAAGAACTGTATTCCTTTACCATCAAAGGTGAGCTTTATCCCGTCTATTATTGTATGTTTTGCATACCAACGTTCAATATAGCAATGCGCCCAATAATAACCAAAAGATAGCGTTGTAAACATTACCAATCTGCTTATCAATGTTACACCTAATAATTGATACCATTTCCCTGTAAATTGCGATTTACAATTTTCGTTTGTAAAAGTATGCGTATATTTAGTTTCCCACTCAATGAGATTAAGTCGCATTTTGATTATGTAATAAAGTCCAAAAGTAACAACCGACAATAAAAGCCAAATTATATATTTGCCATAAAGTTCCTTATATTTACCAGTAAAAATAAGTTGCCGTCCGTTTATCCAAGTATGAGTTACTTCCCATTCAATAAATTTACATTGCAAATAAGGATAAGCTAACCCCAAAGTAAAAACAGTAGCAAGTAATTTCAAAAAACCAAAAAGAAAATATAAGAAAGTACCACCAGTAAAGAACGACTTATCACTTATGGCATATCCAAATTCGCCTATTATTTTATTTGCTAATTTTTCGTTTTTAATTAGTCTTAAATAGTCGTGTTTAAAATTGACACAAGTAACAAGTTTTGTGTCTGTACCATCTAACAAAACATAAGAGCAAATATCGGAATACCTTTGACCATATAAATCAAAATTGACATTCAATTTTTCTCCACTTTCTGATATTAATTCAACATTATCGCCTCTGTGTGCAGTTTGAATGAATTCAAGCACGCTACCACCATCGGCAAGTTTATAAATTTTTTCTTTTGCTTCTTCCACTGGACACCTTCCCATTAATTTTGTACAATATGTGTACATTTTTCTTTATTGTAGTACATATTGTGTACAATGTCAACATAAAATATAAAATAACACGGAATAATTTTATGTTGCAAATCGGTAAAAAATTAAAAGAACTTCGTAGGAGTGAAAATTTAACACAGCAACAGCTTGCCGACAAGTTAAAAATAAGCCGTGTTAACTACACCCGCTATGAAACGAATGTAGTAAAACCCGACTACGATACGTTACTTGCGATAGCTGATTTTTATAAAATTTCATTAGACGAACTTTTTGGAAGAGATAATTACTAAATATAATTTACCCCGCACCGCGGTTTATCGCGGTGCGGGATTTTTATTTTGCAAACAATTAAAACAGCCCGTGCAAAAAGCACGGGCTGAGTGTTTCGAATTAAAGACAATGATTAAAGAACTTTTACAATCGTACCGGAACCAACGGTTCTACCGCCTTCACGGATAGCGAAACGAAGCTTTTCTTCTACTGCTACGGGTTTAATAAGCTCAACGGAAATTTCTACGTTGTCGCCGGGCATAACCATTTCGGTGCCTGCAGGAAGCTCGATTGAACCGGTAACGTCGGTAGTTCTGATGAAGAACTGAGGACGATAGTGGTTGAAGAAAGGAGTGTGACGGCCGCCTTCGTCTGCTTTAAGAACGTAAACCTGAGCGGTGAACTTGGTAGCAGTTTTAACGGTGCCGGGTTTAGCAAGAACCTGACCCTTTTCGATGCCCTTTCTGTCGATACCACGAAGAAGTGCGCCTACGTTGAAGCCTGCGATAGCTTCGTCAACGCTCTTGTGGAACATTTCAAGACCGGTAATAACGGTTGCAACGGGCTTGTCGATAAGTCCTACGATTTCAGCGGGATCGCCTACGTGAGCGGTACCTCTTTCTACTCTACCGGTTGCAACGGTACCACGACCGGAAATCGTGAATACGTCTTCGACGGGAAGAAGGAAGGGTTTAGCGGTATCTCTCTCGGGGGTAGGAATGAAGCTGTCGATGGTGTCCATAAGCTGAAGAATGCACTGGCATTCGGGAGCTGCAAGAACTTCTGCATCGGGAGCGCCGGA
>JAAUYS010000041.1 GCA_014804995.1 Clostridia bacterium
ACTACGGGCAAGCCACCTTCCCCCAAGGGGAAGGCGATACTAAATAAACAAAACCTCCCCATATGTGGGGAGGTTTTATTTTTCACTTTATTTTTACTTAAATTGAAGAAACCGCGCATTCAACCGCTACTTTTTCGGTTATTTGGGACATATGTTGGGGGGTAACAACCTCCTTATATAAAAAAAGCTCTTCCATAGGTATTCCCAAAACCTTGGCTATGGCGTACACTTCTTTATCGGTTGCCGTCCTAATTTGGCCTTCCAGCTTAGAATAACTGGTGGGGTTTACGTCCAAACCGGCTAATTGAAGGCTTGCAATAAAGTCCTTTTGCTTAATATTCCGTTGCTTTCTAAGTCGCTCTACGTTCGCGCCTATAACGTTCGCAGACCCGTACTTATGCGCCCGTTTCCTCATTTTTCCAGCCTATTTTTTATTCTTTTTTGGAATTATATCATATAAAACTCTTGACATAATTCCGATTTGGAATTATAATGCAAATAATTAAAATTCCGTTTTGGAATTATAATCGCGTTAAAAACGCACGGAGAACCACATTATGAAACAGAATAACAAACCCCTTGGCAGGCTAAGGCTTGCCCTATTAGTGTTATGCGCATTTATTTTAAGTTTAACCGCAGTTATTACTGCGGGGCTTTTCGGTGCAAAAAATTCCGACACCGCCAGCGCATTCACTGCATCAAGTACAGTTTACGGCGGAGAAGATATTTACAACTCAACGGATAAAAAGTTTTTATCGGACGGTGTAAAAGATTTATGCACAAAACTGTACGGCACTACTACGCCGTTACTTATGAAAAAATACGGCAGAGAAATGGGCGATACGCAGGTTAAAATAGCCGGTAAAAACTGGACGCCTGTATATGCCGACCATACTGACGGCAACGCATACGTCGTACTTATGCTTACAACCACATCAGGTAGTATAAAAACAGGTACAACCGCTGGCTCTATGGGAAGTATGTTAGCCTATATGCAAACTGGACTTGGATATCAGGGTTTAGCTAATACGTTATCCCCATACATTATGACGAATACTACACACAATCTTCCTGAGCATATCGGCTATGAAGGACTTGCGTTTTGGATACCGTCAGCTTTATGCTTTGATAATTATGCAGTAAACTCATCTACCTTTACTACAACCATTACAAAAGGAGCCGGTATTTTCGGTATGTCGAATAACCAAATAAGTGCTTCCAGCATTTATTGGATAAAGCCTTACAGCTATCCAAACTTCTACAACACTAAAACTGATACGTGGTGGACTTATATCGCGGGTGGTGATGATGGTACAACTAGTAATATACCATCATCTGAGTGGAGTTCTATGGCGCCATTTGCTTCCTACGGCTTAAGACCTTGCTTTGTATTAAATTTAAGCCTTGCATATGCAAGCTCCTATCAGGAAACACCTGTAGTAAACCCCAAGGTTACTTATACGGGCAACCTTTATACTTCAAGCAAAATGCCCACTATATCCCTTTCAACGGGGGATACTGCGGGGTCTATCGCCTGGACGGATACTTCTTTAACGGCAGGTACTAAGGATTATAGCTGGAAGTTTACCCCTTCAAGCTCCGCCTATAAAGAGGTAACCGGTTCCTATCGCCTTACGGTTGAAGATGTCAAGTTTAACCGTGTTTCCGCTACGTTTGACAGCGGTGCGGACATAGTTTACACCAATACGGAGTTTGACGCCCTTAAAAGCTACATACAGGTAAAGGGCTACAATAACGACGGTACTTTGATTGACCTGTACACTGACGGCATTATACCAGCCGACAAGTACACGCTTTTAGGCGAGCTAACCCCCGGCACGAACACCTTAAAGGTCTTGTGTGAGGACGCCGACGTCGTAGGGGAGGTTACGATAACCAACGTGCAGAGCGCGGGCGACATCAGCTATGACAGTCTGGAAGTTGCCGTTCTGCCCACGGTTACCGCGTACAAGGCGTACGAAAAGCTGAACACTACGGGTATGAAGGTAAACGCCGTTTACACCAACGGCAGCAGAAAGGAAGTAACCGACTACACCGTTACATACGCCGATTACGACGGCGACCCGTCCGATTGCCTGCATTACGGTGATACGGCTGTAACATTAAGCTATACGATTGACGGGGTTGAACATACCTCAACCGTTGCCGTAACCGTGGACTATGCGGACAGCACCGTTACGCCCGTAGTTGATATACAGGGTACTTTGTACACGTCAAGCGATATGCCGTCCGTTGATTTGTCCGACGGCGACACTGCGGGAACGATAGTGTGGAAGAAGGTTGAAAACGCCAACGGCGACCTTGTAGACCCCAAACTTTTGGCGGGTGAAAACGAGTACGAGTGGATATTTACGCCCTCTGACGGAAACTTTAAACCCCTTGAAGGCAAGGTAAAAATTGCAGTTGAAGAGGTTGCGCTTGCAAGCATTTCAGCAACCTACACCGCACCCGTTGACCCGTCCACGGGCGAGACTAAAAAGGTGTACACAAGTACGAAACTCAATGATATATTGGGGGTAACGGTCAAAGGCGTGAACAATGACGGCAGTTTATTCACCCAATTTGACCCCGACGGAAAGATACCGGCAACCGAGTATAAGCTTGCAGGCACGCTTGTTGAGGGTACCAGTGAAATAACCGTAACCTATCAGGGCAAGGTATTTATATTAGAGATAGAAAACGTTCTGCCCGTTGAGCTTGAAGAGCTTAAAGCCGAGTACGAGCGCGACACTATAATTTACGCAAGCTACACCGTAGACAAGTTGAAAGAGGGCTTAACCGTAACCGCCGTGTACAGCGACGGCACGGAAAAGGTTTTAACCTATTACAGCCTTACTAATAACCTTACGGAAAACACGCCCGTAATTACGATTGAATACGAGGGCGTAACCTTAAACTTTGAACCGCTTGCCCGCAACCTTAAAATTGCGCAAATCAGCGGAATTGAGGTTAAATTCAGCCCCACGGGCGTTATTTACACCACCGCAACCTTTGCAGAGCTTAAAAAATACGTAACCGTAACGGTACTGTACAACGACGACAGCAAGCAGGAAAACTTGACCGTTGAAGAGTTAGAGGCAAGTTTAGGCGGTTCCTTCGGGCTTGTTGCAGGCGTAAGCGGGCTTAACCTTTCCGCAGGCAACGGTAACGCCGTTGCGGTTGCCTACACGCCCGCAGACGGCAGTGGAGCAAAATACGCAACTTTCACCGTAAATAACGTACTGTCAGTTGAGCTTAAAGGCATTCAGGTAGAGGTAAACGTTCCCGACGGCGTAACGGTTACCACGGCAACGAGCCTTGACGTAATTAAAAGCTATTTAAAGGTATCGGCAACGTATAACGTTGGCGACCCCGTCGTAATCGGGGACCCGCAGAGGATAAGCGTAATAGGCACGCTTAAAAGCCCCGCAAGCACTCTTGCAGTCGTTTACGAGGACGTTGCGCTTGGCGTTAAAGTCAGCAAAGACATCGTTTTAAACGGCGTTGAACAGGCAAAATCAAAACCCAAAGTAACCCCGCAAATCACTGTTAGCGGTGCGCTTGTAGAAGGCAAGGCTTTACCCCAAATTAGCCTTTCGTTGGGGGATACTACGGGGTCTATCGCTTGGAAAGAGGTTTCCGACGGGCAAGGCGGAACTTGCGCACCCACGTTAAAAGCGGGTACCAATATGTATTATTGGGTATTCACACCCGCCGATACCGATTTGTATGAAGAGCTTACCGCAAGCGACTGCGTTTACTATCTTACGGCAGAGGCTGTAAAGCCTACAAAGCTCACTATTCAGCGTAACGAAAGCGCAGGCATTATTTACGATAATATTGATAACGAAGAATTAAAGACAAAGTTTAAAGTTGTCGTAAGCTACAACGACGGCAGGGAGGACACGGAGCTTGCCCCTGAAAATTACGAAATTTCCGCAGTGTTAAAGGCGGGCGTGTCAAGCGTTCTTTTCTCCTACGTGGACGAAAAGGGCAACGCGGTTACTGCGACCGCGCAGGTATCCGTTCTGTCGGGTGAAATTAAGTTCGTAGACCTTTTATGGACGGGCGGAAGAGAGTTTGAGTTCAACGGCAAAGCCCAAACCCCTACGGCGTACTTCCTTTCCAACGGTGAAATGATAATGTACGGTAAGGACAATATCAAAATTTACAAAATGGGTGCAAACGGCGAGTACGAAGAAGAGGTTACCGAGGCGGTTTACGCAGGCAGTTACAAGCTTGTTGCCGAAAACGCCGATAAGTACACCGTGCGTAGCGGTGGGGACTACACGTTTAAAATCAACCCCAAAACCATAACCCGCCCCACGGCAATAGCAACTACGGGCTACGTTTACAACGGAAGCGTGCAGGAGTTCCTTCTGGACGGCTTTGACGAGACGAAGATGCAGGTTGTAGGCAACAAGCAAAGCGAAGTAGGCAAGCATATGGTAACCGTAAAAATTACGGACAGCAACTATACGTTTGCCGTAGGTAACGGAACTGCCGACGAGCTGAATTTTGAGTTTAACATTCAAACCGCGTCTACACCCGTGGTAGAGAACCCTGCAACCCCCGTAGTAACGGTGGAGGGTAACGGAATAAGTACCCCGCTTGCAATTGCAATAGCCGTTGCAGTGATATTAGTGCTTGTTATCTCCGTAGTGGCAATAATAATAGCGTTAAAGAATAAAGGCTCGTCCGACAGCGACGGCTTCTACGACACAGTAGGGTAAGGGTATTCTTTGCAATAATTAAGCCTTCCCCGCGGGGGAAGGTGGCTTGCCCGCAGTTTACGAGGGCAAGACGGATGAGGGGGAGTAAATAAACTTTAAACCCCGAAAATTCGGGTTTAAATAACCGCAACGCCGATTTATGCGCCCGCTTGTAAAAAGAAATAATGTGGTAATTGTTTGCTTTTCTGCAATGCAGGGCGCACGGTTTGTGCGGGTATAAATTTAATATTATCAGCTTTAAAAAAGCAAATTGGCAGATTTGTACGTTCTCCTTTCAAATCTGCCTTTTTTGTGCATAAACGGCACATATATGGGGGTTAAACCCAGTTTTTAGCCGTTTTTTGCTTAAAAAATTGCTCTTAAAACAGTACTAAAAAAGGACACCTAATAATATATTAGATGTCCTTTTTCTGCTTGAATAGTATCACTAAAAAAACTAAAAGTCAAGCATATTGCGGGGTTTAATTAAAATTTTGTCATTTTAACCATATGCAAAAACAGTAAAAATTGCCATTTTTTACCTTTTAAAGTACACCTATTATATTAATAGGTGTACTTTTTTGTGGGTGTTTTTAGCGCTTATTCGGCGCTGAATATGCTTTAACTTCCGCCCCGAACCGCGGAATATAAAAAGCCTTAACCGTCTACATAGCGCCATAACTTTTGCGGGTAAGGCAACAAAACGCTTCCCCCTCGCCTCCGATGGGGGAAGCAAATTCAAAAACAATAGCCCCATTGTCATTATGGGCAATCAAATTGTCATTCTGAGTGCCATTCTTGTCATTCTGAGGCTTGCCGAAGAATCTCGCATTCTTTACCGCATTTCCAAGGGGATTCTTCACTTCGTTCAGAATGACTCGGGCGTCCCGAATGACACGGTAGCCCCTATTTAAGCCTTCCCCGCGGGGGAAGGTGGCTTGCCCGCAGTATACGAGGGCAAGGCGGATGAGGGGGAATACGGCAAAAATTATAAAAACACCCCTCATCAGTCCCTTGCGGGACAGCTTCCCCTTATGGGAAGCCTTGGGGAACAATATAAAAAACTCTTATCCAAAGGAGGAATTTTATGAAAATGTTAAATAAAGGAAAAGCAAAAATAATTGCGCTGGTAATTTTAATTGCCTGCGTAATATGTGCCGTTTTCGCATACGTGGCGATAAATAATACTGATAATATCACCGCGCAGACGGAAGATGGTACTACAACGATAGAAGCCCCTGAGTTAAATATTAAACCTAGCTATTTGGTTGGATTAACGGTGCCTTATTGGACAGGTGCAAGTTGTACTTATCATATGAACGGGAGCGAGATGATTATAATGCATTCCGAAGTAATGTTTACATCGGAAACTTTGCAATTCGGCGGATTAATGTCAGCTTGGGATGATAAGTCTGTGTATTATGCTTATGAAATAGTTTCTGCTCCTTCAGCTTTTACAGTATCAAATGGTTCTGTCAAATTGCCTTCAGCTGCGAAACCTGGTTACTATGCTTTTCGCATTTCTGCTGTAACTGAAAATATGTCCGGTGCTCAGTCATCTGCTGATTTCAGTAATGGCAGTTATGAAGTTACTTTGGATTTTACAATTAAACCTATGACAATTGATAAAGCTGATATGGGACAGACCGAATTTACACGCACTTACAGTGCAACTGCTTCCGGATATGAGTATATACCTTGGTGGGTTGGAGACGAGGTTGTAGGATGGGCGCAAAGTCCTTTAACACTAAGCGGTGATACTATTAATATACCTCAAGGTGCTGCGCCCGGTATTTATCAAGTTCTTCTTTCGCCTAATACTGCAGACTATTGGCATTGGACGGACGGCACTGACGGTGATTTGGTTATTACAATAACAATAACTCCTCAATATAAACCTGAAAAACCAGACCGGAATAGGTCGTTAACATATTCGCCTAATGCACAAACTTTCAGTGTTGAAACGGCACACGGGAAAGGGATAGACTATACTTTACCTTATGGTAAAAACTGGTCAATAAGCGGTACAACGGTTACCGTACCAGCGGGAACAGCTGTGGGAACATATACAATTACGGCAAATTTAAGTGCCGGAGCATTGTGGTATGATTTAGCGGCTGCTGATGGCGGTATTCAGTGGAATGACCACTCATCTGTCCAGATAAGGGTAACCATTGCCAGGGCAACAATATCAGACATAACGGCAAGTAAAACAAGCTTCACGTATTCTACAAGTGCGCAAACGTTTACTTTGTCTTCGGTAAGCTATGTAACTGTTACACCGCCCACCGGCTGGTCAAGGAGCGGTATAACTATAACTATACCCGCAAATACTGCGGTTGGCAGTAACTATACTGTAAGTATAACGCCGGACAGCAACCATTGCTGGAGTGGCAACAATACAAATGCAAAAACTATCACAATTACAATAGGCAGAGCAACTTTATCCGACATAACGGCAAGTAAAACAAGCTTTACGTATTCTACAAGTTCACAAACCTTTACCTTGTCTTCGGTAAGCTACGTAAGCGTTACACCGCCGAACGGCTGGTCAAGAAGCGGGACGACTATAACTATACCGGCAAGCACCACTGTTGGGAACAACTATACCGTAAGTTTAACGCCGGACAGCAACCATTGCTGGAGTGGCGGTGTAGTTACTGCAAAAACAATAACTATTACAATAGGTAAAGCAACGCCTTTGGCGAGTGCCACGGTAAGTGCTGGTACATATTACATAGGCAACACTCTGTCAACGGTCGGTATAAGCGGTACGGCAAGCATAACCGGAACTTTTGCCTGGACAACGCCTGCAACGGTAATTAGTTCGGCATCTGCAGAATACAGCTGGACTTTCACGCCGTTGGATACAACCAACTACAATAATGTTACCGCTAACATAACAGTAGTTGCAATTGCACCTCTCGATTCGTTAAGGGTAGAAGGCGCAACGACCACTTATAAAGCATACGAAGCGTTCACAACCGCAGGTATGTCTGTCTATGCGGTAGGGGGTGGAACTTCAAAATTAATAACAACCTATACCATAACTTACCCCTATACCGCACTGGGCAGGAGCTACTTCTTGGCGTCGGATAACGGCAGTCAGGTAGTGCTGTCCTATACGGAATCGGGTACAACCGTTCATTATAACATCACCGTTACGGTTGAAAAGCTTGACTACAATATTTCAGGCGCAAGTATGACGGACAAGACCGTAACTTACAACGCTTCTTCACACAGTATAGAAATGGTAGGAACTTTGCCCGCAGGCGTAAGACTTACCGGCTACAAGTACAATGACAGAGTAGCAACAAGCGCTACCAATGCGGGTACCTACACCGTAAGCGCAGTGTTCGATATTGACGACTCTGCCAACTACAATATGCCCGAACTGAGCGCAACGCTTAAAATCAACAAGGCAACCCCCAACGTAACGGTAACGGTTGCAACGGGAACGTTCTACGTAGGTGAAAACCTTTCGGGCGTAGGTATAGCATTAAGCGACCACGACGTTACGGGTAGCGTAGCCTGGACTAATTCAAGCGCAGTTATTACCGCTGAAGAGGCAAGCTACGGCTGGACTTTTACACCCGAAGATACAACCAACTACAACAACGTAACGGGTCTTGAAACCGTATCGGCGAGGTTTAAACTCGTGTCGATAAGCGTAAAGAACGCAAAGACTAGCTACAACGCATTTGAAGAATTTGAAGACAGCGTAATAATAGTAACGGCGACGTACTTAGCGGGCAAGAACCCGACGCAGGTTGAAGATTACACCTTTACCTACCCCGGCAGTACGCAGTACTTCTTAGCTTCGGACGACGGCAAGGAGGTAACGTTCTACTATACGGAAGGAATAATTACTGTAAGCACTACGGTAACGGTCAGCGTAGGCAAGATAAGCTACGATATGACTGGCGTTGACTGGGATTACAGCGGTGCGTTTACCTACGACGGCACGGAAAAGACGGTAACGGTCGTTGGTAAGCTCCCCGACGGTGTAAGCGTTAAAGCGTACACGGACAATGCAAAGACCAACGCGGACAGCTATACTGCAAGCGTAACGTTCAATTACGATGCGGTAAACTACAACGAGCCTACCCTTGCAGATTTAAACTGGGTTATTAATAAAGCTAACTACGATATGACTGGCGTAGACTGGGATTACAGCGGTGCATTTACCTACGACGGCACTGAAAAGACGGTGTTGGTTGTGGGAACGTTGCCCAATGGCGTTTCTGTAAAGGAATACACGGACAACGCAAAGACCAACGCAAACGCAACGGGCTACACTGCAAGCGTAACGTTCAATTACGATACGACTAACTATGAAGAACCCACGCTTGCCGATTTGGTGTGGATAATCAACAAAGCAAAGCCCACCCTCAACGTGGACGGCATAGAGACGGAATATGTATATACCGGTTCAGAACAGGTAATAAACAGCGGAGCGACGGTAGACAGCGACCAGAAAATCGTTTACGCGAACAACACGTTCACTACCGTAGCGGAAGGTAACGGCTTAGTAGTAGAAATAAGCGTAGCGGAAAACGAGAACTGGCTTGGCGAGACAAAGACGGTAACCGTAACGGTAAAGACGGCTTCAGTAGGCAAGATAGAGTTCAACGGCAATAGCGTAACCTACGACGGTAAAACGCACACCTTAGAGATAACGGGAACGTTACCCGACGAAGTAACGGTAGAGTATTACTTAACGGGTTTAAGCACGAAGTTTGAGGGCGCAACGGACGTAAACGTCTCCGGCGGAGTTGTAATAGGCTATCAGGTAACGGCGAAGTTCAGCTGTACTACGGGCAACTACGAAGTACCCGCGGATATGAACGCAACGCTTACCATTACCCCTAAAACGATAGATGCAAGCGCGGTAAGCGGAATAGACAGCACTTACGTTTACAACGGAAACACGCAGACCCCCGCACCTACGGTAAAGCTTACCTTAACGGACGGCGGAGAAGAAATAATTCTTGCCATAGGAAAGGACTACAAGGTAACTTATTCCGACAGCAACCCCAATGCGGGAACGCACGTGGACGTTGAAATAGAAGGCACGGGCAACTACCAAGGCAATGTGGTAAAGAGCTTCGATATAACTAAGAAGACGTTAAGCGTAAGCTGGATAGGCGATAAGAACACGTACGTATACAACGGAAGCGCGCAGGGTATATCCGCAACGCTTGAAGGCATAGTTGCAAACGATTTAGACACCGTACTTCCCACCATAAAGTACTCGGGAAGAGGCGCAACTGAATACACTGACGAAAACAATAAGCCCACGGATGCAGGCTACTACACCGTATCAGTAAGCCTTGACGAAACGTTTACGAACTACGAGAGCTTCGGCGTACAGGTCAAGAACTTCCAGATAGAACAGGCGGAAATGGTAGTAACGGTAGAATTCGACGGTTACAACCCCGCAACAGATACGTTGTATATGGGCGGAGCGTTGCCTAACCTCAGGGTAGTAAGCGCAACGGTAGCAGGCAATTGGAGCTGGGTAAGCGAATCGTTAAGCGAGAAAGCAACGGATAACTACACCTGGCAGTACGTACCCACGTCCGAAGCAGACCAAAGAAACTACAAGACTTACACGGCAGTAATTTCGTTAAGCGCAGAAAGAGCGCCCATAGTAAGGATAGAGGCGGTATTGAACGACAACGCGCCTAAGTTCTACGTAACAACTAGCTTCGACACTATAAAGAACTACGTAACTGTTACGGGCTACTTTGCAAGCCCCGTAAACGGCGAGACGCAGACGGAGATAAAGGGCTACTCCTTAACCAGCGACAGGTTTGACGAATACCCCGACACGGCGGACGTATACCAGCTTACGGTAAGCTATAACGGACTTGACTGCAATCTTGAAGTAGAGTACTTCGGTTTGGAGATAGTAAGCATA
>JAAUYS010000042.1 GCA_014804995.1 Clostridia bacterium
TAAACATATAAAAGCCTTCTTAAAAAATTGAGTAAAAACATTATACACTTTTTTTTATTTATGGTAAAATAAATTTAGACGGTTAAATAAATTAAAATTCAAATTGCGGAAAATGAGCGGTAAATTCAAGTTCAATCTCTATTCCCAGAAAATTCTGGACTATATAAAACTCTTTCTCGTCATTCTTATGACGGTAATCTGTATAGTAATATGCGCGCAGGCTTTTACAAAAGTATCTTCTGCAAACTTCTATGCAACTATCGTTTGCTGTATCGTTTTAACCGTACTTGAAGCCGTCAACGCGTTCGTTATAAAAAAATTCGTCGCAAAGATGATATTCTACGGGCTTGACTCGGCGTTAATTCTTACGATTTGCGTCTTGACGGGTAACTCGTTTATGTCAACTATTTACTGCATAGTCTTAACGCAGTGCTACGTTTCCATTGAAAAGTTTAAGGACAAAACAATACTCTTCGGCGTAAGCTGCGGTATATTCAGTGTGTCGTTCGTAATAGGTTGCGTAGTAAGCAACCCGTACACGGACGCTCTTGAAATTGTTACGGGCGTGCTGTTCGGACTGTTGGCGCTGGTCATAGACTACGTAGTTACGACCTTCCTTTTAAAATTCTATAAGACGAACTTAGAGCTTTCTTCTGCTCTTAAGGAAGCGGACGAGAACCGCGCCAGGCTTGAAGAGGTTTACGAAGAGCTTACCAACACAAAGGTGTTTGAAGAGCGCAACAGAATTGCCAAAGACATTCACGACACCGCGGGACATTCTATGACTACGGTAATTATGCAGACCGAAGTCGCTAAGCTTCTGATAGACGAAAATCCGGAAGAGGCGAAGAACAGAATTATTTCCGCAAACATTCAGGCGCGCAACGCGCTTGAACAAATGCGTGAAAGCGTTCACCTTTTAGCCGGCAGGGAGAGGAAAAGACCTTTAAAGGAAGAAATGGAAGAGGTCATCGCCCAGACGATTGACGGTACTGACGTAAAAGCGAGGTACGATTTAGATTTTATTCAGCCCGACGCGGAAACCTACCGCTTTTTAATCAACAGCCTTAAAGAACTGCTTTCAAATGGAATACGCCACGGTAAGGCGACTGCCTTCTACGTAGAACTCAAAAAGCAGGAAGGGGGGCTTACGATGCTCGTATCCGATAACGGCGCGGGAGTAAACGGTAAAATTGTAGAGGGGTTCGGGCTTAAAGGCCTCAGAGAAAAGGCGGAAAAGCTGGGCGGAACGCTCAGCCTTTCAAGCGACGAGGGCGAGGGCTTTGAGGCAACAATAACCCTACCGGTAGTAAAGGAGAAAAAATGATTAAAGTTCTGCTTGTTGACGACCAGCAAATACTTGCCGAAGGAATTAAATCGGTTTTGGAAACCTCGCACGAAATTACCGTTGTGGGGATAGCTTCCGACGGCGTGCGCGCGGTTGAAATGGTTACGGAAGAGCGACCCGACGTAGTTTTGATGGACATACGTATGCCGAATATGAACGGCGTAGTCGCAACCAAGAGAATTAAAGAAATAGACGAAAGTATTAAAATTATAATACTTACGACCTTTGACGACAGCGACTACATTTTAAGCGCAATTAACAACGGCGCAAGCGGATATCTTTTGAAGGACATCGGCGCAACGGCATTAATCGACGCCGTTAAAAACGCCCACGCAGGGGATACTATACTGCCTGCAAAAATTGCCAAGAAGATAACGGAAACCGCCGTTATGATTTCTTCCGATAAGGAGTACAAGCTTAAAAAGACCTTTAACCTTTCCGAAAGAGAGGTTGAAATTGCGCTTATGCTGTACGACGGTTTTACCAACAGACAGATAGCTTCGGCTTTAAAACTTTCCGACGGAACTGCAAGAAATTACATCAGCGCAATATACTTAAAGCTGGGTGTTGACGGCAGGGCTTCCGCCGTTGAAAAAATTAAAAAATTGTCGTAGAGTGCCACATATGCTTTAAATAACGCATATTTTACAAAAATTTGCAACAAAAAACCCGCCTATTTGAGGCGGGTTTTATTTATAAGTCGAAAGCTATTGCCGTAATGTCGTCGTTCAAATCACGGCAGAAAGATTTTAAGTTGTTTTCAAGGTTCTTAATAAAATCGTCCGCCGTACGGGAATACGATAACGTCTTAATAACCTTATCCACGCCGAACATCTCACCCCGTTCGTTCTTGCACTCGGTTACGCCGTCGGTCAGAAGTACCAAGATGTCGCCTTTTTTATAGGGAATAACGTCGTCAAAGTAAGAGGGATTGTCAAACCAGTTTGATACGGGCGGGGAATTTAGCATTATCCTCGTAATTCCGTTTTCAGTCTTTAAAAGTAGCGGTACGTTATGCCCTGCCATAGAATAGGTTATCGTATCCTCGTCAATGCGCACGGATGCGACGGTAACGTAGCTTCTTTCGTCAAGGTTCAACTCCCTGAACTTCGCGCTCAAATTGCTGATAGCCTGCGCGGGGGAGGTTGCCTTTTTGTCGTACGCGGCCTTGACGAATGCGGAAAGCATACCGGCAGAAATACCCTTACCGGAAACGTCAGCTATAACTCCGCAGGCTTTGCCGTCTACAGTGTAAACGTCGGGCAAATCTCCGCCGATTTCACGGCAGGGTAGGTAGGTATAGGAATATTTTTTACCGCCCGCCCATTTTCCTACGGGCAAAAGGCGTTGCTGAATGTTTTTAGCCGTCTGTAATTCGCGTGCGACTTCCAGCTCGTAAGCGTCGTCAATAGTTCCCATACACAGCCCGCCACCTAATGGTGTAACGGTAACGGAATAGGTAACCTCGTGAACGGCTTCCCCGCTCTTTACGCGCTGAAAAACGCGCCTTCCTACTTCTTTGTTGGAAAGAAAGGCGTCTTCAAACGCTTCCGCAAGGGCGCAACCCCTGCAAGAGCCGTCCTCACCGCAAAGTTTGGTGTTGCCCGCGCAAGAAGTAAGCGCGCCAATCTTTCCACGCATACTTCCCGTAGGGAAGAGGTTTCTGAAAGCGCGGTTAAAGAATACCGTTTTTAAGTTTTGGTCGGCTACTATGACAGCGGACTTTACGTTGTCTAAAATTCGCCTTAAATACTTTTCGGTCATATATTACGGTAAATAAAATTTAAGCTTGTTTTCAACGATGCGCGCGTCGAGGGGTACGTTGTCGTAAAGCTCCCCCTCGGCTTGAATGGTATAGTTGTCGCTTTCCTGCACGAATGTCGCGCACTTGGTTTTTACGTAAGTTACGTTTTTGATTTTATCGACTTTTCCGCGCACAAGCTTTAAAAATGCGCCTAAAATCTTGGGTTTGGAGAGGTAATCCACAATAATTAAGTCCAAATACCCGTCGTTTATCTCAGCTTCGGGGAACAATTTTATACCACCGCCAAGCCACTTGCCGTTGCCTATTGCTGAGATAAGCCCGTAGTGTTTTTCTTCTTTTCCGTTGTACTTTACGGTAAAATTACAGCTTTTGAAGTGTATAACTGTGGAAATAAGCGCACGCAGGTACTTAGACTTGCCACGCATATTCTTTTGGTAAACTTTCTTTAAAAGCTCTACGTCAATGCCCATACCTACGGAGTTAATTGAGCGCAGTCCCGATGAAAGTTCAATAAAATCTATGTATTGAGGAGCGCGGAACGCTATAATTTCAGCAGACTGTTTTGCGTTTAAGGGTATGCCTGCGGACTGGGCAAAGTCGTTGCCCGTACCGAAGGGTATAATGCCGAGGGAGTTCTTTTCAAAGTCTTTAAAGCCGTTTATTATGTCGTGAAGGGTACCGTCCCCGCCCATAGCAATAATGGTGTTTTCGTTTCCGTCGGAAGTTATTTCTTCCGCATATCTCTTTGCGTCGCCCGCCTTTTGGGTAAAAAGAATTTTATATTCTTTGCCCGCAACATCGAAGACTTTTTTAACTTCTTCCAATTTTGCAGAACCTTTTCCCTTTATATGGGTTTCGTTTACGATAACGTAATACATTTCTCTCTCCGCGTTTATCATAAGCATTTGACATTTATCATTATATAACAAATAAATAAGAATTGCAATAATTTTAAAAAAGGGCTATAATGAATTTACCGAACGAAAATTTGCCCTTGAAATATTATGAAGAACTTATTTTCACAAAAGTTAATAGAGCTTGCCAAGTCCTGCCCGTACCCCCTGTATGCGGTGGGTGGCAGAGTGCGCGATTTTTTGGCGGGGCTTGAAACTTCCAAACCGGATACGGACATTTGCGCCCCCGCCGACGCGGAGGACTTTGTTGAAAGGGCTAAACTTTCGGGTTATAGAATTGACGCCGTTTATAAGAATACGGGTACCGTTAAACTTTCCTGCGGGGAGGAAGAGTACGAGTTTACTTCGTTCCGCTCAGACGAATATATAAGGGGAGAACACCGCCCCGTAAAAACGTTTTTTACCGATGATATTTCCCTCGACGCAAAGCGCAGAGATTTTAAGTGCAATGCCGTTTACTACGACATATGTGGGGGGCAATTTAAAGACCCGCTCGGCGGGATAGCCGATATCAAGGCTAAAATTTTGACTACCGTGGATAAGCCTGAAAAGGTATTCGGAGAGGACGGATTAAGGCTTATGCGCCTTGCCAGAATATCCGCGGAAACGGGTTTTGCGCCGACCGGGGAGTGCCTTGCGGGCGCTAAAGCAAACGCAGAGCTTATTGCAGATATTTCCGCCGAAAGAGTATGGGCGGAGCTTGACAGAATTTTGCACGCAGATTTACGGTACGGGCGGGAATATGCGCCGTTTAACGGGCTTTTGGTGCTTAAAAACACAGGCGTTTTAAAGGTGATTTTGCCTGAACTTGCCCTTGGTGAAAATATGGGGCAGAGAAAAGATATCCACGACTACGACGTATTGGAACACTCTTTAAGATGCGTTCTCTATGCCGATAAAAGCATACGTCTTTCTGCTCTTTTGCACGACGTGGGCAAGCCCTACTGTATGTTAAGGGACGGCAACTTCTACGCACACGACAGGGAGGGCGCAAGAATAGTACAAGACATTTGTACCCGTCTTAAAGTGCCAAAAAAGCTTGCAGAAAGGTGCGCTAAACTTACAGAGCTTCATATGTACGACCTGCGCGGAGACGCGGGCGTAAATAAAGTAAGAAAATTCATAATTAAAAACTTTGAATACTTTGACGAGCTTATGCTTTTAAAACAAGCAGATTTTTCCGCTTGCAAAGATAATACGTCCGTCGCTCCGTCGGTCGTAAAAATGACCGGTATTTTGAACAAGATGAAAAAAGAAGGTTTGCCACTTACGCTAAAAGACTTAGCTGTTAAGGGCAATGACCTTATTGATGACGGTTGCCCTGCAAATTTGGTAGGGAAGACCCTTCAAAGCCTTCTTTTAGACTGTGCCGTGGGGCAAGTAAAGAACGAAAAGGCTAAACTTTTAGCGCGTGCGCGCAAAGTAGGTTACTTTTCTATATAACAAATGACCTTAAAAATGAGTTGACAAGCCCCGTTTAATAATGTAATATTATAAGGCACTAATGCGTGCAATTACCTTGCATACCGTAGTTGGTATGCCGATTAAGTCCGGGAGGTGAAAAATTATGAAAACTTACGAGATGATTTACGTTCTTGACGCGTCGCTTGCAGACGAAGCAAAGGAAGCGCTTGCCAAGAAGTTCGAGGACATCGTTACGTCCAAGGGCGGTAAAGTCTTAACGGTCGACAAGTGGGGTGTTAAAAAATTAGCTTACCCTATCAACTACAAGACCGACGGCGACTATACCGTAATGACTTTCGAAGCTGACGGCGCTGTAGTCAAAGAAATTGAAAGAGTTTCAGACCTTACTGCCGAAGTTTTAAGAAGAATGATTACCGTAAAGGCATAAAACACAGGAAGAATTTATGAACAAAGTATTTTTAATCGGAAATTTAACGCGCGACCCCGAGCTTACCGAAACTTCGGGCGGAATTAAGATTTGCCGTTTTGCAATCGCCGTAAACAGAAGTTACTCCGGCGGAGACGGCGAGAGAAAGACCGACTTTTTCAACGTAGTCGCTTGGCGTGCGTTGGGTGAAACGGTAGCGCGCTACACTAAAAAGGGCAATAAAGTTGCCGTAAGCGGTACAATCGAGCTTAGGAATTACGAGGACAGCCAGGGCGTAAAACGCACGGGCGTTGATATCGTTGCTCAGGACGTGGAGTTCTTATCCCCCAGAGCGAACGGTGGGGACGAGTTTGATGCCCCCGTACCCTCGCAGAGAGGTTCTTCTAAACCCCAGCTTCAACCCTTCGACGACGATTCGGATATTCCCTTCTAAATTTAAGGAGATAGTATTATGGAAGAAAATAAAACTGCGCCTCAGAAAAAGGCTTATAAAAGAGTTCCCCGCAAGAAAGTTTGCGTTTTCTGCCAGGAGAAGGTAGAATTAATCGACTATAAGGACGTAAACCGTCTTAAAAAGTTCGTTACGGAAAGCGGTAAAATGCTTCCCCGCAGAATGAGCGGAACTTGCGCAAAGCACCAGAGAGAGCTTTCCAAAGCAATCAAGCGTGCAAGAATTTCTGCGCTCCTTCCTTTCAAAGGAGACTAATTTAAAATTTGTAAAGTTACAACCCCAATTCCCACCAACAATACAACATCAACCAACAGGGAAAATAAATAACTTTACATCTACATCAACAACAACATTAAAGACCTCAACTAATTACAGTGGGGTCTTTTTTTTATACTTTTTACCTTATATACATAGTTTTCGGCTTACTTTCCCCCACAAACACACTACAATTAAATACCAATATAACATCTACCAGCCCAACAAATCTACCCAACATCAACCCCCAGCCTAACAGCCAATTCTGTACTCTTTCCAACAGGCGGACCCGCAACATTACA
>JAAUYS010000043.1 GCA_014804995.1 Clostridia bacterium
ACATCGAGACTCAGGGAGATAATCGATGCCAAACGAAGAGAAAAAGAAGGAAAGGGAGACTGATGGTTTCATAGACAACCTCAGAGCTGCTGCTAAAGCTATGGAAGACATAGTGGAGGAGAGAGATGATGTGAAGGATGGTAAGGTATCCAAAGAGGAAATACTTAACTCCAAAGCATTCATGCTCTTTTCGGCTATTCTGAATACATCAGAACAGACATTCATGAAGGAAGATGTTCAGAAGATGATAGTGACTATTGGTGAATCAATAGGGGAAAAAGCCTCACAGTCACTTGTTCAACTTCTCATCCTCCTCATCTCTACTATCGTTTATGATGCCATTGGCTTCTACGACGAACAACTCAAAGGTGAGATCGATGCCAACTTCGGATCTCTCATCAATAACGTCAACTTCAATCATGCGGACATCAAAGCTCAGGAAGGAGCTATCAATGTCTTTCGGAAGAAGCTTGATCTGTTCGAGAAGGCTTTGATAACAGCAGATATCCTGAAGGATGTCGAAGATGGTACAGAAGAGAAGGAAGAGGGGTGAGGGGAATTCCCCTCACTCCCCTTTCTTTTTCCGTGTATATATTATGCTAATGAGAGGAGGATCGTGATATGGCTAATTACGATTACACGGAAAACCCTAACATCTTCCATGCATTGCATTCTAAGGCCTATTCATTGAGGAGAGCATGTGCCTATGCATTCATGGGAATCAACGAGTTGAAGATCAATGGTTTCAGTACAGATGAAGTCCAGAAACTTTTGAAGAAGTACGGTAAGATCAGTAAGGAACTCGAAGAGGAAGTGATTCCAATGATCAGGGATACTCCCAAAAGAGAGATCACTTCTGATCGCTTGAACTCACTGGTCGATCGCTTCAAAGAGACTCGCAAAGAAGCACTCGAATATCTCAAGACTGCCGATGTACCCCATGATCTCCATAATAGGGTGAACGGGTTTATCAACTACGAAGACCCATATGGCCGCTTATAGTCCCAACAAGTCGGTGTGGTATAACCCTAACATCCAGTACCTCTTCAATACTTTTATCGGTGAATACGATATGAGGGATGCTGGATACTCCCTAATCAAGGAGTTTAGGTTATTACCACAATCGACTATTGATGAACTTTCTAAGATTACAGGGAGAGATCGTCATATCAAGGTCGGTATCATCCAGAGGGATGATAAAGAGTTCTCAAGGAAATTCCAACAGGCGTTCACCGAAGCTCGTCAATGGTTCATATCATCGAACCATTTGAACGATAATCAGATCATCACTGTGAAGAGAGATGCATTCTTTGTGACCCAGAAGTGCATCAATTTGAGGAGAGGAGATATCAAGTTCCGTTTGAAGAATGAGTACACATCGTACATCAGATTTCCAAACAATCATAATCTTGAGCTCTTCTTCAATGACGCTGGTATCGATGTTAAGGGAATGAATGACTCATCTGTCGATGCTCATCGTCTCTATATGTACGCCTTCATCAGATCAATCGTCAGCATGATTGAGAGAAAGAGTAAAGGTGTAAAGACGAAGATGATGAGATTCATCGATGAGTATAAGTCTGGAAAGCTAGAGACTCCATACTATCTCGAGTTCAATAATATGGCACGGGAGGTGAACCCAGTATTCAACTACCTGAACGTGTTGGTTCCATTGGTGAACATCATACAGGCGGAGGTGTAGTTTGAAGAGATACTACCAAGTATTTCGGATGTATTCAGAGGATGAGCTTTACGAGTATGACTTCCTTGAAGATAAGCCAAAGTACATTGGATGGACAGACGATGAGGAGATTCTCGATGCTTTCTTCTCCCAAAGAGATCGTCATAAGTATCGTATGAAGAAGAGTGATATGGATGAGGAGATAGAATCTAAAGACTATCTCCTCGATGATAGATGGAAGCTTCATATTGAGATGTTTCATTCTAATCATACGGATGAGATGGTTCCGATCATTACCACCGATCTTGAGATACTGAGTGCAGTTGATAAATTGATGAATCTCCTAGACAGCTACATGACCGATAGTCTGTCGAATGTGATATACTACAGTCTGGAAGATCAGTATCGTGGTGCTCTGAGAATCTTAGGATACCAGCCTAAAGACAAAACAGTCTGCCATCTCGATGATATATTATGTCCAGAGGGGATGGAAGCACTCAATCTCTTCAACCGAATGAACTCAGAAAGCAATCCATTCATTGACAATCTCCTGAGCCTTGAGTCATTCATCAAGGTGATGGAGTTCCATATGTGAGGTGAAGAACACTGAAGGAGGAATGGCCGAAGACCTACTATAAGATTTACAGAGTGTACTCGCCCGAGGAGAAACAAGTTCACGGTCTCAGAGATGAAGATGCATTCTATGTTGGGTGGACTACGAGTAAGAAGATGGTGAAAGCATTCTTCGATCAGAGAGATCCTCGAAAGTATAATGTCGAAGAGTATGAACTCGAAGAGGAAGATGTGAAGTTATATGACTTCGAGAAAGTATGGGAGCTCGATATTCTCATGCTGAAGTCGAATCACACCGATGAGCTTGTGCCATTGGTTACGAGTAGTATTGAAATGAACAATAGTCTTCGATCGATCGATGAGATGTTCAAGACCCAGTCCATGATATGTAATGTTGATGACAATGTATTGATTGCATGGAGCATTTTCGCTCAGCTCAAGAATGAGTATCAAGAGGCACTCCATATCATTGGCTATCGACAAGAGGAAGAAGAGATCCTCTATGACTCTGTAGATGACCCATATGACTCTGACAGGTATGAGGCAGTGGATAGTTGCGTAATACCACCTAAGTCAGTACCGTTTGAAGCAAGTGTATCAAGTCTCGAATCCTTCATCAAAGTGATGGAGTTTGATATGTGAGAAAGGACAGCAAGTATTGTTTGTACACGAATACGAGTGCGATGATGATGTCAAATTGTGGATGGCACTCACCTGGAATGAGATACATAAAGAATATCTCATCCATGCTTTCAGTGATGACAAGGATATGTTTGATGCCTATATGAGTATCCATAATAAGGATGCTTTCAAGGTGACGACATACAAAGCTCCATTAGACGAGATAAACAAGATCGCCAATCACAACATGCATGCAGAGATAGATTTCTATCTGTTGGAGACAAGAGATCCTAAGCACCCAAGTAAGGTGAAGAAGGTTCCTGTACCGATGACAGGCGATGAGATGAACCAGTTCAATCAGTACAGAGCGTTTATGTCATTCAATGGGGATGAGAAGCTCTACGAATTCATCTACAATAACGTGGAGTATCTAGCTGATGAGTATAAGGATGCACTCATGGTGCTTAACATGGATGAGATGTGTCGGTATATGCTAGGGAAACCTGGTAGTACACCATTCCTAAACGAAGTACAGTTCGATGAGCTCCGCTTCTTCTTCAAAGTACATGCGGAAAAGTTTTGAGATTCGTCTATATATTATGAAGAAGAGAGGAGGTAAAGAGAATGGAGAAGGCTCTCAGGTCAAGATTGAATGAATTCTTTGACCTGGATACCAGGGTAGATCTCGCCATAATTGCTGATGACGAGAGATACAAGATGAGTGCGCTAAAGAAAGAAGCGATCATCAACGTATTCAGGAAGCATAATGTCAACTGCATCACTGATATGAATATTGGTCCTGGTACGAATCGTTGTGCATTCAGAATCGGTGAGTATATACTCAAGGTCGCTACAGATCATGATGGTTGTATTGATAATCTCAAAGAGTTCCAGATGTGCCCAAAGTTGATGCCATATGTCACCATGACGTATGAGGTATCAGAAAATGGATCTCTATTGATAGCGGAATATGCGAGAGTGTTCCAATCAGAAAAAGAGATGAATGTCTACTACCAGCAGATCAAGGCTATCTTGGAGGAGATTTCGAAGAGATACTTCATCGGCGACATAGGTCTCAGTGCGAGGAACTATAGTAACTGGGGATTGAGACGAGGAACGAATGAACCAGTATGTCTCGACTATGCGTACGTTTACAATGCGTCCAGCAATGTGATGAAGTGCACTTCGTGTGGATCACCACTGTTTCCGTCATCCGACTTCAACGATCTCATCTGCAGAAATCCTGAGTGTGGAGGGAATCGGAAGTATAAGTTTACGGAGATACGCACAAGAATTGGAAATACGTTTCGGGCACATAACATCGATCATATGGGTGATGAAGCCTATGCGATGGATAGCCCAACCAAGCTAACTACCCTCGATGGTGTTAGGTCACCGTATCTGAAATCAGAGAAGAGGGATGAGAAAGAACCAGAGGAAGAGAACGAGGAGTTTGAGGAGGAAGAAATGGGAGAGATAGTAATCAATCTCGAGAACGCGATGTTCTACTCAGCGGAGGAGTTTGAGCAGAAACTCAAATCTGAGACTGTTGAAAGTCCCACATGTGAGTGTGAATGTCATCAGGAAGAGGCACCAACATGTCCAGCTCCTGAGGAGAAAGTAGACACTTCACAGGTGGTGCAGAATACTGAGAAGAAAGAGGAGCTTCCTATACTGGAACTCGTAGATGAAGAACCTCAGGAGCTTCCAATATTAGAGCTCGTTAAAGAGCCTGAAGAGAAAGAGGAAGTTAAAGAGGACCCATCTAATGATGTGGTAGCAGAGGAAGAATCTTTGGTATGGGCCGTTGAGGAGGCAGAGAATGATCTGGCGTTCAGTGGATCACTTCAGGATGAAGAGTATCTCATGGATGGAATTCCGGATACACTCACTGATCCCAACTTGGAAGACTTCGAGGTGAGCTATGGATCTTATGTTGATCCCAACAGCCTCATGCCGAATCCGAACTTCGTGAACCAGGAAGAGAACCATATCTACGAGGCGGTGTCGAAGCTCAGCAATCTCATCATCAAGGACTTTAAGACAGATGATGGGTATGAGCTGGTGATACCGTACGTCAAAGGTGAGTACAACAAGGACATCTTCTACGGAACAATCCAGAATGCGATCTTCTGCAGTCTGGCGAAGTTCATGAAGTTCAAGAAGATCGAGAACCGCGACATCAACGGTAACGTACAAACGAAGCGGTGGGAACAGCCCGACATCAACGATGTGATGGGGGATCAGCTTGACACGCTGATGTTCCTGAACTCATTCTGGGAGAACAACTTTGTTCGTCCATCGGATGACAGCGGTATCCAGGCAGATTGGCTCAACTTCTTCATCGAGAGACTCAACGAGAAGATTGATATCGAGCAGCCTGGAATCGATTCACTGATCAACTGGATGATGGATAACTGGATATCCGCAGAGCAGGAGATCATTGAGGAGGAAAAGATAGTCGAAGTCGACCCGGAAGTGATCCAGAATATCGGTATATCGATGATCCATCATCCTGACTATCATGAGCTTCGAATCGATTGTGTGGACAACATCGATGAGTCCAGAATATCAATGCCGTTCTACATTGATATCAATCAGGTACACCCAGGTAGTGTGCAGGAACCCAACAATGAGTTCGAGTGGCTCAAGCACTTCTCACCAATCGAGTACTTCAAGACTCGAGTGTACGAGGATTTTACCAGATCCCAAAAGATTGGTGATATGGAAGCACAGTGGATTCTCTTAGGTAAGGAAGGGGACGTGTACCTCGGAGGGTCTTACATCGTTGACTACGCAGTTGAAGTGACAGTCGATGATGTGGGGAATGTCATCGATAGCAAGGATCTGTTCAAGGATCGTTTGTCACTCCAGAGGCTGAATGCTCTTGTAGACGGAACACTCAAGAATACGGACATATCTGGTCTGGATTTGAACTTGATTAGGGTAAGGGGTATCGAGAATCCAGTGAACCAGGTGCGCATGGTTGCAGAGTACGAGCACGTTGACAAGTGCACGTGTGGACATCATCATGAGCCCATAGCAACTCCGACTTCAGAAGTTCCAACATTGGAGCCTGTCAAAGAGGAAGTCAAGTCAGTTCAAGTTGAAGTGGAATCTTCAGAACCATTACAGCCGGATCCACAACCGAAGTCCACCAGCTGTGAGCTGACTCCAGTCACGAGGAAGAGCAGGAAGAACAGAGGGAAGTAGAAACTGAGTGGAAGAAGTGGTGGGGTCGACGACCCCACCATCTTTCTTTTCCATAGGAGGAACAGTATTGCTTTACTGTATAGACTACGAGCACTTCATGGTTGACATGATTGACTTCTTCACTAAGGAAGAGATACTGAGCTTCATATATCTCAACACGTCAGTCATAATACCCAACCAACAAAGCAACTATTCAGCCAAACTGATGTTCATGGTACCATCTTCCGATTCCGAGTATTATATCTCCGAGAATAATAATGAGAAGATGGCTGATGAGTTGTATTACCAGCAGCTGCTGGATGGAGTGAATAATCCGTATCGGAGTGAGAATACGCGGAATATGTGGTATAAATCCATGTTGGGTCCACTTAGAAACCATCAGAATGTGATGATGATGTGTCTCAGAAGTGAGATGCACTACATGAAGGTGTTGTGTAAGTTCATCAAGGAACAGTTTGGTGTTGAGACGATCGATCTGAACAAGCTGTTCACAGAAGGTCGTGTTGGAGATATGGTTATCGACTTCCGTGACTTCAAGGGTAGAACAAAGGATCTGCGGGATGGATGGAAAGAGGATAACCGTAGGGAGCGTATGATAACCGCTCAGACGTATGATGGTAGAAAGAAACTCATGAATGACATGAGTAAGAAGGAGAAGATTAAACAGCTAGAACTCATAGGAGTATCATACATCCCAAAAGATGAGGATGAGATAGATGCTCTGTTGATGGAGTCATGGGTGAACGGTCAATGAGACTGAGGGTGGATATATCCACCCTTCTTTTTTGTATAAGGAGAAGCCGATATGGCAATGAATTTGAATCAACCAACTCTCTATGACTTTGAGAAGGAGAGAGATAACTACAAGTATCGACCACCACAAGGATCAGATACATTCTACCATATCTCAGATGGAGAGATAGATCTCCTTACAGAAGAGACGTTCTCCATCACTATTATCGATGGTCAAGTCCAAACTGGATACAACTTCACAATATCGTCGGATCTATACAGTCAGCTTTATGTATGCGAAGATACCAGTCTAGAAGTCACGAGAGAGCTCACTATTGAAGATAATGGTCTGGTGGATATACGTGGTAAGTTGCTTCTAGATCAAGGCTCTGATCTTACAGTCAGAAACAAGTCGACGATGACATTACAGCTGGGATCATCATTTACCATCGCACCGAATACTCACATCGTAGTCTCGGATGACTCGTCACTCCTGGTATTTGGCAACATCTATTGTCATCATTCAAAGGTAAATGAGTTATACAATAACCCAAATATCTACATTGATAACTCAGTAACTCTCTACGTTACAGGGCTTGATGATCTTGGAGAGAGACCCTACTCACTCATGGAGTATACGGTAGCACTCAGATCAGAACAGCTTACTCCACATTCCCAAGGTGAATTCGATACCAATGAGGGTAAGCTGGGATTCAACACAGTTGATGTGGATTACGATTCCCAGTATCAGCTACTGGATTTGTCAGTAATGAGGGGTAGCGCTGTATTGGGCGATTTCAAGTATCCAGTATTGGGATCACCAGAGAGAAAACCATCTTCCACACAGATAGTCAACTCACTCACCATCGAAGAAAATTCTATGCTCGTGGTGTCAGATTCATTCAATGGTTCGATGTATATCAATCCGACATTATATGTAGGACCAATCATTGACAATTTCACCCAGCCAGGTAAGCTCAATGTTCATGGAGATCTCCTAGTCTCGGGAATTGATTCATCCATTGTACTCGATAGAGGTGGATGGATGGAAATATCAGAAACGGGTACGGTACGATTGGATGATGAAGCAACCATTGTCATATCCAATACATCCCAGCCCGTGTTCATACTGAATGGAACGCTAATCCTTCATACATTGGACCAGTTGGTGAACTTCTACTTCATGAATCTCTCTATTGGGAAGACTGGGAAAATAGTCATCCTTAATGATACCTATCCCGACAACACCATCCTCTTCTCTACCCCTAATGGTATTAACGATACATATCTCCACCATATCTTCTTTTCTGATCTATCACACGTTGAGTATCACATTCCTTCGAATTGTGGTATCAAGATCGACGAATCGATGGATGAGTATAGAACGATGTCGAAGTGGTTTAGTGGTATGAGATTGGAAGATGCCATTGAACAAGGACTCATTGTATGGGACGATGCATTCATTGATCTTGATGTTGATGTTGTTCCGTGGGCTAGAGATACGAAGAATCTCTTCAACATCCCTAAGCTGTTCAATACCTATCCAAGTATCTCAGAGAAGGAGAGACTTCAGGAACTTGTGGACTATCTCTCTAAAAAGGGAGTTCCATCTATCAAGTTCCATATCACCAAGGGTGGTAGGATATTGAGAGAACTTACACTCAATCTCCAATATCCAAATATCAATCATGTCTCCTACAGTAGTGTCGAAGACTCATTCACTGTAGATACAGATAACCCTGGGAAACTCTTCATCAACAATAAGCTCTCCTATCTGAAGAAGGAGAATATTCTCTCAAAGGATGCCAACATTTATCCCATCACCAAAAAAGAGAATGGGAAGACCAATGTACAGCTGAACTTCTTCGATACTTGAGTGGGCAAAAAGATATGGTAGGGGCTTTGTGCCCCTACCATATTCTTTACCCAAGTTCGTCAGTTGTCGCTAAGGATAGCGAGAGAGATGTTTTCAAGTGCA
>JAAUYS010000044.1 GCA_014804995.1 Clostridia bacterium
AACTAAATTATAAAGCCTAATTCCTATAATGTCAATAGGAATTAGGCTGTTTTAGTTAAAATATAACCGAAGTAAATTAATTTAACTTCTCGAAAAAGTTGTTTTTTGAAAGCTCTTCTTCTATATCTTTACCCGAGCCGAGCGCAAGAAGCACCTTTACCGTAGCCATTTCAAAGCTTATATCGTAAGCCGTAATGCAGGACTCCGTAAGTCCCAAAGCGCTACCGTAGGTTCTCGCACGACTGTCAACGGGCGCGATTACGACTTTAATACCGAGGCGTTTGCAATAAGCCAAAAAGTTTTTAAAGTTCGCCTCTTTGCCCTCTGTGCAGACCGTTCCGCTGTGATACAGCTGAACCATTACCGCTTTGGGTTTTACCTCGTTAAAACGGTAAAAGTCGAAGTTTAACAGCGAATGTGCCTGAATAGTTACCATATCCATACACAATTTTTGCGCCGTACACCGATTTCTCTTTTCTTTAAGTTGAGCAAAGGTAGGGTTTAAAGCGTTTTCGTTATATACGAACTTGCCGTCAATAACTTCGCCGAAATGCACGCCGAGAACGCTATAATACTCACCGCTTATTTGGCTAGCAGAAACCAACCTGCTTGCAAGGTGAATTTTGCAGTTTTCTCCGTGATTTTCAAAGCTGACGAATACTCCGCCGAAATCTGCTTCGTTTATAACCGTAACGGCAGAAGCAAAATTTTCAACCCCTCTGCTTCTCTTATCGTCAAGCGGATAGAGTGCAGAAACGAATACGACCGGAATAGAAATATCACAGAAAATCTGACTGAACAGGTTTGCCGTAAAGCAAAGCGTGTCCGTACCGTGGGTTATTATTATGCCGTCGTACTGGTCTTTATCTACGCTTCTTACGCAGTCCGCCATTTTTTCAAGGTCGGACGGCTGAACGTTCTCACTTAAAATATTTAACGGACGGAGTTCGTCGAACTGAATGTCGCTTTTATAGCGCGAGTTGTAGAGTTCGATTAAAAAGCTTTTGTCTTCTTGCTTTAAGTCTACCGTATCGCCCAATGTGCGTGAACCTATCGTTCCGCCCGTAAAAATTACGCAAATTCTGTTCTTCATACGCGTTAAAAATTAAAGACTGCCCACAGTTCTGGGGTACAAAAGAGTATCCCTTATATTCTGAACGCCCGTAATATACATTAAAATGCGCTCTAATCCCAAGCCGAAACCGCTGTGAGGTACGCTGCCGAATTTTCTCGTGTCAAGATATTCGTTGTAAGAGTCAAGCGACATATTGCGCTTTATCATTGCGTCCTTCAATTTGTTTAAATCGGCTTCCCTTTCACTGCAACCGATAATTTCCCCAACGCCTGGTACTAATAAGTCGGTAGCCGCAACGGTCTTGCCGTCGGGATTTTGCTTCATATAGAACGACTTTATATCGGCGGGATAGTCGGTTACGAATACGGGCTTTTTATAATACTCGTCAGTAAGGTATTTTTCGTGTTCGGTCTGTAAGTCGCAACCCCACTCAACGGGGAATTTGAACTCTTTGCCCGATTTTTTCAGAATTTCTATTGCGTCGGTATATTTTACCTTGGCAAAATCGCTGTTCACTACGCTGTTAAGCTTATCAACAAGCCCCTTTTCCCCTCTCTCGGCAAAGAAAGCAAGCTCTTCGGGGCAGTTTTCTATTACGTCCTTAATGATTGACTTAATAAAATCTTCTGCAATTTCAATTATGTCGTGAAGGTCGGCAAAGCAAACTTCGGGTTCTACGTGCCAGAACTCGGCGGCGTGCCTTGGCGTGTTGCTGTGTTCCGCGCGGAAAGTAGGTCCGAACGTATAAATCTTACCTAAGCCCATAGCGGAAATTTCGCCTTCAAGCTGTCCGGAAACGGTCAAACTTGCCTTTGCGCCGAAGAAATCGTCGCCGTAGTACTCCGCCTCATTTCCGTACTTAGCATTCCAAGGCTGAGTGGTTATGCGGAACATCTCTCCTGCGCCCTCGCAGTCGCTACCCGTTATAATGGGCGTATGCATATACTTGTAGCCGTGGGAATGGAAATATTTATGAATTGCGTAAGAAAGTTGGCTTCTCACTGCAAAAACAGCCTCAAAATAGCGCGTTCTGGGTCTTAAATGAGGTATCGTACGCAAGAAATCGAGCGTATGGTGCTTCTTTTGCAGAGGGAAATCTGCAGGGCATTCCCCGAGAACTGTAATCTCCCTTACGCTTATTTCGTGTCCGTTCCTCTCCGAAGGGATAAAAATACCCGTAACTTTGAGTGCCGTACCCGTAGCAAGCGCGGGTTTTACTATGCTCTCATCTACTATGGTCTTTTCGATGACGAGCTGTAAGTTCCTTAAACAAGTGCCGTCGTTGAGTTCTATAAACGAAATCCCCTTGGAATCACGCCACGTTCTGACCCAACCGCAGACGGTTACGCTTTCATTCTCGTATTTACCGCTTTCGGCAAATAATACTTTAATATCGGTATGTTTCATAAAAACCTCCGCAAAATTTAAGAAAATACGGACTGCCGAGAGGCAGTCCGTACGGTTTTAATTAGCTTTTTTTTCGTCCTTGGACACCACTTCAACCTTGTCGTAGTAACCGCAATTACCGCAAACTTTATGCGACTCTTTCAAGGAGTGGCAATGAGGGCATTCTACGAGAGTAGGCGCCGTTGCCTTGTAGTTTGCAAATCTTTTATTGGTTCTGCTTTTGGACTGTTTTCCCTTGGGTACTGCCATTTTCTTACACCTC
Organism: Clostridia bacterium; assembly: GCA_014804995.1. Lineage (GTDB taxonomy): Bacteria > Bacillota > Clostridia > Christensenellales > Borkfalkiaceae > Coproplasma. The sequence goes on from JAAUYS010000044.1 coordinate 2,745, forward strand.
TTCTTTATCTTTTTTAGGTAACGTCAATACCTTTACAGTCCTCTTTACAAAGTAAAACGTTGGGCTGGCTTATAAGTATTGCATCGTCAACGGCGGGTTTCAAGTTAAGCTTGATTCCGTCGTAATAATAATTTTCACCGTCGTTCTCTTTAAGGAACAGAACGTCAGTTTCAAAAACAACTTCCTTTTTTGCATCTTCAAGGCAGTAAGAACACTGACCTTTTAAAAGATACTTTACGGTTAAAGCAATTTCAACGCTGTCGTCTTCAAAAATTTCGTACTCCCCGCTCACTTTGACGGTGCCGTCAACAGAACACAGCGGTACTAAACTCAAATCAGAGTCAGGCGTGTACTCGAAATTAAAACTTCCCGTATATTTTTTTAGGGCGTTAAGTTTTTTAACTTCTAATTCCATACCGATAAGACTATCAAATTATATTATAAGGGTAAATCTTTGTCAACTTATTTTAATTATATACTGACAAAAATTATAAAAGTTCGGCGGTTTCTCTTGCTATGACAAGCTCTTCGTTGGTGGGGATTATAAGAACCTTAACCTTTGAAGATTTAGCCGATATATCGCGGATAGAACCGTCGTTTTTAGCTTTGTTTGCTTTTGCGGAGAATTTAACGCCAAGGAATTCAAGTCCTTTGCAAACGTCCTCTCTCACGGTGGGGGTGTTTTCACCTATACCTGCCGTGAATACTATGCAGTTAAGTCCACCCATTGCGGCAGCGTATGCGCCGACGAATTTTTTAACCTGATATGCGAACATATCGAGGGCAAGCGCGCACCTTTCGTTGCCTTTCTTAGCACCTGCAAGCAAATCTCTGAAATCGCTTGAAACGCCGGAAATACCTGCAACACCGCACTTTTTATTGAGGTAAGTTACCGCTTCTTCGTGTGAAAGCCCTTTCTTCCTTGCAAGGAATTCTACTGCTGATGCGTCGATATCGCCCGAACGCGTACCCATAAGCACGCCTGCAAGAGGCGTAAAGCCCATAGAAGTATCAACGCACTTACCGCCGTCAACCGCGCTAATAGATGAGCCGTTGCCGAGGTGGCAGGTTACTATTTTAAGCTCTTCGGGCTTCTTGCCGAGGTATTTAGCGGCTTCGGCAGAAACGAATTTGTGGCTGGTGCCGTGCGCACCGTATTTTCTTACGCCGTACTCTTTATAGTCGTTGTAATCAATACCGTAAAGGTAAGCCTTTTCGGGCATAGTTGCGTGGAAAGAAGTATCGAAGACAAGCGCCATAGGCGTCTTGGACATAACTTCCATACAAGCCCTTAAACCGGTTGCCGCGGCGGGATTGTGCAGAGGCGCAAGTTCAAAGGTCTTCTCCTCTAAGGTTTTTAAAACTTCGGAAGTTACAAGGGTGGTCTTTTTAAAGTATTCACCGCTGGCAACTATTCTGTGTCCTACAGCGTCAATTTCGTTCATTGACTTGATAACGCCTATACCCTCGTCAGTTAAAGCCTCCAAAACGAGTTGAATTGCGTATTTATGGTTGGGCATAGCCTCTTTATAAACTCTTTCCTGTCCGTTGCCTTTTGCTTTTAAAACGGAACCCCTTATACCTATTCTTTCGCATCCGCCTTTTGCCAGAACCTTTTCGGTTTCCATATCAATGAGCTGATATTTAAGTGAAGAGCTTCCTGCGTTTACAACTAAAATTTTCATTTATTTTTATCCTCTTTATAAATTTTTTCAGATTATTCCGCTTGAAGCGCGGTTACTGCTACGGTTGCAACTATATCGTCAACGTTGCATCCGCGCGATAAGTCGTTCAAGGGTTTAGCAAAACCCTGGCAGACGGGACCTATTGCCATATATCCGCCGAAGCGCTGTGCAATTTTATAACCGATATTGCCGGCGTTGATGTTGGGGAATACGAATACGTTTGCGTGTCCGGCAACTTTTGAACCGGGCGCTTTAAGTTCTCCTACTTCGGGAGCAACCGCCGCGTCGAACTGGAATTCACCGTCCAAAGCGAGGTCGGGAGCGTTCTGCTGTGCAATTGCAGTAGCCTGCTGAACCTTGGGAACGGTCTGGGTGAACTTGTCATCGTTACCGCTACCTTTAGTTGAGAATGAAAGCATTGCAACCTTAGGCTCAATGCCCGCAATATCCTTAGCGGTCTTAGCCGAAGTTATAGCGATGTCCGCAAGCTGTTCAGCCGTGGGTTCGATGTTAATAGCGCAGTCTGCAAAAATTGCAACGCCGTCGGGGTTATAAGGGTTATTCTTATTAGGAGCAATCATAATGAAACAGCTTGAAACCGTCTTGATGCCGGGTGCGGTCTTTACAACCTGCAAACCGGGGCGGAGCGTATTAGCCGTAGAATGGCAAGCGCCGGAAACGTATCCGTCAACGTCGCCCGCTTTAAGCATAAGCGCACCGAACATAGTTCTGTCCTTTGCCTGCTCGTTTGCCTGCTCTTCGGTCATACCCTTGGATTTTCTCGCTTCGTACAAAATTTTAGCGTATTCGGCGGTTTTATCTGAAGTCAGAGGGTCAATAAGCGTTATGCCTGTAAGGTCAACGCCGGGGGCAACCTTTTTGCATTCTTCTTCGTTACCGATAAGAACGATTTTAGCTATACCTTCCTGAGTGATTTTTGCTGCAGCCTCTACTACACGCTTGTCCTCACCCTCGCAAAGAACGATAGTCTTCTTGCGGGCGGACGCCTTTTCTTTAATCTCTCTTAAAAGCGAGGGCGTTCCGCTTACTGCGTCAGCCAATTCGTTGCCTGCCTTCTTGATTTTATCAAGTAATGACATATCATTTTCTCCTAAAAATACTTTATTTTTAAAGCGAACCGTTGTATAATGTTTTCAATGGCTCACAACATTACCATTATATACCAACTTTTTATAATTGTAAAGATATAAAATGAAAATTTGTGGAATTATTTGCGAATTTAACCCCTTTCATAACGGACACGAATACCTTTTAAAGCGCGTCCGCGAAATGTACCGTTGCGACTATATAGTGTGCATAATGAGCGGTAGCTTTACACAGCGCGGAGATATGTGCATTGCGGATAAATACGTGAGGGCAAAACACGCCGTTTTAAGCGGTGCGGATTGCGTTTTGGAGCTTCCCGCTCCATTTGCAGTTGCCCCTGCCGAAGTTTTTGCACGCGGTGCGGTAAAAGTTTTACTGTCAATTCCCGATATTGGGGGCATAGCCTACGGCTGTGAAAGCGGAGCGCCGGAAGATTTTATGAATACCGCCGTTACCCTTGCAGAAGAGAGCGAAGAATTTAAAAAATTATTAAAATCACGCCTTGAAGAGGGCGAAAGCTATGTTAAAAGCTACGCCTACGCACTTGAAATGACCGGTGGCAATGCAGAAATAATTTCAAGACCGAACAACGTTTTGGGGCTTGAATACGCAAAAGCCGTATTAAAACAAAACAAGAAAATACGGCTTTTGCCCATAAAACGGGCGGGTGCGGACTTTAACGACAGCGAGTTAAAGGAAAACTTTTCTTCCGCAAGCGCGATAAGAAAAAATATTTCTTCACCTATGGTGAAGAGTAACGTTCCACCGCACGTTTTCAGTAATTTGGAAGACTTTTCAACAGAAGAAGAAAAGTTTGAAGACTCTTTACGCCTGTTGCTTTCAAGAACCTCAAAAGACGACTTAAAGAAAATTTACGGTTGCAGTGAGGGTCTTGAAAACGCTTTAAAAAATAATCAGGACCTTCCATTTAACGAAATTATTGAAAAAGTAACGTCAAGAAGGTACTCTTCTTCGAGAATTAAGCGTATTTTGTGCGCTAACTTCTTAAATCTGTACGCCGACGACGTTGAAAGTTACTTAAATACGGACTTGTACCTTTCACCACTCGCCGTAAAGAAATCAAGCGCAGACGGAGTGTTTAAAGCTCTTTCAAAATCGGTTTATCCGCTATTGACAAGCGGTTCTGACGAGCAAAATTTGAACGAAATAGCCCAAAAATGCAAAAAATCTGACGATTTTGCCTATTTACAGTGGCGACAGCTTACGGGCAAACAACAAAATAAAATGATTTTGATATAAAGAAAAAGCACGGTTTTTGCCGTGCTTTTATTATTACAATGAGCCGAGATAGGCTACTTCCTGCGGGGATAGCTTTCTGTATGCCCCCCTGTCTAATCCCCTTAAAGTGATTTCTCCTATTTTAATGCGCTTTAAAAGGGTAACTTCTTTACCGATTGCAGAAAACATTTTTCTTATTTCTCTGTTTTTACCTTCGGTAATAGTTATATGGACTTTGGTGTAAAGCTTGTTAGTTTCTACGATGTGTGCCTTACACTTTTTAGTTACGTATCCCCCTATTTCAATACCGCTTCTTATAGGGTTTAAGTCGTTTTCAGTAAGCGTACCCTCGATTTTAACGAGATAAGTTTTAGGAACTTCGTGAGAAGGGTGCGTAAGCTTCTGGGCAAGCTCGCCGTCGGTAGTCATTATTAAAAGTCCTTCACTGTCGTAATCCAGTCTTCCTACGGGGTAAATTCTGCCTACGCCAGCCGGCATTAAATCCATAACGGTCTTTCTACCCTTTTCGTCGGAAACCGAACAAATATAACCCTTAGGCTTATTTAAAATATAGTATTCGTTCTTTTTAAGGACGACTTTATTTCCGTTTACAAAGACTTCATCGTCCAAACCGACTTCTGCGCCGAGAGTTGCGCCTTTACCGTTAATTGATACTTTACCCTCGGCAATCAGCTTATCACATTCCCTTCTTGAGGCAACGCCCGCAGAAGCGAGAAATTTATTTATACGCATTTAAAATAACCAACTTTTAAGTTTAATTATCTAATATACTATATAAATTCTCTTTAAAAAGCAAGCCGTTTGAGCCGTTTATTTGAAGTTCGGCAACTAAATCGCCTTTTTTGATTTTTTTGCCGTTTGACAGCGTAACTACCTTAAAATCGATATTTTCAGCCGATTTTACTACAAAATTGCGTGAATTTTGTAATTTACAAAGTACTATGTCTGACATAAATACCACGTCGGCACTTAATTTTATGAGTTTGTAATCCCTGAAAGCGCTGTTAATAAGCTGTTTGCTTCTTTCATACATATCAGGGCAATTTAATACAACGGTCACTACGTCCATTCCGCCCCTTTCTGCTGAGGAAACCAAACATCTACCCGCCTTTACGGTGTAACCGGTCTTGACACCGTTTGCCCCTTCACAGGAATAGAGCATTTTATTTTTATTTGCGTAGCTTCTGAATTTGCCCTTATAATCTCTCGTTGAAACGACTTCTTTAAATTTTGGATTACGCATTGCAAAGCAGGCAATTTTACAAAGGTCGCGCGCCGTCGTATAGTGGTTATCGTTCGGTAAACCGCTCGGGTTAGCAAAATTAGTATTTTCGGCGCCTATCTCTTTGGCTTTTGCGTTCATTTTTTCAACAAAAGCTTCTACACTACCGCTGTGGTGAATGGCAAGCGCCGTCGCGCTGTCGTTGCCGGAACGGAGCATTAAACCGTACAATAGGTCTTTTATGTCAATTTCTTCGCCCTTTTTAAGGTAAATACTTGACCCCTCTACGCCTACCGCTTTATCGGGTACGGTTATTACCTCGTCAAGGTCGCAGTCTTCTACGATTAAAAGCGCAGTCATTATCTTGGTCGTGCTTGCCATAGGTAGTCTTACGTCCGCGTTTCTTTCGCTTAGAACCGTTTCCGTCGTAAGCTCCATTGAAATTTCTGCAGAGGCTCCCGTCGCCGCCGAAGCCGTATTAACGACTTGCACCGTTCCAAACAAAACACATATTAAAAGGCAAGGTATTATAAAAAATTTTTTACACATTGTCAGTAAGTTTATTTATCAACTCTCCAGTTTTATCTATAAGCGCTTCAACTGCGCCGTCTTCGACTTTTAAAAGCTTGCACCCCGTTCCGTCGTCAACCAAAAAAGCCTTAGGTTTTACGGTTATTACCGTGCCGTTACCGCCTGCAAGCTGAAACCCGTCAGCCTGTTTAAAAGTCTTAACGTCTCCGTACTCTCCGCCACCGCTCAAATTTACGACGGTTACGGAAGAAAGCGGTATGACCTCTGTACCGCTAATCGTTACGATTGATTTGCCTACAACGGTATCTGCGCCTGCAACTTTTTCTATTGAAATTGCGGGTGCGTCAAATTCTTTATCCTTGCTCTTTCTAATTTTTGCGTTCATTTAATTTCTCCAACATAAATATAATAAAGATTTTTGCGATTACTAAGATATTGACAACGGTTACGGCCTTGGCGTAATACCTTATATCGGAATGCTCCTGATTTAATACGGTATAATTTCGAAGCTTGCCATAGTTTCCGTTCATCTGCAAAAATTTGTATATTGCCGTGGTAAACGCGTTCTGCGCAAGCACGACGTAGGCGTTGTTAGGATTTTGCATTCCGTAATCGCCCAATTGAACGATTTTATATATGCACAGCTGATTGAATATTTTATAGAAATTTATAGAAAGCGTTGACGGGTCAATCTTCTTTTTTTTGCCGTTTACCTGCATTTCACGCGGGTTGTTTTCAATAGTGTTCGCATTAAAGAAATTGAATTTATATATCCCTGCGTTTATACTTGCGTATTTAGAAGCCGTATTCAAATACAAATAATTGTATATGTGAATGGGAAAAACAGACAGAAGAAAGCCCACCGTAGCCAGCCATACAAGCACGTCGTTCATAAAAATATTATCTGTATATAAAAATTAATTATACTAAAAAAGGACGGTACAAACCGTCCTTAATTTTATATTAATTAATCTATTTTTATAACGTCGTCGTCTTCTTCAATAAATTCGGGAATTTCAAATCCGTCTTCGTCAACCTTGGGCTTCTTTTCTTCCTCAACCTGTAAAGGCTGGGTATCCTCGCCGTTGTCTTCAACGTATTCGTCCTTTCTGTAAAGGTAATTGCCGTCGTCTTCGTCGTCCATAAGGCTGTTGTTAAGCTCCGCAATCTGCGCCATAAGCTCTTCATAATCGGGCAATTCATCAATGGAATTGAGCTTAAACCTCTTTAAAAAGTTGTCCGTCGTCGCATACATTATGGGCTTACCTACGGCGTCCTTTCTACCGCAAGCGACAATCATATCAAGCTCCAAAAGGGTATGTATAGCGTAGTCGCAACTAACCTGCCTAATTTCTTCAAGCACGGACTTGGTTACAGGCTGTTTATATGCAATAAGCGCGGCACACTCTAATATGGTCTTTGTAAACTCTTTTTCCTTTATGGGGATAAGAACTTCCGAAATCTGCTGTTTGTACTTAGGGCTTGAAGCAAATTGAAGTTTGCCGTTAAAGACCAAAAGCTGTATACCGCTGTCCTCGTCATACTTACTTTTCAACTCGTCAACGCATTTGTTGACTTCTTTTACGCTACATCCGAGTTTTTCAACGATAAATTTAACCGGAACGGCTTCACCGGAGGCAAAAACTATCGCCTCAATTATATTCGTCAAATTGTTCACTTGTTACCTCGTTTAAATCCCAGTCGGGATTAAGTAAAATAGTTATCGGTCCGAAGGTGCATTCCTGCCGAACCATTATGAACTGGTGTTTTAACATTTCAAGAAGCGCCTGAAACGTCGTTACAACCTCGTTTTTAGAGAAAGACGTAAATAAGTTTTCAAAAAGGACTTCTTTATTCTCTATTAAGGTGTTTTTAATATGGGTTACCTTTTCTTCTACGGTGTAAACGTCTTTGGGTATTTCTTTAATATTTTCTTTTTCGCGTTGCAAGCTCTCGTTTTTGAGCATCATCTTTGCAAACGCTTCCAAAAGTGCGCTTACCGTGAAGTCTTTATAGACTACTCTTACCGTATTAAGTGATTTATCAGGCTCTTTATATAAATAACCTACCGTCTCCAAGTCCTTTAATTTGGGCGTTTCCTGTTTGATAAGCTCGTACTCACGCTGTTTTAACTGCTCAATCAATGCGCGCTTTTCTTCCTCGTCTCCGCCCATATCTTCACCCGCAACTTCAACTACGGGTACCATACTCTTTGACTTTATATAGATAATTTGGGCGGCGAGGGCAAGATACTCGCTCTCCTTGTCAATATCGCGCGAGGGTTGGGTTTTCATATACTCGATGTAGTCCAAAAACTGTTCGGTAACTTTTGACACGAAAACGTCCTCTATTCTTATCTGCGCGATATTAATAAGGTGCAGAAGTAAGTCAAGAGGTCCTTCAAAATCGTCTAAAACGGTGTTATAGTCTACAACCGATTCAAAATTGTCGTAATTAAATGCCATATCAGTATACCGAAACTATTTGAAGCCAATATTGCGGGTCAATTATCCAATTCCAAAAAGCTGAAATAGGATAACCTATAATATTGACCGCAAACCATTGTAAATATCCTAAAATATCGAAATATTTTGCTATTTCAATATTTGCGTAATCTTGAAGCACCCCGCAAAGAAAACTTTCAACTACGAGAATTATCAGTATATACATTCCGTAGTTTTTAAGAAATCTGCGGACCGGGTTTATCTCCCTCGTCAACGCCTCAACGACGCGGAAGCCGTCAAGCGGATTAAGGGGTATAAGATTGAAAATTACCACGCTCATTCCGTAAACGTAAATAAAGAAGAATGCGTAATAAATAATTTTAACTATTACCGCTAACCATTCGTTTGCCATAAAGAAGTCGTAATTTCCGTAATACAAGAAATTCAAAATAACCAAATACAGCGGGTAAGCGATAAAAGCAATTATATAATTGGTAACAACGCCGGCAATTGCCGTGCAGAAAAGTCCCTTACGGTACTTTTTGAAGTTGCTAGGATAAATTGGTACGGGTTTTGCCCAGCCGAAGCCCGTGAACGCGCACAAAATAAAGCCTGCGGGGTCAAGGTGCTTTATGGGGTTTAAAGTAAGCCTGCCTTGCATCTTAGCCGTGCCGTCGCCACACTTATACGCAACGAATGCGTGCGCAAACTCGTGCGGGGCGAATATGAAAATTACAGCAATTAAACCTGCTACTATTTCAATAAGTTCACTCATTTCTTCAAATGTTCCGGAATGACGTCGTTCC
>JAAUYS010000045.1 GCA_014804995.1 Clostridia bacterium
ATAATTCCTTATCTTCGCGGAAGGGAAAAATAGCGTTATATCGAGGATATTTTGGGGGAAATCGCTAAAACCGACAGTCCGGAAATAGTTTTAAACGGCATAAATATATCCTCTTACGGGTACGAAGACAAAACGCTTACAGACCTAATTACCGCGCTTAAAGGCGTGGGTAAAAGGATAAGACTCGGTTCGTTGGAGTGCAATATTATAACCGAAGAATTTTTAAACGCATTAGCTGGTTTAAATGACTTTGCACCCCAGTTCCACCTGTCGCTTCAAAGCGGGTCTTCCGCCGTATTAAAAGCTATGAACAGGCACTACACACGCGAAGAATACCTTGAAAAATGCGCTTTAATCTATAAAAAGTTCCCAAACTGCGCAATTACGACCGATATAATCGCAGGTTTTGCCGGCGAAACCGAGGAAGATTTTGAAAAAAGTCTTTCAATTATAGAAGAAGCCGGCTTTGCACGCGTACACGCTTTCGCCTTTTCCCCGAGGGAAGGCACTGTTGCCTATAAGTTAAAGGACGTTGCTCCCGATATTAAAAGCCAAAGACTTCACCGTCTTTTATCAGCGGGGGAGGAGAGCGCAAAACGCTACATAAACCGCTTTATAAATACCGTAACCGACTTTATCGCGGAAGAGTATAAAGAGGGCTTTACAACAGGCTACACCCCCAACTATATTAAAGTTTACGTACCTGAACGCCTGATTTCAGGCAAAAAATATTCAATAAAACTTACAGGAATTTTCAAGGACGGAGCAAATGCAAAAGTTATCGGTTAAAACTAAAATTAAGTCATTTTTTGTAAATGCGGTAAAACCCAGAAATGGCGCGGAGTATGCTGAAATATTTTCCCGCGGGTTAAAGGAAGAAGACAAGACGGCGTCAGCCGAACCCCGCAAGCCTTGGCTGTATCTCAGAGTTCTTGCATTCGGGTTTATCGCCTTTTCGTTAGCCGTTTCAATTTTCTGTTTGTTCAACTCGCAAATGGACTATGCAATCGCCGTATTCTTCGGCGGTCTGTTTTGCAACGTTGCGCTCGTTTTCTTTTTCTTTGAGCTGTACCCCAAGCGCGATTTAAGCCTTGCCCTTTTAGGCGGGTTGCTGTTATTCGGCGGTTTAATTTCTTCGGGCTTGGCTTCGTTCGGTTACGAGTTTATCTTTGACGCAAATTCCGGTAACGCCTGGGTTGACTGTCTTTTCGTCGGCTTCTGGGAAGAGTTTTGTAAAGCCTTAGTAGCTATCGTAGCAATCGTTTTATTAAAGAAAAAAGAACCCTTTGCCTGCTTTTTAATAGGCATAGCGGTGGGGTCGGGGTATTCCGTTTACGAAGACCTTGGCTACATTCTTTCGTATTCAAGCGGATACAGCAGTACTTCTGATACCTGGCTTGTGCTTATGTCCATCGGTCGCGGACTTTCCTGCGTATGCTCGCACGCGCCTTGGACGGCAATAATCTGTTGGGCATTCGCAAAATTCAAAAAGCCCTTTATAAATTTCCGTTTTTACGGCTTTTTTATCGCAAGCGCAGTACTTCATTATCTTGCAGACGTGCCGTTCTTTGACGATAACGTCGCCTTTTTAACGGGGTTAAACTGGGGCTGGGCAATTGAAGCCTTTGTCGTTGTGGCTATTTTCTTAATAATGATATTTACTTTAAGGAACTCTACACGCGCCCTTCTGCCCCAAGAAGGGACAACCGCTACGGACAGTGAAGTGCCTGTAAATATCACAGACGGACAGGTTTTAATAGCCTGCAAGCGTGAAAAACTTTCCCTCATTGCAAATTTAACGATAACGCTGTGTTTGGTAGTGTCCTGTATTCTCTTACTTATAGTTTGCGCGTTGCCCGTCTATACCCAAATGATAACGCAGGAAATGACTATAGAAGAGTACGTTGATTACAAGCAGTGCAATCTGCCGTTAAAAGCCGACTGGGACAGAGAGTACGACAAAGATTACGGTGATTACACTACTTTACAAGATAAAGACGGCAGAGTAGGCGTTGCCGTGCAAAAGGTAACGGAAGAGGGGTACGACTATTATTATCAGTACGTCTTTACCGAGGACGGCGAAAGCGAGCTTTACAGTATAGGCGTAAAAGTTGAAAACGAACTTGTCTTTAATACTATCTGTAAAGTTTACAATTGGGGCTATTCCTTTGTAACACCCGACAATATGATTGGCACTTACTATCCTGACGAACTTATCCCGTCCGAAGGGGAAGAAACCGTGGAAAACGGCTTCCATAAAGACGAAGAACTTCTTTTCACGTTCACCTATTTCAGTATAGGAAACTATAACAGCATAAACGTAAACGAGGACAGAGAAACCGTAACCGTTTATATGGGACGGGACGATATAAATAACGACCTTGCTTACATAATTTTATTGAGCGTCGCAGGCGCAATTATGATAGGCGGGGCGACCACGTTTATAACCTTAAAAATCAATGGGAGGAGAATTAAAATGAAGAATGAAAACTGCGTTTTTTGCGCCATATTAGGGGGGCAAATACCTTCAAGCAAGGTTTATGAGGACGACAAAATGCTCGTCTTCCGCGACATAGAACCCAAGGCTAAAATACACCTTTTGGCTATACCTAAAACGCACTTTAAACTTTTGTCCGAAATGAATGAAGAGCGTGCCGAAATCTTAAAATATATGCTTTTAAAAATTCCGCAAATTGCAAAAGAAAACGGCTTGCAAAACGGCTACCGCCTGGTAATAAATCAGGGCGACGACGCAGGGCAAACCGTGTTCCATCTGCATATCCACATCTTGGGCGGAGAAATTTTGCCTTGGTAAATAAACACAAAAATTTATGCCCCGACCGCGTTTTGCGGTCGGGGCATTTTTACTTAAAAATTAAATTTGTTCTGCAATTTTTAAGGCGGAAAGCTTAACACGCTCTTTAAGCTCTGGCGGGGAAATAACCTTAACAGCACCGCCGTAGCTTAAAATTTTGTTTACCAAAACTCCGTCGTCTGGCAGGGTCAGGCTTGCAACAAACCCGTTTCCGCGCGGTTCTATGTTGTCTATTCCCAGCCACTCCTCGGCGTCGGCAAGCATATTCTTTTCGATTTCCAGCGTTACGTCAATAAGCTCGTCGTCCTTATAGTAGAAGTTCAGCCCTATATCGTCGCGGTTGAACTCTTTCTTTTTGAATTCGCTTCCCGTAAAGGTGGCGGATTTTATTCTGCCTATTTTAAAGGTTCTGAATTCCTGCTTGGTATGGCAAAACGCCCAAACGTACCAAACGTTCTGTTTGAATATCAGAACGTACGGGTCAATGACGCGCTTGCTGTGTTCGCCCTCACGCGAGATGTAGTCAATCATAAGGCACTTGCAACTGTTTACGGCTTGTTCGCACACTTTCATCTTTTCTGTAAACTTTCCGCTGTCGCCCCAAGCCCCGCCGTCAACAATTATGTTTCCGCTGACGGAAAGCTCTCTCTTTTCGTTCTTTTGGCGGCTTTCCAGCTTTTCTTTGGCGGAAATAACGCTTTCGTCGGAAATCTGCGAAGCCATTGCCTCCAACGCATTTATGGTGGCGGAGTATTCCTCACGCGTAAAATAGCCGGTGGGCAGGCGGAACGTATCGGCAATGGTAACCCCGCCGTAGCGTCCTCGCGCAACGTCAACGGGAACTCCGCAAACGTTCATCTCCTCAATGTAGCGGTAAACTGTCCTTACTGAAACGTCGTACCTTGAAGCAATTTCGTTCGCGGTAATCTTTCTCTTCTGCAACAAAAGCGTAAGAATTTTAAACATTACGTCGTACTTCACGGTATAATAGCTCCTCCTAGTTCATAAAATAAACCGATAATTAAAAAATAATTGAAATTTCTTAAAAAAATTTTATCATATATGACAATGTTTGTCAAGTTTAATATGTAAAATGGTTGGTGTAGTAAGCGGGAGGAACAAAAAATGAACTTTACGGCATATATTGAAAGACAGAAAACTTTAATCAGGGAACGCCACGAGGGTGAAACCTTTCTTATAGAAAAGGGAGAAGTAATCCCCCTTACGGAAAGCGATAAGCTGTTTGCAGAGCTTGCCGAAATGAAGGGACTTAACACCCGTGAAAGGCTGTTTTTCAGGAGGGCTGTATGATAGAGTATATTAAAAAGGCGGTAAAAATAACGGCGGTAAGCATTGCGACAATAATGATAATCGCCATAATATTTTAAAGGTATAAAAAAATTCCGTCGGGGGCTTTTCGCTTACCCGACGGTTTTTTGTTTTTAAATCAGCGCACGACTTTCTTTTCTACAAGGGCTATTATGCCGTACATACCGCCCGCTAAAAGGCAGAGTATAAACGTTGCGGTCATAACCAAATCAAGTTTAAATACCTGCCCGCCGTAGACGATAAGATACCCAAGCCCCGCTTTTGATACGATGTATTCACCCATAATAGAGCCTATCCAGGCAAGCCCCACTGCAACCTTTAAGGTGTTCATAAGCGCGGGGAGAGAGGCAGGTATAATAAGCTTTCTAAGCGTTGTAAACTTGCCGGCACCCATAGCTTTCATAAGTGTAAGCTTCGTCTTATCCACGGCGATAAAGCCGGAAAGCATATTCATTATGCAAACTATAATGGATACGAGTACGGTCATAAAAATTATCGCGTCGTAGCCCGTGCCTATCCAAATTATAATCAGCGGACCAAGCGCAATTTTCGGCAAAGAGTTCAAAACGACTATATACGGCTCTAAGACCTTTCTTACCGTTTCGCTTGCCCATAAAACGACGGCTACCGCGTAGCCCAAAATTATAGCCAGCACAAAACCCACCAAAGTTTCCATAAGCGTTATGCCTATATGGTAAAAAAGACTTCCGTCTGAGTACAGGCTTGCAATCGTCGTGCATACCCTTGAGGGCGAACTTGTTATAAACGGGTTTACTACTTTAAGCTGTGCAAACAGTTCCCAAAAGCCTAAAATGGCAACAAGTAGCAGACAGCGTGAAACAGTAACCGTAATTTTCTTTTTCTTTTGTTTTTTCAAATACGCGATATGCTCGCGTGAATATTCGGGTTTAATCTTCTTTTTCATAGGTTCGTCATCCTTTGTTAAAAACGGCGTTTAAATGCCTAACTCTTTGCGTAAAATTTCAAAGGTAGAAGCAAACTCACCGCATTCTCTTCGCGATTTGGGGCTGTTCCCGCCGAAGTTTATAAGGTGTTCGGCAACGACCCTTGCGGGGCGGGCGGAAAGAACTACGACCTTATCGGAAAGCGCTATCGCTTCGGAAATGTCGTGCGTAACCAAAAGTGCGGTCTTTTTTTCGCTCTTTATAATGCTCTGCACGTCGTCGCAGACTTCCAGCCTCGTCTGGTAATCGAGAGCCGAAAACGGTTCGTCCAGAAGAAGTATTTCAGGTTCTGCGGAAAGCGTTCTAATAAGCGCAACCCTCTGGCGCATACCGCCTGAAAGCTGGGAGGGGGTCTTTTTTAAAAAGTCCTTAAGCCCGTACTTTTCGGCAAGCTCAATTGCCCTTGCGCGCTTTTCGGGGGTGTTGCGTTTTTTTACTTCGAGTGGGAGGAAGATGTTCTGTTCAACCGTCCTCCAGGGGAATAGCGCGTCGCGTTGAAGCATATAACCGCACTCTCCCGTGCCACGGACTATCTCTCCCGCGGACGGGGCTAAAAGCCCCGCCGAGAGGGACAGTATCGTAGACTTTCCGCACCCCGAAGGCCCTATAACCGAAACGAACTGCCCGTCTTCAACCTTAAAGTTCAGGTTATCTACGGCGGTGGTTTCGCCCTCTTTGGTGTGGTAGGTATAAGATACGTTTTTAAATTCAAGCATAGTTATTTGTTATAAATTTCGTTATAAATTTCCTGCGCCCTCTTGGTGAGAACTATATCGCTGAAAGCAACTCTTTTTGAAAGCTCTCCCGCACCCTCTACGATGTCCTGCAAGCGGTTGAACGCGCTCTCTTTCATTGCCATATTTTCAACCCAGGCGTCAATTGCCTTATAGCTGTCAAGTGAGGTTTTAACGCTGTCTACGGTCGTATCCACAAAGTAGCCTACGATTTTTTCGGCTACTGTCTGGCTGTCGTTTTCGTAAACGTACTTGGTAGCTTTCGTTACAGCGCGTAAAATGGCGTCAATAATCTCGCCGTTTTCTTCGATGTAACTGCTCTTAGCCATAAAGCAGGTGTAGGGGATTTCGCCAGCCTGCGCACCTACAGAGCCTACGATATATCCCTTGCCAGCCTTTACGTAGTCGGAAGCTACGGGTTCGAACATAGTGCAGTATTCGGCAGTACCGCCTTCGAAAGCCGAAGTCATCATATTGAAGTCGATATTAGTAACGTAGTTGGGGGTAACGTTAAGTTCGTTCATAACGTGCTGGAACGTCATAAGGGGAACGCCGCCGGGTCTGCCCGCAAGCACGTCTTTTCCGTCAAGCGAACGCCAGTCAAAGTTGGGTTCGGGGTTTCTGCCGACGAGGAAGCTGCCGTCGCGGTTAGTCAGCTGTCCGAAGACCTTAGGGGCGTCCTCGTCTCCCCCGATATAAGTATAAATTACGGCCTCAGGTCCGCAGAACCCTATATCCGCAGAACCCGACAATACGGCTGCCATAGTGTTGTTGGCGCCGCCCCCGTTTTCAAGCTCTATAGTGTAGCCTTCTTCTTCAAAGTATCCCAGCGCGTCAGCAAGATATAAGGGCGCATAGAATACCGAGTGTGTAACTTCGTTTATTCTTATAACGCTTTTATCCCTTCCGCATCCCGTGAATGCAAGCGGAAGCATAAGCGCAAAACAAACTGCAATAATACAGTGCAATAATTTATTTTTCAATTTAAAGTTTTAAACTCCTTAAAAATTTGATAATACATTTTATGCGCCTCTCAATTGCGTTTGACAACCCAACGGTCTTTGATTTATAATAGAAAAGGTTAACAAATTTTCCGTTTTATTCTGCAAACGAAGAATTTCGTGATTTTCAGGGGCTTCTCGCCCCTCGTGAAGAGGTTGAGATGGATAAAACTTACAATCCTAAGTCTTTTGAAGACAAACTCTATAAAGAATGGGAAGAAGGCGGTTGTTTTAAAGCAGAAAGGGACGATAGCAAAGTTCCTTTCACCGTTATGATGCCCCCGCCAAATATCACGGGTCAGCTTCATATGGGACACGCTATGGACGAGACCTTGCAGGACACCGTCATACGCTTTAAGCGTATGCAGGGTTACTGCACTCTTTGGCTTCCCGGAACGGACCACGCTTCTATCGCAACCGAAGTAAAGGTAGTTGAAGAGGTCAAAAAAGAGGGTCAGTCTAAGGAAAGCTTAGGCAGAGAAGCCTTTTTGGAACGCGTCTGGCAGTGGAAGGACAAGTACAACGCAAGGATAGTGGAACAGCTTAAAAAGTTAGGCTCTTCCTGCGACTGGTCGCGCCTTACCTTCACTATGGACGAAAAATGCTCCAAAGCCGTAAGGGAAGTCTTCGTAAACCTCTACAACAAAAAGATGATTTACAGGGGAAGCCGTATCATAAACTGGTGTCCCTGTTGCAAGACCGGCATTTCCGACGTAGAGGTAGAATACGCGGAAGAGCAGGGCAACTTCTGGCACATCAATTACGCGGTGGAGGGGGAAGATTTATCCCTTGAAGTTGCTACCACCCGTCCGGAAACTATGTTCGGCGACACTGCGGTTGCAGTAAACCCCGCGGACAAACGCTATAAAAAATTAATCGGCAAAAACGTAATTTTGCCCGTAGTAAACAAAGCTATCCCCATCGTCGGCGACAAGCACGCCGATATGGAAAAGGGTACGGGTTGCGTTAAAATTACGCCCGCCCACGACCCCAACGACTTTGAAGTAGGTCTTCGCCACAATCTCCCCGTAGTGCGCGTTATGAACGACGACGGCACTATGAACGAGCTTGCAGGCAAATACGCGGGTCTTGACAGGTACGAGTGCCGTAAACGCCTCGTAGAAGAATTGAAGGAAAGCGGACATCTCGTAAAGGTAGAACCCCACGTACACAACGTAGGTCATTGCTACCGTTGCGGTTCGGTCGTAGAACCTATCGTTTCAAAGCAATGGTTCGTCAAAATGGAAAAGCTTGCCCGCCCTGCAATTGACGCGGTAACGGACAAAAAGATTTCTTTCGTACCCGAAAGGTTTGCAAAAACCTACTACAACTGGATGGAGAACGTAAAGGACTGGTGCATTTCCCGTCAGCTTTGGTGGGGACACAGAATACCCGTCTGGTACTGCGACGACTGCGGTAAAGAAATCTGCGCAAAGGAAGACCCCAAGGTCTGCCCTCATTGCGGTAGCACTCACTTACAGCAGGACGAGGACGTCCTCGATACTTGGTTCTCTTCGGCGCTGTGGCCCTTCTCAACGTTGGGCTTCCCCGACGACACTTCCGACTTAGAGTATTTTTACCCCGGCGACGTTCTCGTTACCGGTTACGACATAATTTTCTTCTGGGTTGCCAGAATGATATTCTCCGGACTTGAACATATGCGCAAGGTTCCTTTCCGCGACGTACTTATCCACGGACTTGTACGCGACGAAAAGGGAAGAAAGATGTCCAAATCTCTCGGCAACGGCGTTGACCCCCTTGAAGTTATCGATAAATACGGTGCAGACAGTTTAAGGTTCTCTCTCTTGCAGGGCGTAGCCCCCGGCAACGATACGCGCTATTCAGACGCAAAGGTAGAGGCGTGCCGTAACTTTATGAACAAGATATGGAACGCAAGCCGTTTCGTTATAATGAGTGCGGAGGGACTAAAGGTTAAGTCAATTGAAGAGGTAAAACTTTCCCACGCGGACAAGTGGATAATCTCCCGCTTGCAGGCGGTTATCCGCGACGTAACGCTTACTTTAAATAAATTCGAGTTCGGAATCGCCTGCCAGATAATGTACGACTTTATGTGGTCGGACTTCTGCGACTGGTATATAGAACTCGTAAAGCCCGCCTTAAAGTCGGACGACGAAGCTAAGCGCGACGGCGCGTTGGCAGTTCTTACCTTCGTTTTGGAAAACGCGTTAAAGCTACTTCACCCGTTTATTCCTTTCATCACGGACGAAATTTACCGTAACCTTCCCAATACCGAAGGCACTATAATGACTAAGGAATTCCCCCGCTACAATTCAAGACGCGCTTACAAAAAGGACGCGCAGACTTTTGAGGGGATAAAGGAAATCATAACCGCAGTCCGTGCAGTAAAAACCGAACTGGAATGCCCTCCGTCAAGAAAGGTCAGCCTTTACTTCATAACAGAAAATAAGAGGCTTATCTCTTCCAATCAGGACAGTATTTTAAAACTTGCCGGAGCAAAAGAGGTTCACTTTATTTCTTCCCCCGAGGAAGCGGGTGAAAAGACGGCAACCAAAGTTCTTTCAATAGGAACGATGTTTATCCCTATGGGCGAACTCGTTGATATTGAAAAGGAAAAAGCCCGTTTAGAGGGAGAGCTTGACAAGGTTATGGACGAAATCCGCCGTGCCGACGGCAAGCTCAATAACCAGGGCTTTATATCCAAGGCTCCAAAAAAGCTCGTTGACGACGAACGCGCAAAGCTCAACAAGTACGTTGAAATGCGTGAGAAGATTTTATCCCAGCTTAAAAATCTTTAAAGGTGTAAGCGATGGCAAAAAAGGTAACCAAATCGCAGGCTAAAAAAGCAAAAAAGGTAGCAAAAAAGCACCCCAAGATAATAATTGCAATAGCAGTATTAGTTTTAATTATCGCCATTGCGTTAATCGTGCTTTACTTTGTTAAACCCGACCTCTACCATAAATACCTCGGCATCGGCGACCACACTTGGAACGACGACGGAGTGTGTACCGTTTGCGGTATGGAAAAAACGGGAGAGGGTAGCGTAGAAGAAATAAGTAGCGCCGACTTATCCATACATTTTCTCGAACTCGGCAACAAATACACGGGCGACTGCACGCTTATAAAATACGGCAATACGGAAATTCTTATCGATGCGGGTTCAAGGCAGAACAGCGCCACGACTATTAAGAATTACGTTGACCAATACTGTACGGACGGCGTTTTGGAATACGTAATTGCAACCCACGCCCATCAGGACCATATTGCAGGATTCGTCGGTTCAAATAGTGGCAACACTAAAACGGGCATTTTATACCAGTATAAAGTCGGTACGTTAATTCAGTTTGCTGGTACGTCAGCCACTTCCGAAATTTACAAAAGCTACTGCACCGCAGTAGAATATGCTAAGAATCAGGGCGCAAACGTATATACCGCAAAGCAGTGCTGGTACGAAACGGACGGAGCAAAAAAACAATACTTTTTAGACGACGCACAAAAGGTGTCCTTGAATATTCTTTACCAGAAGCATTACGACGAAGCGACGTCTGACGAAAACGATTATTCCGTATGCACCCTCTTAACGCAGGTTACTGAAAACAAGACGTACAACTATCTGTTTACGGG
>JAAUYS010000046.1 GCA_014804995.1 Clostridia bacterium
GATACCGATGGCACCAAAGAACTCATAGTCCTTGAGAACTGTTCTGGCTTTGATCTCTCTGAGAATGTTGAAGATCTTCGCATCACCAAACCCGGGGAGATATTCGATCTTACGACGTTCCTTCTTCAACTTGTAAAGACTCGCTATACCATGCTTGAGAAGTCCATGCTCATGAAGTACATTGATGGTCGACCAGCCGATCGACTTCATACGGAGGGTGCGACAGTAGTGGAGTACTCTTCCCATGAGCTTTGATGGACACTCTGGGTTCATACATCTTGCCACTACTCCATCCAGATCAAGCTGGTGGTGACATGTAGGACATCTCTTGGCAAATGGTATTACCTTCCCAACACTCCTCCTACAGTTCTTGTCTACAGTGACATAGGGGATGATATCATACAGCACCTTCACTACATCCCCATATCTCAATCCGAGTTCCTTGAATCGACCATAGTTAGATAGGGAGATATGGTTGATACAATTACCCTTGAGATACACGTCATCGACGACAACAACTGGTGTGACGATACCGAAGTCAGATACATAAAACTCAACATCTCTCACGTGGGAGTACGCTGCTTCCTCGGTGAACTTATATGCCACCTCGAATTTGTTGATGTTGTTTTCACGACCCAGTACCCGTTGAAATTTTGGATCTAGAATGGTGATAACTGCACCATCTGTGCGAAAGATCCTTCCATCGATATCGACATACCGATTGTTCTGAGCGAAGTTTTCGATAGCATCTCTGTCACCGAGTTTCGTTCTGAGTGTTGGGAAGATCTCTAAGAGGTCGGGATGAATCTGCTCAACGAGATCTCCTTTCCTCATGTACCTGAGTGGAACTGGATACAGATAGTCTGCACGGTAATCTCTGGCAGTTGAGTTGAGTATTGATACGGCCGTCTGTCGGGAGTTCTTATACGGCTTCTCCTGCATCTTGTTCAACTGCTTGAAATCACCCTCGGTGATCATCACCTCATACTTGACTGCGAAGTCACCATCTATGTCGAGGCTGTGAGCACCATTCATCTCATGCATGATGTGAGTGACATCTGTGGCACGATTGTTCTGAGTGTCACCACGAGTCAACCATCTAAACTCTCTGGTACCATCATCCTTTTCAGTGACTTCCTCAACAGCACTCAGCCCATCCATTTTGGAAGTTAATAGGATGTCATAATCATTGAGGTCTATCTTCTCACCTGTCGCCTTCTCATACTTGGCTTCGGCACTCTTGATCCATTCATCCAGAGACTTCCTGGACTTGTTGGCTCGTTCCTGGTCATCTCTCACTGCATAGACCTTGTCAAGAGTACCTCTGAGGTTAGTGTACTGATGAGACTTCTTCGAACCAATTGGTTCAATGGATGAAGTATTTCTTGGGATACCTACATTGACTAGGAGCTCTTCATAGATGTCGTATGTGGTATCATTGACTGGAGATCCAACTGTGTCGTACAGGTATTGGAGTACTCTCACTATCGAACTGAGTTCCTGAATCTCTCTGTCACTGAGAGGATGACTATCTTCACTCCTATCCTTATAGTAACGGAACTTCTCTCCTTGTTCTTTCAGCATCTCAGCTGCTTCTTCTGGTTTAACAGCTCCCGACACCAACTGTTCATACAGTGTCTCGAAGCTCACTTTGTTTCACCTCCTCATAGTAAGAATATATAGACGAAAATAAGAAGAGATGTATCGGAGGTGGGCCACTATGCCCACCCCCAATTCATTACTCAACCTTCGCCTTCATGATGTTAGTATTGACCGCGTTCTGCTTCTCTGTTGTCTTCCTGGGAGCTGAGCTCATTGTAGTGATCGGTATCTTCTCAATATCAATCACCTCGTCGTTCCCATTGTCATAGAAGACCCTGACCTTGTCAGCTCTGTTACATCCGAGGATTGATACGAGCTGATCCCGTGATGTCATCGGTATGAGCTTCACCATGGAATCATGCTTACTGTCTCTGACTGGGAGATAGTCAATCTGATTGAGACGCATCTTTCCCTTGGAGGTGACATAGAGAAGATATCCATTCTCCCCAGTATCGATGGTATAACATCCAATGATCTCATCATCTGGATGGAGTTTGAATCCATTCATTCCCTTAGCCGTTGGCGATGTGACTCTTATTGAGTTGGGATCGAGTCTCTGACCCATACCATCCTTGGTATAGATGAGAAGATCTTTCTTGGAGTTGTTGTTCGTCACGACTCCACGTACGATCCTGTCACCTTTCTCCAGAGCCATCAATGGCTTCTTTGATGCACCAATGTCACCGATCTTCATCCGCTTGATATTACCATTCTTCGAGATCAGTGTGACATTCTTAGGAGAATCGATCTCATACGGAAGTACGGCAACGATGTTACCGTCCACACTTCCTTTGGCAAAGCGGTTAAGTGGTACCTCAGCCTCCAGTGGAATATCGTTCACCTTAATGAAGGTGTGATGACCAGAGTGATCCACAACGATGAATGCAGAATCGTTATCTACAAGGAGAGCAAATCCATTCTGGTCAGTTGGTATTGGTTCTTCTTGAATGTTTGATGCTGGAGTGCGGGTAATGTTCCCATCACTCGTCACCTGGAGGATGCATGATCCATCAATGTGGTTCTTGATGGAAATCTTCCGAGGTACCAACTTAGACTTCCGCGGAGTACCAAATCTCTTGATACCATCTCTCAGTTGATCTCGGATAACGCCATCGACTCCATTTTCGGTGTTGAGTATCTCATTGACCTCCTTGAGTTCTTCCCTCAACTCTTCACGTCTCTTCAGACATGCATTGTAGCTATCGATGGAGAACTCATACATCTTCATCCCAGAGAGTACTTTAGCCTGGAGACTATCCATCTTGATTTCAGTGTCATGATATCTCTCGATCAATCTCTGTTCGATCTCAGTACGGTTGTGCGATGACCGTACGATATTGATCGTATCTTCGAGATTATCACCATTCATGACGAAGATCTTGACGTCATTAGTTCTCTCTTCAGCCAAGAGTTTAGTACGCTTATGAGAAATCACTGTACGGACTTGTTCACGTCTCCACTTGATCCATTCAAGGAGGAGTGTTCTGACAGAGTAATCATACACCTCCATATCCTTAATGGCTGTCATGGTGACTGGATACGATCTCTCAAGTCCAGCAACTGCCTTCACCAGCTTGCGCATGAACTTGTACGGATTGACATCATCTCGAATCATCAGTTCGATCTGGATATCCTTACCGGACATATCGTTCATACTGACCAACTCAGGAAGTCCACCAGCCTGCTTGATGTCGACGATCTTCTTCCGAATGTCATCGCTGTAGATCAGTCGTGGCAGTGATGTGATGGTGATGCTGTTCTCAGCTGGATCGACCTCATACGTACAACGCATTGTGTACGAACCACGTCCCATCTCCGTGATCTGTCCAAAGTCTCCTTCGATGATATCAGCACCTGTAGGACTGTCGGGAATCAGTATCATTGGAGCATTCGGATCATCCAACAGCTTCATTGTTGCTTCTAACACTTCTCGTAGATTGTAGCTCGGGATCTGAGATGACAATCCATATCCCACACCCATGCATCCATTGACGAGTGCATTGGGATACTTAGCTGGGAGGTACTTAGGTTCAGGAGTCTCCTCATCGTATGCCATCACATAGTCAACGACACTGTCAGCATAGTCCTCGAAGAAACATGCCTGAGCGAAGTCACTCAACTTCCCCTTGATGTATCTGGAAGCACCTGCCCGTGGACTACTCTTAGCCCCGAAGTTACCATGAGGCTCAACAAGACAGACCCCGGTGTTCCATTCCTGACCCATATGGACAACAGCATCCTCAACCGAGCCAGGAGAATGAGGGTGAAAACGTGCCAAAGTATCACCGCCGATACTTGCAAGTTTTCTGAACTTGGTTCCTTTGTCCTTGAGATACATGGTGTACAGTGCTCTCCTCTGTACCGGCTTGAGTCCATCGATGACATCAATGATGTGACGAGCTATGTTGACACTAGCGCCATGAATCTGATCGTACTCCATTGAGAGTGGACCTATGTCCTTGTCGATGAATGTCTCAGTGAACTCACTGGGATCAACTCCTTTTGGTTTCTTAGCCATACATCTCCTCCTTTCATGTATTCAGCGCGGCGCCGGGCCCAGACGAACGGCGGGAGGCCACTCAGCGGCAATAATGTGCGGGCGGGGCGGCGGCGGCTAAAAATTTTCTCTTCTTTTTTCTACTTGAACCAACGCTGAGCAAGATCTTACTCTTCTACTTGAGCTGATGATCTTACACATAGTAGAGTATGTATCAAGTCTAGATGTACTCATCGTTGATGTTGTACTAGTTGAGATCCATCCACTTCTCAAACCATACTTCTAGTGTCACATGAGCAGAATATATAGTCAGATCATTGAACTCAATCAAGTACTCAATCTATCCTAATACCTCAATCGAGTATCGGAAAGGAGGTTGTGGTTGACAAAGTGTGTGGGTTGAAGTGCGGAACGTAAGTGAGAGCACTTCAAAACCCACCCGTGCATGAATCGTATAGTCTCACAACCTCATTGACGATTGAGTTGGTAGACGTTGCAACTTTTAATCTGTTCTCTAAAACTTACGTCAGCAACGTCACCAACGAACGCAAATTGACCCAGTTGACGTTGTAGACGTCAACTTTTGGGTCGATTTGCATTTTGCGGTTAGATGGGTGATATTATGTGTTGGCAATTTGATTGGAAGATCTACGAGAGGATAGATAAGTAGTGTATGGAGGTGTATAAGATCTCTTTTCAGGTAGCTAAGGTGAGAATTCCACTCTAGAAATATTTGACCTCGTGATATCGTTCGGTGGTATTCTCGGATGAGTAGATGTCCTATTGGGAATGGAAGAGTGGGTGGGATGGTTTCGGTATACATGATGCATATATTCTACGTAGTAGAATATATATATTATATATAGGGAAACCATCTCAGTCACTCTATCATCCCCCAACAGGACTGCTACTCATCTGTGAATAGCACCTGTCGAGGTCGTGATGTCAAGTGTCCCTAGAATGGAAACCTTAGCTTAGGAGCCTGAAATGAGATCATACACCTTCAAACTCTACTAATCCAATCCTCTTGGAGATCTGTCAACCAACTTACCCAACAGATGATATCACCCATATGAGCTTTCAAAAGTTAAGTATTTCTTTCTTTTCTTTGCTTCTTTCTTTTCTTTCTTTGTAAAATCATGTGCCATAGAGTACTTGCAGTCAAGATTAAACTGGAGGAACATATATGCATTCAACTGATCATCACATCAACAATCCGACCGTGGTAGACCAGATCTCCATTGGTAAGGAGATCAATCTGGAGAAGCACTACCAGCATCAGTACGTCACCCAGGAGTACTACAATCGAATTGCTGAGCCTGATCCATATACCGTCTACATCATCACCGATAGCGGTAATGGTAGATTATATCTTGGACGTAACCTGATTGAACCGAACCGATTGAAGTATCGATACTTCATAGCTCCCAATCCTGAAATGAAAGAGGAGTGGGATGTTATCAAGATTGATGAGAATGGGATGACAACACTTTATACGGCTGATCTTGCAATGGCGGCGAGATTGGTACGTGATATGTATAACCAAGGCACAGATGGGATTCTTCAGAACAAACTATACTCGGCTGTCGAGGGATACGTTCGCTATTCTGTCTCACTAAATCAAGCTATCATCGGATGTCTGGTAGCATTCGGAATCGATCCTAATAACTCTGAGCTACAGAATCTAATGAGCTGGCTCGTCCTCAAGGAGGATCGAAAGCATAATCAACGGATGGAACGGGATCTGAGCTGGATGGCTGAACAGAATCCTGGTAGTATTGCATCACTCTACCAATGGATCTTCAACTGGTTTTTTGTAAACGATTTCTTCGTCTCGATGAAAAAGCTTTCTGATGATGAAGTTCTTCCAATCGGTGATCAACTCCAGGATCTACAGCGAATATACGCCGACTGGCGTTTGATAGGCTGAGCGTATAGTTCCGAAATCCGTATATATATTATATACTTGAGATGAGAGCAGAAAGGTCATAATTTCTATGCTCTATGAGGTTGTGGGATTCTCAAGGAAAGGAGTATATGTATGGATACCTCAATCTGGCTTGACATCAAAGATGGAAAGCCTGTTATCATGTCCAACCGCGGTTGGTACATAGGTCATGATGGTGATGGTAGTGCCACCAATCCACTCTTCATGTTGAGTGGTAACTTTGAACCGAAATCGGGTGTATATCCGAACTTCTGGGTCAAGGGTACCCTGGACAAACAGGAGAATGGTAAGGAAGTCACGTATGGTACCAACCTGACCTTCATGAACAACTTCGTGAAGATCGATCTGTTGAAGGCTGGATTCACATTGTGGACACATGTATGGAATCCGGATATCCAGTTCGGCTTCGCGCTCAAGGTAGAGTGGAACATCCTTAAAGGGGAAGGGAACTTTATTGCTACTAACTCGAAGGATCAGAACAAGTCGTTCAGCTTCAAGGGCGTTCTCGCCGGCAATACCATAGCTGAGTTTGTTCAGACGATCTTTCAGGAATTCGTTTATCTGCCGACACGCATCGGCTAACTGAGAAAGGGAGAAATCAATCATGGCATCAAAACGCGAGAAAGAAACACAGGCAGCGATCCAGAATGTGGAGGCTGCAATCGTAGCAAACTTCGACAACAAGACGGTGGCTAACTTCACCGATGAGCAGATGCATGCAGGACTGGCGGCGGTTAACAAGCCGCTCATCGCACTTCTGCTTGGCATTGCTCCGAACCGCAAGGGTGAGCTGAAGGCAGCTCGCTCCAACCCGAGAGCAAATGGTGCTCAGGCACTCGCTCTCTCAGCTCGCTACGGTATTGTAACACGCCTGGCAACTGAACTCAAGAACCAGAATGTGCAGACGGTTACTAATAACCAGCAGGGTGCGGCGAATAACCAGGGTGGAATGCCTGCGGATCCGAACATGGCAAAGCCGATTGCTGAAGTGAACGGTAAGCCGCAATTCACCATCAAC
>JAAUYS010000047.1 GCA_014804995.1 Clostridia bacterium
AGCTTTTCGTTGGCCTGCACGCGAAGCTCTTCCTTGTTCTCGCAACGGGGAAAATCCGTCCCGAAAGGAAGATACGAAATTTTGCCCGTATAACCGAAAGACCGACACTGCTCTTCTACTAAGGGTGAGCATACGAAAACTTCGTCGTACTGGTTGTACGTTTTGCCGAGAACCTTTATAAGGCGTTCGGTAATAAACTTCGATTTTGTCGCCTGTCTGAATATGGGGCGCATATTGGTATGGAATGTTGCCGTCGCGGGGATATTCTTCTCCTTTGCGACTTTAAGCATAAACTTTGCCATATTGAAAGGCGAGTGAACGTGGACTATGTCGTAGTCCTTTTCCATTACCCTTTTATAGAACTTTTTATCCTTGGTTGCCCTGCCGTACTGCACCGCAAGCACGGGGAAGTACACGCTTTTACAGCGGATAATTTCGTAAGGCTGGTTGTCAACGTGATTTTTATAGGCGGGCGCAAGCGCAGTTATATCCGCCTTTTGAATACCGTTTTTGCAGTAGTTGTGCATACAGTTGATAACGCCGTCAACGTGGGGCAGGTACGAGTCCATACCGTCTAAAACTCTAAATTTCTTTTCGCTCATCGCTCTCTTCCGTCCGCAATAATTTCTTTTTCTTATTGTTTCTGTAAATCTTTCTTATAAATTCGAAAATGAGTAAGCCAAGTCCGATAATTATATAGATGTAATACACAGCAAAACGCCAGCTGAATATAGCCCAGGAAAGCGTTGAAGTAATAGCTATTGAAAGGAAAGCCTTTGAAACTACTCCCTCTATCGCGCCGGAGTTACCGGGGGTGGGTATTACTGCAACCGCCTGCGTAGAGAATACGTTTAACGCCATAATTATAAAGAATATTTTATAACCGCCGTCCGCGGGCAGTGCGTTGAAAGACCTCATTACGAAGTACGGGAATGCAAACGTCAAAAATACTTCCGTAATGCAACACAGCAATAACGCTATGAGATTTAAAGGCTTTCTTGACATTATCTTAAAGCCGGAGCTGAAGTCGGAAACCACCTTTTCAGCCTTGCCCATAGTTGCCTCTTTATCCTTTACGATTTTGACCTTTGCGCCTATGCCCACCACGAATGAGGCGAGCGCGCGCGCAAACTTGGGAAGCACGGCAAAGAGAATTATCATACAGGGCAAGAACATATTTACTACAAGCCCTATCCAGGCGCCGACCATAATGACGGTATCCCAAGGGGCTTCAATCATAGAAATAACGCCCGTATTGCAAGCCATAATTATTAAGCTTATTATTGTGTAGGCGAACATCTGCGCAAAGTATTTAATTAAAACTACCGCGCTTGAAATACCGCCCGAAAAGCCCTTTTTATGAAGATAGTAAATCTGCATAGGCTGACCGCCTACCGCAAAGGGCGTTACGTTGTCGTAAAACTTGCCGAGGAATGCAACCTTCATACTCGACCGCAGGTTGAACTTGCCGGTGGTCGTCTTCATTATGACGGAGTACTTCATCCAGTCGCAGGCAAGTATTGTCAAAAGCACGGCAAGCGCAATTAACGCAAACTGCCAGCTTCCGCCCGCAATAGCGTCGCCGAAGCTCTTCGCGTCGCCGTCCATATCGTTGACGATTTTGAATATCAGCCAAATGCCGATAGCTATCATACCGATTAAGAAGACGTATGCGACCCAGCCGAACTTTTTCTTTTTCGGTTCTTCTATGGGGCGGTTTTCAAGAGATTTTAATGCAGAACTGATTTCCGCCTCTTCCTCGTCTATAATACCGTCGCCGTTCAAATCTGCGGAGAGGTCTATGTCCTCTCCGGAGGCGGGTAAAACGCTTTCACCCTCTTTTACTTCTCCGTACAATTCGGCGGTAGGGGTTGCGACCTCCTCAGCCTCAGGGGCGGGAGCGGTTTTATTAAGTTTTTCTTTTTCGTCAGATTTCAAAAAATCACTCCCCCTTTCAACTTATTTTATGAGAATTGCCTTTATCCTTTTTACGCCTGCGGAAACGTTTTCCTGCTTGGCGATTTTGAAAGTACCCAAAAGCCCCGTATGCTCTGCGTGGGGGCCACCGCAAATTTCCTTTGAAAATTCGCCTATGGAATAGGTCTTAACCCTTTCTCCGTACTTGCTTTCGAAAAGTCCCGTAAAGCCCTCTTTCTTGGCTTCTTCCAAAGACATCTCTTTCATAACTACGGGAATATCGAGTTTAATCTGTTCGTTTACAAGTCTTTCAACTTCCGCCACCTCTTCGGGGGTAAGCTTTCTTGCAAAGTTGAAGTCGAAGCGCAACCTCTCTTCCGTTATGTTACTGCCCTTCTGCTCAATGTCGGGCGAGCAAACCTTCTTTAACGCAGAATGAAGAAGATGGGTTGCCGTGTGCAGGTTGGTCGTTTCTTCCTTGTGGTCTGCAAGTCCGCAGGCAAACTTCTGCTCACTGCCCGCGCGGGACTTAGCCTGATGCTCCGCATAAGCCTTTTCGTAACCGGTAACGTCTACCGTCAATCCCTTTTCCCTTGCCATTTCGCCCGTGATTTCTACGGGGAAGCCGTAGGTATCGTAAAGGTGGAAAGCCGTTACACCGTCAATCTCTCCACCTGCGGGAAGCCCGCCTGCAACCTTTTCAAATTCCTTAATGCCCTGCTGTAAGGTCTTGGAGAACTTGCTCTCTTCCTTTTGCATTTCCTCGTAAACCCTCTGTGAGTTTTTAACGAGTTCGGGGTAAACTTCTGCGTACTTATTTATTATAGTCTCAGAAACTTCGTTTAGTGCACCCTGTGGAAGCCCAATGTTTCTTCCGAAGCGCACGGCACGGCGGATTATTCTTCTTAAAATGTAACCCTGGTCGGTGTTGGAGGGTACTATGCCCTTCGTATCGCCGAGCATAAAGGTTGCCGTTCTTACGTGGTCCAAAACTACGCGGAATGCGCGGGTTACCTCTTCGCTCTCCCCGTAATTGTGTCCCGTAAGCTCTTCTATTTTAGCAATGGCGTTCTCGAAGATGTCCGTCTCGTAAACGCTCGCCTTACCGTTTAAAATGCACAGGGTTCTTTCAAGCCCCATACCCGTATCAACGTTTTTCTGCTTTAAAGGTTCGTACGTTCCCTCCGCAGTCTTGTTGTACTGCATAAAGACGTCGTTCCACACTTCGAGGAACGTTCCCGCGGGCGCGCTCTCGAAGTCGTATGCCCCAAGCTTGTCCGCCTCCGCGTGGTTGCGGATAATGTGCATTTCCGTATCGGGTCCGCAAGGTCCCGTCGTTCCCGCAGGTCCCCACCAGTTACCGCTCTTGGGCAGGAAGTAAATATTTTCGGGAAGAATCCCGCACTTTTGCCAAATCTTCGCGCTCTCTTCGTCCTTGGGGCAGTCGTTATCTCCCGCAAAGCAGGTTACGGCTATATCCTTTACGGGTATGCCGAGGTAGTCGGGCGAAGTCAGAAACTCAAACGACCAAGGTATCATTTCTTCCTTGAAGTAATCTCCCAAAGACCAGTTGCCCATCATCTCGAAGAAAGTGCAGTGAGAGCTGTCGCCCACCTCGTCAATATCGCCCGTACGCACGCACTTCTGCACGTCGCAAAGGCGTTTGCCCGCGGGGTGCTTTTCACCCAAAAGGTAAGGCACGAGCGGGTGCATTCCTGCAGTAGTAAAAAGTACCGTGGGGTCGTTTTCGGGAATGAGCGATGCCGAGGGTATTATTTTATGCCCCTTGTCCTCAAAAAATTTCAGATAAAGTTGCCTGAGAGTTTCACTCGTTAATTTTTTCATATTAAACCTTTACTTTTTTGCTATCGTATAGCCTTCTTTCGTGTCCTTTACGGTATAGCCGAGAGCGTCCAGCTCGGCGCGGAGTTTATCCGCCGTAGCCCAGTCGCGGGCAAGCTTTGCCTGCCAACGGCTTTCGGCAAGCTCTTTTACGTTCTGCGGAATTTCTACGGGGTTCTTCTCTTCCACTTCTTTAAGGTATTCGTCGGCTTGCTTTTTAAAAAGCCCTAAAAGAGAGTAAGTCTGCCTTATTTGGAAGACGTCGTCCGCGCAGGACTTATCTCCCTTTAAAAGCTTAGCAGAAATATTTTTAAACAGCCCGTACAGCTCAGAGAGCGCAAGCGCGGTGTTAAAGTCCTCATCCATATCGGCGTTGAACTTATCGTCTATTTCTTTATTACCCTTTTCACCTTTGCCGAACTTGTCTTCTACCGCCTTTATTACGGTGTAAAAGTCTTTCAAATGCCTTTCGGCTTCGGGGAAAAGCTCGTCCGTGATATTAATATCGTTACGGTAGTTATTGCCGAGAAGCGCGAACTTGATTGCCTCGTTTGAGTATTTTTTTAATAAATCTTCCAAAAGGAGGCTGTTGCCCAAAGATTTGGACATCTTCTGCCCATTTACTTTTATAAGTCCGTTGTGCGTCCAGTACTTTGCAAACTGCTTGCCCGTAAGGCTTTCGGTCTGCGCTATCTCGTTCTCGTGGTGGGGGAATATTAAGTCGCGCCCGCCTCCGTGAATGTCTATCTGCTCGCCGAAGGCTTTCATATTCATTGCAGAACACTCTATGTGCCAGCCGGGTCTTCCCTTGCCCCAAGGGGAGTTCCAACTGATTTCCCCCTCCTTTGCGCTCTTCCACAGAGCGAAGTCGGCGGGTTCTCTCTTCTCTTCGTTGTTCTCTACGCGCACACCGTCAAGCATATCTTCAACCGAACGGTTGGAAAGACAGCCGTACCTTTTAAAGCTGGAAACTGCAAAATACACGTCGCCGTTTTGTGCGGGGTAGGCGTGTCCGCTTGCTATCAACCTTTCGATAAAGTTTATAATGTTCTGAATATTCTCCGTTGCCTTGAGCCACAGCGTGGGTTCGTCCACCTGCATTTCAGCCATAACGGCGTCAATTTTTTTAATCATCTGCTCGGCGTAGACGTCCGCGGGGATACCCGTTTCCTTGGATTTAGCGATAATCTTATCGTCCACGTCGGTGTAGTTGCGGGCGTAGGTTACATTGTAACCGCGCTTTTCAAGGTACTTCCTCATTACGTCGTATATGAGCGCCTGATATCCGTGTCCTATATGCGCCTCTCCGCTGACGGTGATACCGCAGGCGTACATCTTCACCTTTCCCTCTTCAAGAGGTTCAAACTCTTCTTTTCTTCGGGTGAGAGTGTTGTAAATTCTCATATAACTCCTAATGGTCAACGGGGTTGCCGTTTACTTTTACTATCTTTGCGGGAACGCCTACGGCGGTTGAGTTGGGCGGTACGTCCTTTAAAACTACCGCACCCGCGCCTATCTTTGCGCCGTCGCCGACGACTATGTTGCCTAAAATTTTAGCCCCTGCGGAAATAACGCAGTTTCTACCAACCGTGGGGTGGCGTTTGCCCCTTTCCTTTCCCGTTCCGCCGAGGGTCGCGCCCTGATACATAACCGTACCGCTTCCGACGAAAGCCGTTTCGCCTATGACTACGCCGGAGCCGTGGTCTATGAACACGCCCGCCTCTATCTGGGCGGCGGGGTGAATTTCAATCCCCGTCATAAATTTTGCAAACTGGGAAATTATGCGGGCAGTCAGCTTTAACCGCGCTTTAAAGAACGCGTTTGCCACACGGTGCAGGCTTAAAGCGTGTATGCCCGAATAGGTCAAAAGTATTTCAAGCTTGTTGCGGGCGGACGGGTCGTTTCTTTTTGCAACGTCCAAATCCTGCCTTAATTTTTTAAAAAACATACGAAACTCAGTGCCTTTACATACTACGCAAAGACACTGAATTGCCGTTACTTTCTTCTATATAAAATTATAGTTCAAAAAATACTTAATTGCAAGTTATTTATAATGCAAAAAATTATCATTTGTTCAGTATTTATGAAAAAAGTTATCCATTTTGTTGACAAGTTTTTGTTAATATATTACAATATAGTTAATATTAAGTGTTAATTACGACAAATTTATGTAATATGTTGTAAAAATTTACACTTACCGAAAGCGTTAATTTAAAAGGAGAAAACTTATGAAGCGTGAAAGGATAGAAGACATAGCCGAAATTTTAGATAAGCGCGGTAAAATGACGTTGGAACAGCTTGAAGAAGTTTTCCCCAACGTTTCGCAGATGACGTTAAGAAGGGACCTTTTTCAGCTTGAAGAGGACGGCAGAATTATCCGCATAAGGGGCGGGGCTATGTCCGTTAAGGAAGTCCAGAAAGTTTCCGGCGAGGCGTACACCAAAAAGACCACTATAAATACCGACGCAAAAATAGTAATCGCTCAAAAGGCCGCAGGGCTTATTGACGAGGGTTCTTGCGTATTCCTTGACGGCGGTACTACCGCTATGTACCTTTCAAAGGAAATGCCTGATTTGCAGTGCAACGTATTCACTAACGGTATTGCCGTTGCAATGGAGCTTGCGCAGAAGAAGAACATCAACATAACGGTCGTTGGCGGACAGCTTATGAAAGATAACCTTTCAACCTCCTCCCCCGCCTCCCGTGCGTACTTCGACGCAACCAATTTTGAAATTGCAATAGTTTCCGCCACGGCGTTCACGCCCGAACACGGGTTCTCCTGCAACTCACAAATTGAAAGCGACCTTTTGAAGGACGTATTTAAAAAAGCACGCCAGGTCTATATGATGCTTGACAGCTCAAAGATAGGTAAAATCAACCCCTACACCTTTGCGCACATTGAAGACATTGACGTACTTATAACCGACGACCACTTCCCCAAGGAAATAAAAGCGCTGTTTGAAGCCCAGAACAAAGTAGTAATGTAAATAAAATATTTAAGCCCCGCCGACACCGGCGGGGCTTTTTTAATTTTCTTTATTTTTTATAGAGGGGTCTATGCGCCTTGCAAGTGTTTCCAACATCTCGGAGGCGATACTAATCACTTCCTTTATCTCGTCAAGCGTGGCGTCCGTGTTTTGCTTTGCTTGCCACTTATTACAGTCCGAACCTTTATAACTGTACGAAAGACAGGCTCCTATTTCCCTGCCTAAACTGCAAACACCGTTTTCGTCGTCTATTAAAAAGCTGGATTTACCCCTAATATAATGTTTTTTAAAATATAAACAATTACCGCAGTTTTGTTCAGGTATAGGTTGGAATACTCTCTTTTTTCTCATATCACGCTTTTTACTCATTTTATGACTACAATAATTATATAGTCATTTTATGAGTAAGTCAAGTAAAATACTCATATTATGAGTATAATATAATTATGTACGGAAAAATACTTAAAGATTTGCGTCAAGAAAAAGGGCTAACACAAGCCCAACTTGCACAAGACTTAGAAACAACACAAAGAAATATCAGTAGATACGAACTGGAAACTATTGATTTAAGTACTGAAATGGTTTCCAAAATTTGTAAATACTTTAAAATTTCAGCAGACTATTTGTTAGGTATTAAAGGAGATTAAATTAACCGCCCGCAACTTTCGTTGCGGGCGGTTTTTATATTTAATATACGGCGCAACCCAAAATCACACTTTTGGGTTAGCGCACCCAATTTGCGCATACCTGCGCCTCAGTGGAAGTGAATTGACGCAACTATATAATAGTTTGCCCTTAAAGGTTGCGCCAAGAGAAACTTAGTTTCTCAAACTCACGAAGTTTTGCGTTCGCAGAATAGAACGCAAAACTTCGTGAAATTAGTCGCTCCATTTATGCTTGTCCAACGTTCTGTCTTTAATATCGTCGTAGTACTCGAAGTACTTCTCCCTTATTTCTTCCGTAGTCATATTGTCGTCCAAAAGCCCAAGCATTTCGTCAAGCTCTTCGGGCGTAAAGTCGGAAAGGCAAAAGTCGCCGTCCAACGCCTGCGCAAGTTTCATTAAATCCCAGTTTGTAGCCTTCATAAAAATTCCCTTTTACTTCATAGTTAAAAAGTTTTTAACCTGCGGTATCATAAGTATTGCGTCGAAGATTAAATTCGCGCCGAATACTATAATGTGAAAGTGGTGCGCGTCGTGGCTGTCCGGGCGGTATAAAAGCATAAACGCAACCACCACTTCTATTAGTCCTTTAATAAGATAGAAAACACACCTTTCAGAATTAGCTATTCTTTTGAACGCGTGGTTGAAAGCCCTTGCCCCCTCAAACAGCCCCAAGATACCCCAGACAACGGAAATAAGCATTATCGCGCTGTCGTTGGTTGCGTCAAACTGCTGAAATATTATCATTGCGCCGAGCGCAACTACTATTAAAGAGGTTGCCGTTCTGTTGGTTTTTAGGCTTCTGTACTCGTGGTGGACAAGCGCCAAAATAAAGCGCACAAGCCCGATTATAACCATCATTGCTCCGACAACGTAGGGCAGAACTTCCGTTATTTGCCTGGTTATGGTTACGCACAGCACGCCGATTATAAGATAGGCAAGCGCAAACAGATAGGTTACGACGGTAGTCGGCAACTTCGTTATCTGGGCAATTCTCGGCACGTTGGTTTCGGCGGAAAACTCTTCTATTATAAAGTCGCCGTAACTGTTTGTGCGCACCTCTTCCGCCACCGCGGACTCGCTCTCCATTGCGTCAACAAGCTCCTCACCGTAGCCCGAGTACGTGTATACTTCGTCGTTGTCCTTGAACTGCGCCATTTCGGCTACCGTGTTCTTGGAATAACCGGTATAGGAATACTCCTCGTCGTCTTCCATAATCTTCCCCCAAAGATATAGTAAATTTATTTTATCAGAGTATGCTTACGTTTGTCAACAGCGGGTTAAACGCGCCTTTCCTCTTCGATAAAAACCGCCGACCACATCGGCACGTTAAAACGCGACGATATGTGCTGACATTTGCAGGTGAAAGAAAAGAATATCCCAAGCCCCTCGCCGTACAGCGTTTCAAGGTTGCCAAGCCCCTTTGAAATTACTGCGTCCGCGGTTTTTAAAAGATTTAAAAGGCGGGGCGATACTTCTTTTAAATATGTGCC
>JAAUYS010000048.1 GCA_014804995.1 Clostridia bacterium
TCCAAAAGAAGTCCACGCGTACAATTGGCAAGGAGAGATTACTGACAAAAATTCACTTTGCTTTTTAACTTCCGAAAGAAAAGATGTTAAAGATTACAAGTGGCATATGTATGACGAGCGATTTGATTAATTTTCTGAAAATACTAAGTTTAATTATGATGTATACAGGTTGAACCTTTTTTAAAAAAGTGTTAAAATTGAGATATGAACGCAAGAAACTTTGACGGACTTATGCAGGAGCAGATTTTAAAGCACGGGGGAGAAAGACTTCTTCTTCACTGCTGTTGCGCCCCCTGCTCTTCCGCCTGTCTTGAAAAACTTCATAACCACTTTAAAATAACCGTTCTGTTCTATAACCCGAATATCGAAGACGAGGAATACGAAAAGCGGAAAAACGAGCTTCTGCGTTTTATTAAAGAAACGGGTTGGGCGGACTTTATTGACTGCGACCACGACAAAGAAAACTTTTACTCCGCCATAAAGGGTTTGGAAGACTGCAAAGAAGGCGGTGCGCGGTGTGAAAAGTGCTTTACCCTGCGCCTTGAAAAGACGCGCGACGTCGCTTTAAAAGAGGGCTTCCCTCTGTTCGGCACGACTTTAACGTTAAGCCCTTTAAAAAACGCCAAGCTAATAAACGAGATAGGCGAACGCCTCGGCGGGGACAGATGGCTTTATTCCGACTTTAAAAAGCGGGACGGCTATTTAAGAAGTTTAAAGCTCTCTAGAGAACACAACCTTTACAGGCAAAATTATTGCGGTTGCGTATTCTCGAAAGACAGCAAGTAAAATAAGTTGTGTTATAAAATTCTTCGTGCTAAAATAAAGAAGAGGTTTTTATGGATATTAACAGGTACACGCCTTCCTACGGGGTAAGCCACAAGCATATGACAAGCCTTGCGGGCTTCACCACGGAAGAGATTTTTGAGTTTTTATATGCCACCAAGGCGATGAAGTCCAAATTTATCGCCCACGAAGACACGCGCATTTTACAGGGCGTAACCGTTGCACTTCTCTTCGGCGACACGTCTTTAAGAACGCGCTCCGCCTTAGAAATAGGCATACGCCAGCTTGGCGGTACTTGCGTAAATCTTCCTTACAGCGAGGAAGATATGCGCGCCGGCGAAAACGTAAAGGACATAGTAAACGTAATTTCACGCTACGGCGTGGGGGCTCTCGTTACCCGCGGTATCAACCAGAAAGAGCTTGACGAGTACTGCGCCTTTTCTGATATCTCTATAATAAACTCCGCAAACGAACACGGAGTGCCTATTCAGACCCTGTGCGACCTTTTCACCATTTGGGAAAAGAACAGAAAGCTTGAAGGTCTGAAAATAGCCTATGTCGGCAAGGGCAACAACAACGCGCTGTCGCTTGTTACGGGCGCAATTAAGTGCGGTATGGAGGTTGTCGTTGCCACGCCGGAAAAATACGGGATAAACAAGACGCTTTTAAACGAGGCAAGGCAGTACGGAAGCGTTACGGTAACCGACAACCCCGTTGAAGCCGTTAAAAATGCCGACGTCGTCTATACAGACGGTTACAGCTACCACTCTGCAAGCTCGGAAAAAGAGAAGGAGCTTCTTCTCCCCTATCAGGTAAACAACACCCTTATGTCGGTTGCAAGAAATAACGCGCAGTTTATGCACTCGCTCCCCGCAAACCGCGGTGTGGAGGTTACCGCAGAAATTATCGACGGCAAAAACAGCCTCGTTTTAGACCAGGGCGAAAACAAACTGCACACCATAAAAGCCGTGCTTGCCCTTTTAATTTAATTTAAAAACAGTTACCGCCCGCGCTGAGTCAGCGCGGGCGGTTTTTTATTTGTCGTCGGGGCTTATCGTAACCACCACTATTTCGGGGCGGTTAAAAAGGCGTAACGGAAACTCGGAATTGCCAAGCCCCCGTGAAATTATCATTTTGGTTTTTCCGGCAGTATGCACTCCCTCGGTAAGCTTAGGGAACAGCCCCTGCCCGGGGGCAAATACTCCCTGCCCCGTGAACGGTATGCGCCACTGACCGCCGTGCGCGTGTCCGCTAAACACCAAATCGTAGTCCTCCACGGCGTACCTGTCCAAAAACTGTGGCATATGCGCAAGAAGCAGTTTATACTCGCAATCCGGAGTAATTTTATGCAAAACCCCGTTTTTTAATGACGAACAGTTGAGTCCAACCACCGTTAAACCGCATATATTATGGGGGCAATCGTCCAAAACAACCGCTCCCGCCTCTTTTAAGTCCTTTCTGAAAAAGCGGTAACCCTTGTTGCGCATTTCGTGGTTTCCCGCCACGAAAAGCACGGGGCATATAGCTGAAAGCGAAGAAGTAACCTCCAACGCCACTTTTTTGTTCTTAGGGGTGTATTTATGGATAATATCTCCCGTAAATACTATAAAATCAGGCTTTTCTTTTACTATTTTAGCTATCAAACGGGCGTTTTTTGCACCGAAAGACTTCCCGTGCAGGTCTGAAAGGTGCACTATTTTTACGGGACTTTCAACCTTGCCGTTAAAAGAATAACGGGTAGTCTTTAAAAGGCTGTTATTGCACCAAATTATAAGCCATATAAGGGCTACACCCCCTAATATGCCTAAACTAATCCATAACCAAAGCATTTTTAAACCTTAACTATTATGCGGTAAATGGGCTTACCCATATCCTTAAAACGGCGTTCGTGTTCTGTTTCAACGTCGTTTTCTACGGGGTTTTGGTAGTTTTCACAGGTAGAAAGCACCGTAAACCCCACTTCTTTATAGCTTTCCAGCGAAAAATTATAAAAATCTTTATCGTCCGTCTTCTGTATTATATGCCCGCCGTCCTTCAATAGACCCATATATATGCTTAAAAAACGGGGGTGCGTAAGCCTTTGCTTCTTATACCCCTCCTTGGGGAGCGGGTTTGAAAAGTTTAAGTATATAACGTCAACTGAACCCTTTTTAAAGTACTTTTCAAGCACTTCGCCCGCGCAGTTTAGAAAGTAAACGTTCTTTAAACCCTCTTCTTTTACCCTTTCAAGGGCCTCTATAAGCACGTTTGAAATCTTTTCACACGCAACAAAGTTGATATTCGGGTTCTTTTTTGCCATTTCGCAGACGAACTTGCCCTTACCGCAACCTATTTCCAAAGCAATGGGGTTTTCATTACCGAAAATATCGTTAAACGGCAGATATTCGGGGGTCAACACCGCTCTTTTCATATTTTTATCGGTCAAATCGGCAACGGTTACGATGTCGCCGCAGGCTGAAATTCTTTCGTCAAGACGGCTTTTTCTATGCATTCTCATAGCCGTATTTTACCACACGCTTTGCCTTTTGGCAACCGTGTGAAACGGTTACGTAAAAATTATAACTTTATTTTAAGCTTTTAAGTTTAACTTGCAAAACAGGGCTTATATATAACCGTCGGGTGAAAGAATAATTTTTTAACGGCGCAGGCGTCGGAGCGCCGTTTTTCAGGAGGAAAAATTGACCGTTATTAAAATAATTGACGCTTTCACCTTTTACGGCTTTGACGTGGTGCTTCTCGCATTTTTGACGGCGCTCACCGTCCAGCTTTTTAAGGCAACTTTTTTAAAGAGGGTAAAAAGAAAGCTTTTTACCTTTCTCCCCTTTATCCTCGGCGCTTTTTACTACGCCGTCTACGCGGCGGTAAAGAATTTAAGCCTTGCATACCTTCTTGACGAATATCTTTCCGTCTTGGAACACGGCGTGTCCGTGGGCGCGGTTGCAACGCTTTTATACGTCGTGTACGAGCAGTTCGTGCGGGAGAAAAAGACCTCTTCCCCCACCGAGGGGGTCATATCCACACTCGTGGAGGGCTACGTCCCCGACGGGAACGCTGAAGAAGTTGCAAAGCTTATTGCAGAGGCGATTGAGCGGGACGTTACGGGTAGCGGGGCAGAACGCGCCTTTGAGATTTTGAAGGAAAACTCAGGCGACGACGTTACTGAAAGAGATATTAAACTGTTATCCAAGCTGATAATAGAAACCCTTGCCCACCTCAACGCAAAATAAGCCGTAAAGGAGAGACTGCGGACTTTTAAAGTCCGCAGTCTTTTTATATTGTCCGTCAGTTCACGCTTACTACTTTTATATCGTAGGTTACTTTTGCTCTGTCCAATATATCGTTTTTAAAGGCTCCGTAATACTTATTGTTGTACTTATACAGCTGGTCGCCTAGCTGTAAAATGTCGCATTCGTTTTCTTTGCAGGCATCGTATAAAGCCACCATTCTCCTCTCCAACTCTTGCTCCGCGCCCTTTAAAACTTCTTCGGGTACTCTGTCGTCGTCAACCGTCTTTTCGGGGTCAACCTTTACCCTTGCGCCCTGTATCTGCGCCGTTGCAAAAAAGCTGAATTTAACTTCCGGCACGCCGTCCTTTACCTCTAATTTAGCTCCGCCCGATACGTTTTTCAGCCCTATCGTGTAATGAATATCGTTCGCGTCGCAAGGGAGGACTGCAAGGCGTATGTCGCTGGTCAAAACGGCAAGCGCAAAAGACTGCTGTTCATCCAACAGGCACTTGAACATTCCGCCTGAAAAGCAAGCAACTTTACGCGCAGTGAACTCAACGGGTTCGTCGCTTGAACCGCCCGACTGCCCGCCAGAAGAGCCACCGCCACCGGACGCTCCGCCTTCACCGCCTCCGCTTTCGGAGCCGGACGAAGAACCTCCGCCACCGCCCGAACCGCTTCCGCCACCGGCGCTTTCACCGCCCACGTTGTCGCCGTCGCCACCGCTTTCGGAGGTTCCGGGTTTAGTTGCCTGTATATATGGCATATAGCAGGTTGCGCTCTTTGAAAATTCTGCATTTGCTATCTCTTTAAGGTTGGTAGAGTTAGCGTTTGCCGACTTTTTTATTTCATCGGACAAAACGTTTCTTATCGCTTCCGAAGTCATATCGGAAACCTCCGACTTCATCGCAAGCATATCCTTTGCGTTCCCCTCACAGGTCGCAACAAGGGCCGTAAGCTCGGAATAGTTTTTTCTGTAAAAACAGCCCAGTATCTGAAACAAATCCCTTTCAAGGCAAGTTTCCCCGACGAGAATAAGCCTGCAAAATTGCAGTTTGGGGTAAAAACCAGTCTTGGAATTTATTTCGTTTAACGCGTCGGCTATCGTGCGCCCGCTGCCCTGCACCTGCGTGTACTTTATATTTTCACCGCTCTGCGAGGGTTGGGGTACTGCTATTTCCGCAGTAACCTGAACTTCGTCTTCCTCAAAGTCTATCCCGACAGCCGTAATTATAGAAGTTTTGTGAATGTCCACAAGCCCGAAGTCGTTGGTAAAAAACAGCCCCAAAAGAGCAATGAATACCAGCCAGTACAATACTACGGCGCACTTGCTTATATCAAATTTTATCTTTTTCATCTCTCTTCACGCCTCCTTTTAAGCGTCCAGGCAAGAAGAGGCACCGCCACCCCGAACACGACGAAGACAATCCACATCCAGTTAAAATACAAATCGTGAATATCGCTGTAAAAGTTGTTTGCAAACACTACTATAATTAAAAGCGCCAAGTTTACCGCAAACGAAATTACTTTCAGGTTTTCGCACCCTATGCACTTTGAAATAGCGTGTACGGCAAACTGAATATTAATCATCATAGCAAACAGCATCACGATTTCTATGATAAACAACAGTATAAGGTCTATTCTGCCTATCGTCTCTATCGCGGGGAAGAAAAGCGAAGTTCTTGCAATGGCAAACGTTCTTGACGGGGCAATCGGTCCGTAAACGCCCATAAACGTTGCCAAGAACAGCAAAACTATCACCGCACCGCCCGCAAAAGATAAGGTTATCTTTGCACTGTCGCCCTTCTTATATTTGAAATGCCCCATAAACATAAGCATCCAGCAAGGCTCGGTAAAGTTGAAGAACGAACCCGCCGTCCCCTTAAAAAGCTCGCTTGCGGGCGTCTTTAAAACGGGTAAAAGATTGTTCCATTCCACTTCTGAAAAAGCCATAGCGAACATAAAAACCATAGTGCCGATAAAAAGCGGCATACATATGTCCGCACACCGTCCTATATTTGTAAAACGCTTACTGCAAGCGTACGCCGACAGTGCGAAGAAGGGTAAAAACACGCCCAGCGACGGCACGGTATCGTAAAAGATATTGTGAACGTACAGCTTCTGCTCGAATATCGGCAGTAGAGAGGCAAGCAGAAAATACACGGCAAAAAATCCGTAGAATATCCTTGCGCCCACAGTTCCTATGCTGTTTTGCAACAGCTGATAAAACGTCTTGTCCGTCTTGGAGCAGAGGAAGCTTACCGCCCATATTACTATTCCGCAAATCAAAAAGTCTATTATTGCGGGGAATAATAAGTCGTTTTTACAAGTTATGCTCAGATACGTCGGGTACATTAAAATTTTGGAAGCC
This sequence comes from Clostridia bacterium, assembly GCA_014804995.1. Taxonomy (GTDB): domain Bacteria; phylum Bacillota; class Clostridia; order Christensenellales; family Borkfalkiaceae; genus Coproplasma. The sequence goes on from JAAUYS010000048.1 coordinate 6,382, forward strand.
GCCGTATACGCAAGCATTATGAAACATATTTGTCTTACGCTCAATTTCATAGCTTTTAACCCTTTATTTTTTATTCTTTTTAAGCCTTACCTTTTCACTCGTGTTTAAAACTTTGGGTCTTTCGTTAAGGGTGTACATATTCGCCTTTATTAAACTGTCGTACAAATCGCTCTTTACAAGCGGGGCGAAGGGCGCAACCAGCGGTACGCCGTAAGACTGCTCTGAAACGATGTAACAGATGACGTACGCGCTTAAAAGCACTATTCCGAAAGGCCCTAAGCTACCCGCAACTATGAGGAACATCCACCTTAATGTGGTCGTCGTTTCAACGTTGTTCGGCACTGTATAAAGGCAAATTGCAGAAAAGGCTATTATGATTATCGCAGGGGTTGAGATAACGCCCGCCTTAACCGCCGTATCGCCCAGGACGAGCGCACCGACAACCGACAACGCAAGTCCGACGTATTTTGGCATTCGTATTGAAGCCTCGTTTAAAACCTCCAAGACAAATAGCGTCAAAAACATTTCAACGCTTGGCGAAAGCGCAAGCCCCGCAACCGAACTTGATATTTTCAGTAGCAGTTGGAACGGTATTATCTGTATTTTGAAAAGCTGTGCGGTAATATACAGCGCAGGCAGAAAAATACCTATCACTATTGATAAAATGCGCAAAATTCTCAGCGTAGTCGCGCGGTAGGAGGTTATATAGTAATCCTCAACGGACTGAAAGTCCTCCACCAGCATATACGGCACCGTAAGACATATGGGCGAACCGTCCACGACGATACCCACCCTGCCTTCGCAAATCTTGGCACAGAATATATCGGGCTTTTCGGCAGTACCGCACTGTTTAAAAAGGGAACGCGGTCTTCTTGCCATCAGCTGGGAAACGTAAGAAGAATCGGGTACGATGTCTATCTTGTTTTCTTTAATCTGCTTTTCAATCTTTTCCGGCAGACCTTTTGGGCATAACCCCTCTATATAAACTATCGCAACCGCCGTATCGGACTTTTCCCCTACGGAAAAGCTTTTAACCTGCAATTTGTCCGTCTTTATCCGCTTTCTTATAAGCCCCAAATTTATCTTTATATCTTCAATAAATCCCTCGCGCGGGCCGTGAACGGCAACCTGCGTGGGCGGTTCTGCAACGGAACGCATAGGCGGACATTTAACGCCTACTATTAAAAAGTCCTTTTCACCGTCAATTAAAAGCACGGCGTTGCCACCCGAAATTTCCTTTACGGCGTCAGCGGTTTTACTGCCCTCTTTAAGCTCTGGGGAAGCCAGCAAAAGCTTAATGTCCTCAAACTTGTCGTCCGTCTTTGCCCTGTTTAAGGGCTTTACTACGAGTTCGCCTATCTGCTGTTTGTCAACTATGCCGTCCGCGTAAATGACGGCGAACTTCTTCCCCTCTTCCGAAGTGAATTCGAATGTTAAAATATCTTCGCTTTTTAAAATGTCTTTTATAGCTTTTACGCTCTTTTCTAACGTAATCATATAAATATAATTTGTAAAAACAAGAAAATAATTCTTATAGCAAGCAAGTTGCACCCCGCCACCTGCTTACACAAAACCGCCTGCAATATTTTTAAAAAAATTTTACAAAAAACGCTTGACAACTCATACTATGCAATGTATAGTATTAGACAAAGCGGGGTATTTATCGGCAATTCGCCCGATTTTCTCAAAATCACGAAATTTTTTAAGCGCAGAATAGCTTAAAAAATTTGTGAGAGGTTTTCTATGGATATTCAACTCAAAAAAGGAATATTGGACGTATGCGTACTCTACGCGATAAGCAAGGGGGAAAGCTACGGCTATAAAATCATAAGCGACTTAGAGGGCGTTATAGAAATTTCCGAAAGCACCCTATACCCTATTTTAAAGAGGCTTGAAGCAGGCGGGTTCGTAACCACCCGCACCGCCGAGTTCAGCGGACGGCTCAGAAGATATTACAAAATAACGAATTTGGGGCTTAAAAAGCTACTTAGCGGACGGAATGATTTGAACGAGATTAACGCAATATATAAAAAGATTTTCGGGGGAAGAATTTGACCCCGACGGGAATATGAAATTATGGAGGTTTATTATGACCTATAACGAATGGCGCGACGAACTTAAAAGCAACCTTTTAAGCGTTACAGAAAGCGAAAGACGGCGCGTTTTGGACTATTACGCCGAAGCGTACGCTGACAGGCGCGACGCCGGCTATACCGAAAGGGAAATTATTGAGGACTTTGGCGCACCTTACGACGCGGCGCAAAGAATTCTATCCGAAAACTCCTCTTACGACTATTACGACGACTTGTCCGCCGGTAACCGTAAAGACGGTATGCACGACAGGCGCGAGGAAAGACGTGAAGAGCGTCGCGAGGAAAATTATCGCCGTAAGGAAGAACGCCGTGAGGAGCGCCGTGAAGAAAAGCTCCGTCGACACGAAGAACGCTTATCCCGCGAGCGCACCGTAAGAAACGATAATTACAGGGACGACTATTACGACGATTACCGCGACGACTACAGTAACGATTACCGTAGCGACCGCGACAATCCCCGCCACCGCTCCACTGAAAAGATAGAAAAGTGCAGGGACGACTACACCTGGGTATTCGTAATTTTGTGCATAGTGTTTGCAATACCTATCTTTGTGCTTATTATGGCTATGGTCGGCGTAACCGTCGGGCTTTGCGTAGCGCCCGTAGGCGTGCTTATCGGCGGAATAGTAACGTTAGGGTCGGGCGTGGGCGCCGTGTTCACCGACGTTTTAGAGGGCATAAGACTTATCGGCTTAGGGCTTATAACCTTCGGCGTAAGCCTAATCGCCATACCCATCTGCACAAGACTTGTAAAACTTATGTGGAAGCTGTTCACAGGCTTCTTCTCTTGGCTCAAAAGACTGTTTAGCGGAAAGGAGAAAACGAAATGAAAGGAGTTGTTAAAATGATTGTTGCAGGCGTTGTGATATTAATAATAGGCGGAATACTTCTGCTCGTCTATCTCGGGCTTAACGGTTGGTCATTCAAATTAGATTACGAAATGAAGACTTACGACAACCAGTCTCCCATTCACACCTTAAACACCAAAATGGAAGTCGGCGAATTAAAGACGGAGTTTTACGACGGAGAGTTTGTCATAGTAGACTATCCCGAATCGGAAAAATTAGACGTCAGATGTACGGAAGAAAACGGCAAACTGACCGTTACTTCCAAAATGAAGCACTGGTATAACTTTATAGGTTGCTTTGCGGATTTCCCCACCATCACCGTCCGTATTCCCAAGAGCTTGGAATTGAACCTTGACCTTACCGTAAATGCCGGAACGCTTAACCTTGCTGACGGCGAATACGGCGATATATCCGTACACCTCAACGCAGGCACTGTTAAACTCAACGACATAACCTGCAATGAATTGAAGTGCGAAGTAAACGCAGGCACGCTGAACTCTGAAAAAGTGTTATGCCTTGAAAGCGTTAAAACGACAGTAAATGCGGGAACTATAAATCTCAAAAACGTAAACAGCGACGATATTGCAGTTGACGTTTCCGCGGGCAGTTGCAATATCTTGGTAGAGGGCAAAAAGTCTGACTACCGCATTGAAAGCAAAGTTTCAGCAGGCAGTTGCAACGTAGAGAACCAAAGTGGCAACGATTTGGGTAAAGTTACCGTAAAGGTCAGCGCAGGCTCTGCAAATATTAAATTTACCGAAGATTGACAACCTCCACTTAAAAATGATAAAATACAGCCGTAAACAACGGCTGTATTTTTTTACTAAGGTGTACTATGAAATTCGACTACGACGCACAGTATTTCAACCCCGAACAGGTTTTGGACTGCGGACAGATTTTCCGCTTTACCCCCTTTAAAGAGGGCTATTTGGTAATATCCGCCGACAAGGCTTGCTACGTCTACACCGAGGGCAACAAGACGATAGTAGAAAGCGACGATTCGGACTACTTCTACAACTACTTTGACTTGGCACGCGACTATAAAGAAATAGTTGAAAGAGCAATCTCCCACAACGTACCACTGCTTACCAAAAGTGCGCAAACCTTTAAGGGCTTACGCCTTTTAAACCAAAATAAGGAAGAAATGATTTATTCCTTTATCATCTCCCAGAACAACAACATTCCGAGGATTAAGGGAATTATAAACCGCATTTGCGCAGGCTTGGGCGAAAGGCGCGAATTTTTAGGCGAAGAATATTATACTTTCCCCTCCACCTCCGCGCTCTCACAAGCGGGCGTAGCGTTCTTTAAAAACGCGGGATGCGGATACCGCGACGTCTTTCTTGACGAAACTTCAAAAAGAATTTTAACAGAAGGTATTTCCCACCTTGAAAATTTAAACTCCGCACAGCTTAAAAAAGAGCTTTTAACCTACAAGGGCATAGGCCCTAAGGTTGCAGACTGTATTGCCCTTTTCGGCTTCGGCAAGCGGGACAGCTTCCCCGTAGACACCTGGATTGAAAAAATTTACAAAGAGGACTTTATGGGCGAGCTAACCGACCGCAACAAGATATGCGACTACTTTTGCAATCTTTTCAAAGAGGACGCGGGTTACGTCCAGCAGTATCTGTTCTACGGAAAAAGAACGCTTGATAAACTATAAAAAACTTACAAATCGGCTATACTTATAGTATGCCTGACTATTTTTCACACTTAATCTGTGCCGAGAAGATTTTTGAACGGCTGGATTCAAACAGTAAAGAAAAAATAAAATCCCCTACCCTGTACCTTTTGGGTGCGCAGGGCGGGGACGTATTTTTTGCATACAATTACAAATTTTCCAAAACAAATTTAGGGCGGGCGTTGCATCAGCTTGACGCGCGCGAAGTCTTTGAAAAGCTTTCCGGTGGCAACCTCTCTTACGCTTGCGGTTATGCAACGCACTACGCGCTGGACTGTACCGTTCACCCCGCCGTCTACGCGTACGAGGCTACGGCTTCCTCCCCTATGGCTCACCAAAGGTTAGAGAGCGACTTGGGGCTTTATATAAGCAAGTTCTACGGCGTAAGAAGACGAATTTTACCGCGGGAAAGCGTTGTAGCCTGCACGGGTCCCGTCTACGACAGCATTAAGCTCATTGAGCCGAGCGTAACCGTTACCGGCGTAGAACGCTGTTTAAAGAGGCACTTCAACTATTCCCGTTATCTTTTCAAAACCAAAAAGCAAGCCTACAAGTGCAAGTTTGATTTTTCGTCGCTTACGGGTGCGGTTGAGGACGCTATCGACTTAGGCGTAAAAGCCGTAAACTGCGTTCTGAGCGGAAATATAGACGAAGAAGTATTTTCAAAACGCTTTCTGCAAAAGTAAGCTAACCCATAATTTTATCGTAAAGACCGCTATTTAAAAGTCTTTCGTATAGTTCGTCCTCGGTGATTTCATCGAGGAATTTTTCATCGTAAATCTGCAATACCAAATATCTGCTTGCGTCAACGTACCTTAACGCGTCCTTAAACGTCGCGTTCTCGTCCAGAATGACGTACCGTATCTCCCTGCCCTTCTTCTTTTTGTTTTTTGCAAAGTTAATTTTTTGGGCGGGCTGGCTTTTAGACAGCGCGCAGACGAAAAGAAATACCGCCGTCGTTATAAGCGTCAGATTTCTGTAAGCGAAGATAAACAGAAGTATTATCCCAAGCACCACGATTAAGTTTACAACCCGCAGAGCTATATTTAAATGCTTTTCTTTCAAAAAACGGCACAGTACGCACTTTGCTATTCTTCCGCCGTCCAGCGGGTACGCGGGCAAAAGGTTCAATATAAGCATACCAGCGCTTGCGTAGAAAATAAGGTCCGTATACGCGTAAGTGTCGGGATAGAACCACCACAGCCCCGCCGTGGCAACGCACAGTATAAAGTTTACCAAAGGACCTGCAAGCGCAAGCTTAATCTCATCCGTCGGGGATATCCCCTCAATATCACACACAGCCGAAGCGCCGAAAGGCATCAGGCTTATTTTTTTACACTCGAAGCCCAGCCTTGACGCGCAAAATATATGACCGCACTCGTGCAGGAGTGCGGTCAGTGCGCAGATTATAAATATCGGCAAACCGCCGAAAACAGCGCTCAATATTCCAACCGCCAGAAAAAGCGGGTGTATTCTTATTTTCACGAATTCCAGACGGGTACTTCACCCGAAAGCGAATAGCAGTTTAAAAGCGTTCCGTTGTCGTACATAGATACGCGCACTTCGCCCTCTCCGTCGGAATAAGCAAAAGGAATGTTGACCTGTACGGAAGTACCCTTTGCGGAGTACACGTCGGAAAGCCCCGTGAACACGCTTGAAAAAGTTGAAGTATGCGCGATTTCAACCGTGTAACCGTCCTCTTCCTTGGTTACGGAAGCAACCTTGCCCGCGCAAATAGGGTACACGCTACCCTTAGCCGTAAAGGTAAGCACACCGCTTTCGGAAACGTTTACGACCGCGTCCGACAAATCGCTGACAACGGGGGATAAGGTAAGCTCCGAATAGGCAGGCTCCGTTTCCGTCTTTTTATTGCCCGTAAGCGTGCCTATAAAGGTATTTATCGCGCTTGTGGGCATAAATATATTCGTAAGGAAAATGGCAACCGCCAGAACGCATACCGCAATCAGCTCGGTAAAGATAATTCTGCTTGCCTTGTCCTTGGGGAACAACTTTTTCTTTTCAGCCTTGGGGGGTTCTGAAAGGTCCTCCGTATAGGTGTAAGCGCCAACGCGTTCGTTCACGCTGTCAACTACAAGGTCTTTCAAATCGTCCTGCACGGGCGCGGGCTGTTCCTTGGGCGCAAAGGGCTTGTGCTTGAAAAGGCTCTTCTTTTTTACGACGTTTACCGTGCTTACGGGTATTTCAAGCATCTCGGCATAGTCTAATTCTTCGTTCATACTTTTCCTCCGAAACTTTAGTCTACCTTAACTTATGCCGAAGAAAATAATATTAGAACAAAATTTTTACTCACCGCATATAATGGTTGTTTTTTTGTTTCGGCTTTTTGTCATTCTGAGGCTTGCCGAAGAATCTCGTATTCTTTAACCGCTTTTACTCACCCCGAGCAACCCACTATGGGATTCCCTCGCGCTCCGCGCTCGGAATGACGAGATTTTTTATTCTAAATAAATATCCGCCCGCGCTTTTTTAGCGCGGGCGGGCAATTAATTAAAGTATGTTTTTAAGTTCGTCTGCAAGGCTTGCAAACGCCTGCGGGGAAAGCGTTTCTCCCCTTGCCTTTAAATCTATATTGCAGGCGGTTAAAAGGTTTTGTGCCTGCTCCCTCGTTATTTTAAAGGAATTAACAAGATTGTTTTCAAGCGTCTTTCTTCGGGATAAAAACGCGGTATGCACTACCTTTTTATAAAGCTCCTTATCATTTACCGCTATTCTTCCGTCCTCAACGGTCAGCTTTACCACCGCGCTGTCTACGTTGGGGCGGGGCATAAACATAGTTCTCGGCACTTTCTTTATAATTTCCGCGCGCGCACGCAGGGCGATTACTGCCGTTATCGCGCCGTAATCGGGAGTGTTCTCCTTAGCGCAAAGCCTTAAAGCAACCTCTTCCTGAACCATTACCGTCAAGCTTTTGCAACTTTTACTCTCTTCCAAAAGCTTCATAATGAGCGGTGTCGTAACGTAATACGGAAGGTTTGCAACCACGCTGTACTCGCCAATTTCTTTTTCAAGCTCTGAAAGGTTGACCTTTAAAAAGTCTTTAAAGACGACTTCCGCATTCTCAACGCCCGCAAGGGTCTTTGAAAGCACGGGCTGTAAAGAGGTATCTATCTCAAACGCAATAACCTTTTTGGCGCGTTCCGCAATAGCGCGTGTAAGCGTACCAGCACCGCAACCTATTTCAATTACGGTATCTCCGCTTTCTACTCCCGCCTGCGCTACGATACAAGACAACAGGTTTTTATCGGTTATGAAGTTCTGCCCGAACTTCTTTTTAAAGCCGAACCCGCACTCTGCAAGCACGCTCTTTAAATCGTTTTCCATTTTTTAGCCGACCTTTTTTAGTATAAAGTAATTATAACAGCAAATGATATTAATGTAAACGGATTTATTTTCCCTTTACGAAACTTATGAAGAAGAAGTCCTTGCGGGGAAAACCGCAAGGACTTTGACTCATTTATTTAGTTTTTTAAACAGCGTATGCGCGTTTTGCCATACTTTTTCCGCGCAGTACTCTCCGTTCACTCCGTGAAGGTCGGCAAAGTTTTGCAAAATTTCAGGGATGCTTTCGGGGGTGTTGGGGAAAAGCCCCGCCTTTGATACGGGTGGCATATAGGGGCTGTCAGTTTCTGTAAGAAGTCTGTCAAGCCCGAGCGTGGCAATAGCCCTTCTCGCCTTTTTACTGCCGGAGTAGGTACTCGTTCCGCCGAACGAAAAGTACGCCCCCGACTTTTGCAGTTCTACCGCAAGGTCAACGCTGTGAGAATAGCAGTGAAGTAGAAACCCGTACTTTAAAAGCTCTTTATTCGCCCTTAATATGTCGTACATATCCTCCGCACTGTTGCGTGAATGTATTTCCACTGGCAGTTTAAGCTCGTACGCCAAGCGCAACTGCTTTTCAAAGACCTCTTTTTGTAAGGGTTTGTCCGTATCGGGGTAATGGTAGTCCAAACCTATCTCACCTATCGCAACGCATTTTTCGTGCATTGCAAGCTCGGCTATTTTTTCAAGGTCTGCCTCTCTATACTCTTTAAGCTCCGTCGGATGAAAACCCGCGGTAAAGTAACAGCCTTGATACCTTTCGGCAATTTCCTTTACGGCTATACTTGTAGGAAGGTCCACCCCGCAGGTTATAACCTTTTCTACGCCGGCTTCTTCAAGGCGTTTAAAAAGCCCGTCCAAGTCGTCGAAGTGCCTGCCGTCCAAATGGCAGTGTACGTCTATAAACTTCACGAAAGCAAGCTCCCGTCAGGTACGTCCTTTTCGGGCGAAACGACAGAAAGCGTTCCGTCGGGCGCCTCAGCACAGACAATCATACCCTCGCTTAAAAGCCCTTTCATCTCTCTGGGGGGCAGGTTACAAACGACTATAACGCGCTTGCCGACCATCTCTTCCGCAGTGTAGTGCTTGGCAATGCCGGAAAGTACTGAAATTCTTTTATTACCCAAGCTTACGGTTTCGTGTAAAAGCTTGCTCTTTTTAACGGCTTCGCACGCGACAACCGTGCCTACGCGCATCTCTATTTTGCCGAAGTCGTCAATAGTAATAGTTTCCTTTGCGGTTTCGTCCACGGGTGTAGCCTCCATTCTCTGCTTTTCTTCTATTTTTTCAATCTTGGGTTTAATGTCCTCGAATTTAATTCTCTCGAATAACGTCGCGGGGGTTGAAGTTACTTTGTATTCCTTAACGAAGTTTGTTAAATTTAAATCCCTTGCCTTTGCGCCTATCTCTTTAAGAATTTTATCCGCGGTGGACGGCATAAAGTTTTTAAGAATATACGCGCCCACGTCCAACGCAACCAAAAGGTTATATAAAACTTCGGAAAGTCTTTCCCTCTTACCCTCGTCCTTTGCAAGAAGCCAGGGGGTAGTTTCGTCAATGTACTTGTTTGCACGGCGGAATAACGTCCACAAATTATCCAAAGCGTCCGCAACCTTGTACTCGTTCATCTTGGAAGCGACTTTTGCAAAAGTTCCTTTTATAACGCTTTCAAAGTCCTTATCTACTTCTTCCTCTACGCCCGTCTTTTTGGCAACGCCACCAAGATACTGGTTGGTCATAGAAACAGTTCTCTTTAAGAGATTACCCAAAACGTTGGCAAGGTCGGAGTTTATCCTCTCGCACATCAGCTCCCAGGTAATAATGCCGTCGTCGGCGTAGGGCATTTCGTGCAGGACGAAGTATCTCACCGCGTCCACGCCGAATATATCAGCCATATCGTCGGCGTACATAACGTTGCCCTTGGACTTGGACATCTTGTCCCCGCCCTGTAAAAGCCA
>JAAUYS010000049.1 GCA_014804995.1 Clostridia bacterium
CATAGGGTGATGTCGGCCGACGTCATGCTTGGCCTCCTATCCGTTTGATCTCGTATAACAGTTCTATCTCGGACTGTTGGGTTATGATGCATTCCGTCAGCCTCAATATGTTCACGGGAAGGTCGAACGCCTGCCACGAGCGGCTATGCTTGAGCTTGAGCAACGCGGCCCTGTTGATTTCCCTTATGTGTTCCCGTGTGAACTTTTTCTTGTCCGTGGGCCAGGTCGTCGGTATCGCGACCTGTATCCGTATGAAGTCGAAGGTGTGCGTGTTGTTGTTGCCATATTCGCGTTCTATCTGGGGCTTGTCTATCTTCAGCACGAACTTGTACACCTCGGGCGATACCTTTGCCATAAGCAGGACCGTGTTCGTGTCGGACATGTCGCGCTCATGGAATCGATGCATCAGGAGCCATTCATTGTAAGTATGTTCCGTGCGGGTATTGTAGTACTTGATCAAAGTATCGATCGTGTCACCGGGTCTGAGTTTCGATATCGCCTGGTACAGGCAATGCCGGTTGAGGTTCGTATTGCCGAAGGATCTCGGTATCCGTGGCCTGGCATATCCTGATATGATATTCGGGTTGTCTTGCAAGTATCCGTAGTTGGGAGGACACCATACCAGTCCGTTCGGTACGGGAAGTCCCGTCTTCGTGCTCATCTTCCGGTAGACGTAGTCCGAGTCGAAATAGTATATCGACAGGTCCTCGTGGCGCTTGCTTATTCTCAGTATCCGGTTCCTTATGTCCGCTACGTCGTCCAGGCGCTGGGACTGCCCATAGAAGTTGTCGGATTTATTCTTTTCGTATGGCTTGAATTCGAGGGTGGGTGTCATTGTATCTATTACCTCGTGGATTTTTTGTGAAAGATATGGTTCCGTATATTCCCATATTAGTCGAATTGCGGGGCAATTTCGACTGTGTCATGCTTTTGGTTTCTTCTTGCGTGGCTTTTTCGGGATGAACTCATGGTCGAGCAACCTGTCTATTATTTCGTCCGACGTCCGGTTATCGTCGGATACCAGTACGACGGCCCTGTGCCTTCTAATCATCCGATGTATGGCAAGCTGATCCGGCCTCGGTGTCTCTCCGGGGGCTTTGAGCTCGACGAACACGACCTGGCCGTCATATATCAGGATCCTGTCTGGGACCCCGTTCTGTGACGCGGACGTGAATTTCCAGCATAGGATGCCGTTTTCCTTGCATTTCTTGAGGAAGTAGTCCTCGATTTTTCCTTCTGGGGTGGGCATGTTTCGTCTCCTCTTGTTCTTTTTTGCTTAAATTATATCTTATTTTTCATTGAATGTCAACGGAGAATCGGAAACAAGAAAGGCCACATCCGTTTGTTTTCGGATGTGGCCTTTCGTCATGCCTTAAAGTTGTAGACGGGCTTGAGGGTATCGATTATCGTAACCGTGTCCTGGATTTGGGACACGATTTCGGACATGGGCTTGTATGCCTGGGGCGCCTCGTCGAGCGTATGCTCGTTCACGGACGTGGTATAGACGCCGGACATCGTTTTCCTGTATTCGTCCAAGTCTATTTTCTCACGGGCGTCCAGGCGGCTCAACAGTCGACCGGCACCATGGGGCGCGGATTCGTTCCAGTCGGGATTTCCCTTGCCGACGCAGAGTAACGAGCCGTCGCGCATATTCATGGGTACGATGAGCAGCTCGTCCTTATGCGCACGTACGGCGCCCTTGCGAGTCATGCCATCCGTGAGGTCGATGTAGTTGTGCACGGTCGTGAACTGCTGTACGGGGTGGAGCCCCATGTGCGTCATGATGACCCGGGCGATGGCCTGGCGGTTTACGTCCGCGTATTCCTGGGCGATCTTCATGTCATGGAGATATTGGTCCTTTGATTTGCCCGTCAGGTAGCTGAGTTCCTCGGGAACGATATCGTCAAGCCCGTCCAATTGGATCTGCTTGATGGCCTTGTTCTGCCATTTGTATGCGACCTGGGCGCCGACATTGCGGCTGCCAGTATGGATGACGAGGTACAGGCATCCGTTGGAATCCTTGTCCATTTCGATGAAATGGTTGCCGCCCCCGAGGGAGCCGATGCTGCGAAGCGCCTTGTCACGGCTCTTGATTCCGCAAATGAGGTCTTCCACGTTCGTCATGTAGGCAAGGTCCAGGGGCTTGTCGCGTATCTTGTCGAGGCCTGCAGGTATATGCTCGTGGATTACCTTGTCGAGTTTCCGCAGGTCGACGATCTTTTCCTCGAGCCGCGTGACGTACATGCCGCACGAGACGTCGACGCCTACGATCGCCGGGCATATCTTGTCCGTGAGCGTCATGGTGGTGCCGATGGTGCAGCCCTTTCCCGCGTGGACGTCGGGCATGAACCGAATGGTGGAACCCTCGGAGAGGGGACTGTCCAGGAATTTCTGGATCTGGTCGTGGCTGTTTCGGTCCAGGTTGTTCGTATAGACGGTGGCTGTATTGAACAGGCCTTTGATGTCAATCATGATATCATTCTCCTTTCGTTGGTTTGGCAATGTATCGACACATTTCAACATGTGTTTTCGACTTGGGTTCGTCCCAGTCGTGTTCTTACGTATAGCAATACGTGGACTTTTTTGATATACTTTATATGTTGGGACCGTTTCGGGTCCCGGGTTTTCTAGTCTTTGGAGGTGCGTTGGTTTGGGAGCTAATCATTATTATCATACATTATGGCGTAAGATTATCGTCGTCGTCTTGGTGCTCGTATTTTTTGTCAATACGATATGCCTGTCTTTCACAGCGAATGCCGTAGATGCTAATCTTTCCGACGCGGACATACCAGTAAGTGCGACCGGTGATGCCGAGACATATTCTGTCTTTAGAGAGGAGATTATTGATTCGGATAATGTTGGCGAGATGGAGACAGGAGTTGACATTGATGTCGTCGGCAATCAGACGGACATGGACGATGTGGATCTTGGCGTTATATCCGAGTCTGATTTCGAGGCGTCCCTTTCGACTATTGTCGACGGCGAGGCGCACGAGTTTTATGGATCGCTGGTCGATATGTGCAACATGGCTAATGATTCGACAGGCGGTACCGTTACGTTATTCACGGACGTCAGTATCTTTAATCAGTATATTTTCTGTACTGCGCACGATTATACTATTAATTTGAATGGTCATACTGTAACGATGGACAGTACGGCGGCGGCTGATGCTATCAGTATAAGCGGCAACGTCACGCTTACGATCGAGGATCGGGACGTGTCGACGGGTGAGATAAACAAGCCCGTCATAACCGACAGCCTGGTCGGTTCGTTGCCGGCCGATATGTCGACGAGCCTGTCCACGTTCAAGACGTGGAACTTGCAGAATGCCGCGTGGTCGGAAGCTACCAAGACGATGACGTATTATACCGTGGAAGCCACGGACACGCCTACGAAGGTTCGGCATACGTCCGATATGTCATCCATGGGTAGCATAGTGTCCCAGTCGGGACGGCTTATCCACACGTCCAATAACGCAAAGTTGGTTATCAACGGCGGTTATTATACGTCGAAGAACAACATTATTCTGACAGTGGATGAAGTCCCGAATGCAAGTATTTGGACATATGTCGTATCGATAAGTGATGCGTGGTTCATAAATTCGTTCAGGGTTGGCGTGCTAAATTTGCCCGTTACGTTAAGGGATTCATATATAGTCAATAATACCTGTTCCACATCTTTGGTTTCGGCAGCGTATTTTGGTACTATTGATGCAGAGAACTTGCTCGTGGCCAATAATAATGCATCTAGCATATTTTATCAGCAAAGCGTCTTGCAGTTGCGGAATTCGATGTTTACATGTAATGCGACTACCGGTACGAGTGGGGTCATTGCACTCATTAGCAGTTACAATTATGCGGCCACGATAACGGATTGCGTGGTGTCCGGCAATTATGGCGGTAAGTCCGGTAATGACGGCACATCCACAGTGAGTGGCGCTGCCGCTGGTATCAGTGCGAAAAATGCGCAGTCCGGCGTGATTATTAAAGATACTAAGTTGGTTGCCAATTATGGTAGTGGAAACGGCGTGGCTTTCCAAAGCCAGTGGACGAGGGCTACTCCAACCTATATAAATCTGGATAGGGTGGAGATGAAATATAATTACGCGACCAGTCGAGCTCCGGCCGTGGGTCTGGTCTCCGCACCTATTACCATGAGGTCCTGTGTCGTGTCGAACAATTATGCTGCGGTAAAATGCGGAGCGATGCGTTTCGAGCAAGGTTCCGTTGCAACTATCATTGACAGCGATCTATCCTATAATATAGGGAACCAGGGCGTTGGCTGTCTTTATACATCGGCGTCTGACGTTACGTTTGTTCGAACGAAGATTAATAATAATAAGACGGTCGTCACGAATTCGAACGATGGCGCCAACGTTCAGGTGGACGGTACTTCGACTTGCAGCCTGCAGGATTGCGAGGTGAAGGATAACGGCGCCCGTGGTGCCAAGGGCGGTGGTATTTATGCTCTCGCGGGCGCTAAGCTCGGCATGAATAATGTGACGATTTCAGGCAATCGTGCCGGCGAGGGTAGTGGTATTTATGCTCTTGCTGGCGCTACCATGACCGTGCAGGGCAAGATCGTCATAGACGATAATTATATCAATGCTACTGCTACCGAGGATAACTTAAATATCGTAAATGGAACCTATCTTTCTCAGGTCGGACCGTTGTCCGATGGTTCGTCGATAGGCGTGACGTCCCGTACCGCACCGACGGCAACGGCCGTAGTTCTCGTTATGGTCGGCGATTACGTAGAGGAAGCCGAATCCATGTTCTTTTCGGATTCAGAGAAGTACGAGACGTCCAACGATAACGGTGCCATCGTGCTGTCATTGTACGTGGAAGTGCCGCCGAACGTGGATTTCGACGGGGTCATGTTTCAGTATTACATTAATCTGCGCGTGCCCTTGACATATGATCCGGATGCCGTGATGTTGAACTTGTTGGTTATGAACAAGGGAAATTTGCCACAGAATGGTAAAAGTAATGCGGCCGATTATTTGTATCTCGATCCCGATACGGGTTCCATCAAGATGACTACTCGTTTGACTTCGATGTATTCGTATCGCGTGTTTCCGTTGGATCAGTGCACGAGTCTGTCTGCCGTGAAC
>JAAUYS010000050.1 GCA_014804995.1 Clostridia bacterium
ATAGTCGTATTGCCAGTTTTTTATCGGCTATTTCAATAGTCTTATATGGAAAAAGGAAGTCCCCGGCGGGGCCGAAACCGCCGGGGACCTTGTGGGGGTGATAGTATGGTGAAATGTTCGTCACTTTTTAATCGGCGCGTGGTCACGCGTCTCGAAAGCAATTACCCCAGCCGTTTGACGGCTGGGGTATGGGAGAAATTTGAAGAAAAAAAGAAAAAGGAGTTAAGGTGTAATTGGTGCCGTCTCGTGGATTCGCACCTACGATTTTCCAGAGTTTTTCATCCGACTGTTCTACTTGAACTAAGACGACAGGTGGTGGGCTGATTGATTCAGCCCCATGAAGATTTATCGTGTCGGTTCAACCCATGCAAGGGTAACCGTTCACTTTCGCGTTTATGTTCGTATGGTTAAGGTAAGTATGGACTCGAACCATCCCTTCCGATGCGTCAGGTCTCTCTCTATCGCCCGCTACCCACTTGGCCAACCAGTCCCGGGAGTCGAACCCGGTTCGTGGACGGAACGCCGGCTGCTCCACCATGGAGCTGTCTTACCTTAACCATACGAACATGCAGGCAATCGCTTTTCTGCGTTGTCTCTTTCAAATTTTTTTCGGTGTGTGCCAACACACTTTAGATGTCTTTGAAAAGGAAATCCCCAGCGGGGCCGAAACCGCTGGGGACCATTTGGGGAATGGTAGTATGTCAATTTTTAATCGGCTGGCCTTGGCAGCATTTTATATAAAGCCTGGATCGTCGGGCGCGGTTTCATGTTATGGTTTCAATGCATTTCAGTTCACATGTGGTTCTTCTTGGTTTATGTGCGCATCTTTCTTGATATTGTCCGTCATGGTACCATCGGAATTCTGTTTTTTTTGTATGCCTTTTTTCGTATGGTTGCTCGCCGTTGTTCAGTGTAGCAAACGAATGAAGCCTGACGCTTGGCGTCAGGCCTCGGTGATTTGTTTTGCAAATACGATGTTGTATGCGGTCCATCCGCCGATTGCGCGTGTCGTCCGGTACAGTCTGTCGTTCACCCGTACGTTCTCGAAGCGTATCGCGTGGCCCTTGCGGCAGGCGTCGACGTACATACGCGTGCAGATGTCTATGGACACCTGGTCGGTGTATGGCGTCGGGTATTCGTCGGGGCCGTAGTAGCCGTGCAGGCAGACGAGCTCGTATCCGTTGTCTTTTAACGTATTCATTGTGACGTCTTTTCTTTTCGTATAATTGCGTTCCATGGTATTTGCATCCTTTCTTTCTTGGTATCGGGAGTCAGTCGGCCCGTCGTAGGGCTTTTCGCATGGAACCAGTTTTGCCATACACAATGCCCAGTTGTCGTTTTGACTTGAATTGTGTCTCATTATGTGGTATATTGCCATAGGAGGGTGTTGCAGTATGTATTGGTTTTGGATCATACCGGCCGTCCCGTTGGTATTCCTGTTGTTTGTCTCGTTGTTGAGGTATATTGCGTGGTCCGTGCGCCACAGGGACTTTGTCGCCATGGAGTATCGCAGGGACAGCCTGATGGCCGTGAATCGCAAGGACGAACCCGACAGGGTCGACGAGTGGTACCGGCGGAAGAAGTTCGAGCGTAGCTACAATCGTGCCACGAAACGCGTCAGGCGTAACTGCAAGTGGCATTAGTATTCTTATGATGGTCTTTGTAAAATACGTAGACGAAAAAAAAAAAACAGGGCTATCCCCGTTTTTGCGCAAGCTGTTGCGAGCGCGGGGGATAGCCCTGTCGTTTATGTCTGTGTCAGCTGGCCTGTGCCTCGGTGGCGGGGGCGGCTACGGCCTTTGCCGCACGGGCGGCGGTAGTGGCCTTGGTTTCCTTCAGGTCAACGCTCTCGATGAACAGCACCTGGTCATAGACGGTCTTGCCGTCCTTCTCGTAGTTGTTGGAGCGGATGCTGTACTGCGCACCGACCATGTCGCCCTTGTGCATCAGGTCGTAGACGGTCTTGTCGCGCCCGGCGGGAACGAACGCCTCCAGCTGGATGAACTGGGAGCCCTTCTCCTTCTTGCCGTCAGGCGTAGTGCTCTTGTAGTTGTCCTGGGCGGCGATGGTCAGCTTGATCTTCTTGGAGCCGTCGCTGTTCTGGAAGACAGCGGGTTCACGGGTCAGACGGCCTTCAGCTACACCATAGTTTCTCATGTTCAACATAATAATTGTCCTTTCTGCTCTTCTTTTCCTCAGAGCGTGCAAAATTTTTTGTTTTGCCCTTTATCGGGCTTATTTTTCGAGTTATTTTCGGGTGTGGCGTGCACACCGTTTAGACTCTTTCCTAGTCCTTTTGGACCATTTCAATCATGAACCGCGTGTCGTTTCGACACTTTCAGGTATTTTATGATTGTTGCTATCGTATATGAGTCCGTGTATTCGTCTCGGTGCTAACGGTATCATTGTAGTGTCATGGATTCGGTCTTAAAGAATATAACCCACGGCGGAGTCGCCGTGGGTTCGTTTTCATTCCATGCTCTTGGTGCATTCGTCGAGCATCGTCCTGAACTGTTCGATCGTGAGGTCATGGGAGCAGTAGGCGTCGCGCAGGGCGTACTTGTACCAGGAGATTTCGACGTTTCCGGGCTTGTATACGAAGTTGGGCTTTGCCATCTCATCTTCGTCGTCACCCCAGTAGTATGGACGGATCAGGAATACGTCGTTCTCGAACAGTCCTTCGTAGTTGAGTTTCTTGCAGAGTTCATCCGTCTCGGTATAGCCGTAGATGGTGAAGCCGATGCTTTCCAGGAACTTGTGGAACATGCCCTGGAAGGTTTCCCTGTCGATGACGTACTTTTCGCAGAGGTTGTTCGTGTCATGATGGCCGAAGATCAGGTTGCCGAGTTCCATGTTTTCGATTGTCGCTTTTTCCATTTGTCGTTACTCCTTTTCTTGTTAGTCAATGGTATTCCGGCATGCGTCGCATGGTTGGGATTGCCTGTCGATGGCGTTCTTCGCGGGTGTCTGTATATATCGTTGTGTGGTCGAGTCGAATGTTTCCTTCACGCATGTCCCGTATGGTACGATATCGCCGTACAGGCCTTCGTTTTCGACCATGTAAATCAATATGCTGCCGAAGCCTATTGCGGCTTGGAGCATTTGCCTGGCGTCCTTTTCGTTCTTGGCGCCCACGCGGTAGCGGCCGGCCGTGTTTCTTTTCCTCGATGGTCTGCGGTAGTGGTCCACGAGGCAGATGTAGTTGTTGAATCGTTTGCCGCCAATGTTTATCGGCTGTGGTTCCTCGGTCTTCTTGTCCTTGAGGATCCAAGGTACGTTGGTATGCGTTGCTTTGCCCATGGTGTAGTCTCCTTTTTCGTTTCGTGTTAGTCGGTATGCACGGCATATTCTTGCATGCGTGCGTGTCGTTCGTTCATGTCGTCATGCCCGTCCATTTGGAAAAAAAATTGGCCCACAGCTTTTGCTGCGGGCCGATGTATGAAAGAAAGGAGGTTTTTACCCTTATACTCTGATTTTTCTCAAGTCTTATTCGGCCATGTGCATGGCATCAAGAAAAACAAAAGGGACACCCGTTAGGGTGTCCCTGTATTGCTTAGAACGGATTGTCCTCGTCGGCGAAGTCGGGCACGGGCTCCAGCTCGGGAGCGGCCACGGGCTGCTCAGTGTGCTCGTTGGCGTCCTTGCCAGCCCTGCGGGCCTCGGCCGCGCTCTTGGTCTCCTTCAGGTCGACGCTCTCCACGAACAGCACCTGGTCGTAGACGGGCTTGCCGTCCTTCTCGTAGTTGTTGGTCCGTACGGAGAACTGGGCACCGATCATGTCGCCCTTGTGCATCAGGTCGTAGACGGTCTTGTCGCGCCCGGCAGGCACGAACGCCTCCAGGTTGATGAACTGGGAGCCTTTCTCCTTCTTGCCATCGGGAGTAGTGCTCTTGTAGTTGTCCTGGGCGGCGACGGTGAACTTGATTTTCTTGGAACCATCGCCATTCTGGAAGATGGCGGGCTCACGAACCAGACGACCCTCGACGACACCGTAGTTTCTCATATTCAGCATAATTTTTTTTTCCTTTCCGCTCTTTTTCTTCATGAGCATTGAATTTTTTTATTCCGCCCTTTTCGGGCTTTTTTTTATTTCGAGTAATAACCGGGTGTGCGTCACACCCTTTAGTGCCGTTCGGTATCCTTTGGATCTTCTTTCTTTGCTGAAAAAGACAGGACCAGGCGAATGCCCGGTCCTGTCCCGTTTTGAAAGGAAACTTTATTATGGCTTACGATCATGTCCATTTCGTGGACGGAAGATATTTGTATGGCTCAGCTCCTTCATTATTATAGCACGGGTACCGTGTCTTGTCAAGTTTATCTTTTGGCTTGATTTCGTCTGTGTTTCGTGCTATAATCAAGAAAAGATCGTGAGTGGAGGTATGGTTCACATGGTCGGTGACCATAATCGCGCAGGCGAGAGCAAGCGCGTAGTCGTACATGACGCCAGGCCGTCGTACAGTCGTCGGTCGTATGACGTCGGCATTAATTACAATGGTCGCACTAGGCATGGGTCGTCATATGGTCCCGGGTTCAGGCGGCATCGTGCCAATAACGTCTTGGTTACCATATTGCCCTATGCCGTGTTCTTGTTGGTGCTCGGTATTTGTTTTATTTGGATTCGGTGCGGTCCCGTGCCTGCGAGTACGCACGTCCGCGAGAAGCTCGATTCGGGGGTCGGGTTCGACGAGGATTGCGTAGTCGATGAAATCGACTGGGTCTACAATCCGTCCGGCGTGGCCGATTTGCTGAGAAGGGGTTTCTACGACAGTACTGGGGTAAGGCCATACGTCGTGTTCCATGCATACGACGGGGCGTTGCGTACGGACGAGGACAAGGATCGTTGGGCCAGGGATTACTATGCCAAGAACATACGTGATGGGGACGCGTTCCTTTACGTGTATTTCGCGGAGCCGGATACGGATACGTACGTGGGTTACATGACCTGCGTTTGCGGCGACGACGCGGCAAGCGTCATGGACGCCGAGGCCGTCAGGATTTTCTGGGCTTATGTCGATCAGGAATGGTATGGCG
>JAAUYS010000051.1 GCA_014804995.1 Clostridia bacterium
CGACGGCGGTTATTGCTTCAAAACCTCCCTTTTAAAGGGGCTTTCGCAAAGGGCGTGCGTTGACAGATACGGGGCGGAAATATTTGCGGCGTTCGAAGCCAAAACGCTGTCTGCCGTAAAAATTAAGCCGTTTAACTTTACCACGGTACATACGGAGTACTCCGAAGAAATTGAAGCAAGGCTTAAGGAAGCTCTTGCGGAGTTTAAAAAGAGCAAGGCAAAACTTACGAAAACGGTCTACTCATTTATATTCGACGTGCTGTGCGAAAGGCTTGTTACCTTTTACATAAGCGCAATGCTTAAAATTAAGAGCGGTGAGTTAGACCCTGAAACGCTGAAAGCGTTCGATACGGAGCTTAAAGAAAACGTTATTTTGTACTTGGCGCTTGAAAAGCGGTTTACGCTTGCTAACCTTGCTAAACTCAGAGCGAAAGATTTTAAAATAGGTTTTATAGAATACAACAAATTCAAAAAAGCGGTAAAAAAGTAAATAAATTCCCCCGACTTTCGTCGGGGGATAAATTTTTTATAAGGTTTTTTCCGCATAGCCTTTTACAAAGGATTCGGCGTTGAGGTTCATAACGATGCTTGCTATTTCAAACAGCGTTAATCCGATGACGATACCCGCCAGCTTGTTTAATAAAAGAGTAATAACTGCGGTGAACGCCAGCCATATTAAATATATAAGGAAGTTAGTAAGCGCGTGAAGCCCTATGTTCTTGGCGGTTACTATCTTTTTTACAGCAACCTTTTTATAGCCGTGAACGAGGTACGCTTCAAAGAGCGCTACCGCGCCGACGATAAAGAAAGAAATTACGGAAGATATTATAACGCCCGGCGTCCATATACTTAAAAGCCATACGTTAAGGATAAACAGCGCAAGCGATATTACGCAGTCCGCCCCGGCAACGACTAAGAACTTCCAGAAAGCGCGCTTTGCTATTTGGTTGCGTATTTGCGCCTTTACTATGAAGTACCCCGCCACTACCGATATCGCAACGAATACTATAAAGACTATTGCGCCCGTAAACAGTGAAGTCGAAGCGTTTTCTACCGCTATCTGTATCTGACCCGTGTAGTCGTGCTTACCGAAAATTAAAGCGTTTAAACTTTCTACAAGCGTCTTTTCAACCCATTCGCGGGTGAACATCGTGGATATTGCGTCGGTGGGGTTTGCCCAGTCGAGTGCGGTTATGCTTTCCCAAAGATTTTCAATAAGTCTGTTGGGGTCAATCTCTACTTCCTGTACGATTGCCCTTACCTCTTCCGCCAACCCGTTAAGGCAGGACTGTGCAACGGGTATCAGCACCGACAAGCCGATGATAATTCCCAAAAACATTGCGCCGAGCGGTGTAAGGATATATTTTAAACAGACTAAATAATTTTTTACACCGTTCTTTATCATAAGTTTATCCTTAAATTACTTTTTAGGGGTAAGTTTGTCTTTACCGCCCATATAGGGACGGAGAACGGGCGGGATATATACCGAGCCGTCAGCCTGCAAGTGGTTTTCCAAAAATGCAATGAGCATTCTGGGGGGTGCGACTACGGTGTTGTTGAGGGTGTGAACAAACTCGTTTTTACCGTTTGAGGACTTGTATCTTATGCCAAGTCTTCTTGCCTGAGCGTCCGTTAAGTTGGAGCAACTGCCTACTTCAAAATATTTCTTCTGGCGGGGACTCCACGCCTCTATGTCGCAACTTTTGTACTTTAAGTCTGCAAGGTCGCCCGAACAGCATATGAGCTGACGGACGGGAATTTCCATTGAAACGAAGAGTTCTACGGTGTAGTTCCAAAGTTTTTCGTACCAGTAGTCGCTTTCTTCGGGCTTACACAGGACTATCATTTCCTGTTTTTCAAATTGGTGAATTCTGTATATGCCCCTTTCCTCTATGCCGTGCGCGCCCTTTTCCTTTCTGAAACAGGGGGAATACGAAGTAAGCGTTTGGGGAAGCGAGTTTTCGGGAAGAATTTCACCCATAAACCTGCCTATCATAGAGTGTTCTGAAGTGCCTATAAGATATAAGTCTTCACCCTCTATCTTGTACATCATACCGTCCATTTCTTCAAAGGACATAACGCCCGATACGACGTCGCTTCTTATCATATACGGGGGAATGCAGTAGGTGAAGCCCTTGTCAATCATAAAGTCGCGGGCGTAGGAAAGCACTGCGGAGTGAAGCCTTGCAATATCGCCAGTAAGGTAATAAAAGCCGTTACCGCTGGTTCTTCTTGCGCTGTCCAAATCAATGCCGTTCAAACTTTCCAGAATGTCAAGATGATAGGGAACTTCAAAGGGCTTTTCCTCGTGCTTTAAGAATATTTGACCCTGCACGTTGAAAGTGTCGTCCTTGCCGAGGGGAACGTCGTCGGCTATGATGTTGGGAATAGCCATCATATTCTTTTTGAGCTTTAACTCGATTTCCGCCGTCTCGGTTTCTATCTGGGCTATTCTCTCGTTATTCGCCTTAGAGGTCGCCTTCGCGGTTTCCGCTTCCTCCCTCTTGCCCTCTTTCATAAGCGCGCCTATTTGCTTTGCAAGCACGTTGCGCTGCGCGCGGAGGTTGTCGCCCTCCTGTTGAAGAGCGCGTTTTTTCTTGTCGAGTTCCAAAACTTCGTCTACAAGTGGAAGCTTATAGTCCTGAAACTTCTTTTTGATATTCTCTTTAACAAGCTGGGGATTTTCACGGATAAGGTTTATATCAATCATTTTAACGTCCTTATTTAAATTGCTAACGATATTATACTTAAATTGCTAATTAAATGCAAATAAATAATCTTAATTTTTCTTGAAAATCGCGTATTTTTATGATAGAATAAAATAGTATATTATGCGTAAAAATACGCAAATAAAGGGCAACCTTTTATTTCACGGTATTTCCTATGATAAATTAGGGAAACGCCGTGAGGAGATTGTATGAGTAAAATATTTTTTAAAGTAAACGGCGGTGAAAAGGCGAAAGCCGAAGAAAAGCCCGAGCAGGTTGGAACCGCACCGTTGCAAGACGAGGAAGCGACAGAGGAAATTGCCCCCTCCGCCTCCGCCGACGACGCGGTGCAGATTGCGCTTTTCCCCGGCGACGAACAGCGCCCGCCCGTTGCGGAGAGCGCGGTAACGCAGGAAGAAGTATTTGACAAAGAGAAGATTATAAAGTACTTTAAGGCACACCCTAAAAAGGCTGTTACGACCAAGGTTGACAGGTATTCACCCAAGCTCAATAAAGGTCTTACCGCCGAGCAGGTTGAAACGCGCTTTAAGCAATTTTTGTTCAACGATACGAATAAAAAGTATTCGCGTTCTTATGCGAGTATATTTATCGGGAACATATGTACCTTCTTCAACCTCCTCTGCCTGTTCGCGTTCATTGCATTGCTTGTAGCAAACACGCAAAAGTTTTCAAACTACCTTGTAATCTTTATTACGACGGCGAACATTGCGATAGGTATTATTCAGGAAATCCGCTCTAAACTGTCCATTGACAAGCTGTCAATTCTTGCAAAGAATACGGTTAAGGTCGTGAGGGACGGGGAAACTATTGAAATACCCGTTCAAGAGATAGTTTTGGACGACGTAATTATTCTGGATTTGGGTAGTCAGGTGCCTGCGGACGTCATTCTTGCAGAGGGTTCGGTAGAAGTAAACGAAAGCCTTTTGACGGGTGAATCGATAGCGATAAAGAAGCAGGTCGGAGATATTTTGTACGCGGGAAGCTTCATTGCGAGCGGAAGCGGTAAATTCAGGGTTGAGAAAGTAGGTAAAGAAACCTACCTTGAAAAGCTGACTTCAAAAGCTAAGAAGTATAAGCGCCCCAACTCCGAGCTTATGAACTCAACCAAACTGATAATTAAGTGCGTTTCCATTCTGATTATCCCCATTGCGATAGGCACCTTCCTTACTACTCTTCACAATATAGACCCGTTGGATAAGGACTATTTGGACGTAGTTGCGGCCGGTGGCGGTATAAGCGTAAACGTAAACTACGCGATACAGAGAACTTGTACGGTAGTTATCGGTATGATACCTTCGGGAATGTTGCTTTTGACGAGTATAGCGCTTGCCGTCGGTATTATGAGGCTTTCAAAGTCCAACACCTTGGTACAGGATATGTACTCCCTGGAAATGCTTGCAAGGGTAAACGTTTTGTGCCTGGATAAAACGGGAACTATTACCGACGGACGAATGAGGGTAAACGATACTATCATTTTAAACACCGTCGGGGACTACGCCTTAAACGACGTAATGGGAAGCCTTTTAAGAGAGCTTGACGGAAACAACCAGACGTCCATTGCCCTCTACAACCACTTCGGTTACAACGATAAGTTTACGGCTACGGCTAAGATACCTTTCTCTTCAAAAAGAAAGCTTTCTGCAGTAACCTTTGACGAGGGCGGAACGTTCGCTATGGGCGCGCCTGAGTTCGTACTTAAACCTTACCCCGCAAAAGTAGAAAAGATAGTAAAACAGTACGCGCAGATGGGACTAAGGGTTATAGTGCTTGCGCACTCCCCCTCCCCCATAGTCGGCGACAAGTTGCCCTCTGTAATGAAACCGCTTGCAATAATCTCTATTGCGGACAACGTAAGAGAGGACGCGATTGAAACCATTAAATGGTTCAAGGATAACGACGTAAACGTAAAAGTTATTTCGGGCGATAACCCCGTAACCGTTTCCGAAGTAGCAAAGCGCGCGGGCATTGCTAACGCAGAAAAGTTTATTTCGCTTGACGGTTTGAACGATACCGAGGTTGAAAACGTTGCAAACAAGTACACGGTGTTCGGAAGAGTTTCACCCGAGCAGAAAGCCGTGTTGGTGCGCTCAATTAAGGCGCAGGGCAATACGGTTGCAATGACGGGCGACGGCGTAAACGATATTCTTGCATTGAAGGAAGCCGACTGTGCGATTTCGGTCGCTTCCGGTAGCGAAGCGGCGAGAAACGTATCGCACCTTGTTCTGATGGACAACAACTTCAACTCGATGCCCAAAATAGTTGCAGAGGGCAGGCGCGTTATTAATAACATTAAGAACTCGTCCTCTCTCTATTTAATGAAAACGCTGTTTACGGCAATACTCGCGTTCCTGTGCATCTGTATGGGTAAACCGTACTTGTTTATGCCCTCGAATATGCTTCTTCTTGAAACGGCGATTATTGCAGTTCCCTCCTTCTTCCTCTCGTTGCAACCCAACAAGGACAGGGTACAAGGTAAGTTTATTACCCACGTTATGAGCGGAGCCGTAACGGGCGCGCTACTAATGATAATATGTACTATGTCAATGTACATCACTAACGAGATAGACCCGACGGAGTTCGGGGACCACTATCGGGCGATGTGTATGATGGCGATGACATTCTCCGGCTTCGTAATGGTATTCAGAACCTGTCAGCCGTTTAACGTATTCCGCGCGGTGCTGTGCGCCGGAGTATTCGGAATTATAGTGGGCTGTTACGGAATATCCATTATTGCAGAAAAGTTCCTGTACACGGGCTGGATGGACTTAGAGTGGGATTACG
>JAAUYS010000052.1 GCA_014804995.1 Clostridia bacterium
CAGCAACCAACGTGCCCTGGCTGCTCTGGGACTTGATTGCAATGCGCGGCCTGCATATTCCAGTCATATTCCTGAATCATTTCAATTTTGCCTGGTCATTCAGCGCAAAGGGAGCCGAGTTGCGGCCGAAAATGGAGGCCGCGTTCAAAAGCGCTGACGCCGTAATCTGCCTCTCCAGGACAGAAGAGCTGTATGAGAGGATGCAGGGCATCAACGCGGTCTATCTGCCCCCTGCCATCAGGCAATACCCCTGGGAAGAACGACAGGAAGCGCCCCAAAAAATCGCTGTGCTCGGCCGACTTGGCGATCCCGTGAAGCAGGTTGGAGAGAGCCTTAAAATAATGCAGCGCGTAGCCGCAAAAGCCCCGTGGGTATCAATGTACCTTATCGGAGATTTCTATACGGATGAGCAACGCGCTGAATACAGGCAAATTCTGAAAGAATACGGGCTTGAGAGAAATGTCATCCTGACAGGGGTGACAGAACAGCCAGAACTGTTCCTGAAAGAATGCGGCATCCTGCTCTCTGTATCTGCCTGGGAAGGCTTCCCCATGAATATTGCCGAAGCGCAGGCGCTGGGGCTGCCGTGCGTGATTTATGACATTCCGATCGAGATCGCCCGCAACAATCCCTCCATTATTTCGGTGCCCCAGGGCGATGTCATCAAGGCCAGCGATGCTATCCTGGAACTGCTGGAGAATCCGGAAAAGTGGCGACAGCTCTCCAGAGTGGCTACTGAAAAATCGAGACAATTCGCACCAGAAAAGATAACAAAGGCGCTCAAAGGATTACTGGGTAATCTTGATTTTGGAATGATAACAAAAACGCGTAATAAAGAGGAATATGAAGATATAATCAGATATAGCGCCTGGTATAGCGGCAAAAAATTTGCCTGGAAATGGCAGAATATACTTATGGAAAGGGACATAAAGCCTGATGAAATAACTAATGATGCAGAGATAATAAAACCAGAGGGTATGATTAATCTAATTCCGGATGTAATGCAACTAGGAAAAAGATACACTGAATTCATTTCTCCAATATCCTAAAAAAAGACAGAGAATTTATGCAAAGTTTTTTAAACAAGTATTTTGTTACTTTCTATCTAACTATTTCTCAATATTAATGGTGCAAAAGATGAAAAAAATTGCATATCAAGCATTTTTAGGATCTAATTATGGAACAATATTACAATCCTTTGCTCTATATCACACTATCGTTGAGCTTGGATATGAATGTGAAGTTGTAGGCTGTGATGAATTTCGTAATAGGCAAATGATTGACCCAAAAATGGTTGATTTAAATTCAAAAAAATACGATACATTAAGAACACATCTTACATATGAACAATTTGTTTCGCGTTGGTTTAGATTTAATTCTTCATTAGGAAAAATACCTGGAAATTGTCATTTGAATCCTGAACAGCAAGAAGAAGTACTAAAATTCGATGCATTTATATGTGGAAGCGACCAAATATGGAAACCAAGTGAATTTTGGTTCTGTGCTAAAAGATACTTGCAATATGCGCCTTCTAATAAACGCATAGGCTATGCACCAAGCATTGGGACAAACCTTATCGAGATTGATAACGTAAAAAATATCCCTTTATGGCGTAAATGGTTATCTGAAATGGCTATTATTTCTTGTAGAGAAAAGACGGGCTCTCAAATAATTGAAAATATAGTCAAACGAGATGTCGCCACAGTTCTAGATCCAACCCTTTTATTAAAGCCAAAAAGCTGGGAACAACTTCTCCCTTACGGCGTTATGTCTGATGAAATTAATAAAATACTGATTTCAAATAAGCCTTATATCTTAGCATATTTATTAGATACCTATGATATTTATTACAATTACATAGATGAACTTGGAACAAGATTGAATATGAATATAATTTGGCTAACCGGAAGAGATAGTTGGGGTCCTATACAACGCAATAGCGCAACAACAGATCCAGCTGGCTTTATAAACCTAATTAAGAATGCTTCCTATATTTGTGCTGACGGCTTTCATGGAATTTGTTTTGCTATAAATTTTTCTAAACCATTCTCAATCATGCTCAATGAACGTATATCAAATATTGATAGAGTTAAAGATCTATGCGCACGTCTTGAAATACCTGATAGAGTAGTTTATCCAGCTAGTAAAGCAACAGATCTTGAAGTTGAACTTCCATACATAACAATTCAGAATAATTTACTTATTGAAAAAGAATTCTCGCTTAAATTTTTAACCGATGCCTTAAAAGAAACTTCTGACGTCGCCCCCATGCCGGTGCAGCCCATAAAATCAATTATTAATTTATCTAAACCTAAATCGGTGAGAATATTTAATAGTGTCCCTCTAGATGATCCTGATAATTGTACTGGCTGCGCAGCATGCATGAATATGTGTCCTATGAATGCTATTGAAATGATACCATCAAATTATGGATTTCTAAGGCCAAAAGTCGATCGAGATATTTGCATCGAGTGTGGAAAATGTCTGCATAACTGCCCGTTACGAAAGAAACCGCGGCTTTATTTACGAGATAGACTTACTAAAGCTTGGGCAGTATGGTCAACAAATCCTTTCACGATTTCCCGATGCTCTTCAGGCGGGATGTTTGCATTAATGGCAAAATGGATGTTTGATCAAAAAGGGGTGGTTTATGGTGTCGCTTGGGATGACGATCTTGTGCCTATTTTTAAATTGGCAAAAAATGAAAATGAATTGGCACCTCTTTTTGGTTCAAAATATGTACAAGCAAACGTAGGCTATGTGTACCAAGATGTAAGAAGAAATCTAGATGCAGGGATCCCTGTTCTATTTTCGGGTACTGGTTGTCAGATTGCAGGATTATATGCTTACCTGAAAGGAGACCAAGAGCTACTAATCACAACTGACCTCATATGTGGCGGTACACCTGCCCAATCTGTATTTAAAAAATACCTTAAATGGCGCGAAAAGCAAATCGGCTCAAAAATTGTGCACATTGAGTTCAGATCAAAGAAAAAATCCGGCTGGGGATTAGGATGCGTTTTAACTTTCGCAAATGGTCAGGTCTTTGAGTTCCCATGGTGGAAAGATGAATATGGCATTTTATATAATCAGCATTTTATTCAAAACACTGCCTGTTATGTTTGTCGCTTCAGAGGTATCGACAAACGCTGGTCCGATATCACCATTGGCGATTTTTGGGGGATAGGGAAACAAGGAGTCCCCTTTGAATATCCTACTAAACAAGGCGTGTCTGTGGTACTTCCAAATAGCATTAAGGGCCGCGCACTTCTATCAACTATTATTACAAATACATCTGAGGCAATAAGCTTCGAAAGAGATATATCAGAAGTCTTCCCCGGAAATGCATGGCTTAAAGGAAATTATAAAAAGAGAGGTGATTACGACAAACTTGCCGAACTGTTATATCAAGAAAATTTTGAAGATGCTTTCGATGATTTTTTCTGCTCGCCTAATTTAAGGGAACATCTATTATTTAATAAAAAAGCATAGATGGAGTTGACTGGAATTTTGATTTTAAGATAATGGAATTATTATATATTTTAACTAATTATTGGAGATAAAATGAGCATAAAGAGCGAAATAGCCACTTCTTACACCGATTCTTTTTATAAACAGATGGCTGTAGGGGCTGTTGAGTCAGCAAGAGAAATTGTTCCAATTATTCTTGACTTATTTCCACACATCAACTCAGTAATAGATCTAGGCTGCGGCCCCGGAGCATGGCTAGCTGAATTCAAGAAATTAGGAAAAGAAATCACGGGTATTGATTTCGGTGAAGGCGTAAGCCAAAATTTAATGTTCTCTCCACAATATTATATAAAAAAAGATCTATCAACCGCTATTGAACTTAATCAAAAATTTGACCTGTGCCTCAGCCTAGAAGTCGCTGAACATCTCCCAGAACAGTGCGCTGATATATTTATTACAAATCTTGTAAATTTATCAGACTTAATCATATTTTCTGCAGCAATGCCAGGGCAAGGAGGAACAAACCACATAAATTTACAATATCCAGAATTTTGGATAAAACTTTTTTATAAACACGACTATATATGCCGAGATATATTAAGAGGAATTATTTGGGAAAATAAAAAGGTAAGAGTCTGGTATAGGCAAAATATTTTAATATTCATTAAAAAGTCAAGTAGACATTTAATTGCTCAAGCAGAATCTATGGCAAAATTTAATTTGTATGGACTGCCTTTAATTCATCCTGAATTATTCATACTCAAAATAAATCGACTTAAGAGGAAATAAAGCTAAAAAATAAAGGTATACATAGACATATCACTCTGTATTAATTATAAACACTTAAGAAAATGACGAATAAATGTATTGTTTTTAGAAGCGACGGTAAATATAGCATTGGCATTGGCTTAACGCTTCTCGCCATTCAACACTATTCACCTAATTTACAGTTTGATACTGTAATTTTCTATGAAGAATGGAGTGAAATGCAATTACGTACTATTGAATCGATACAAAAGAATGTCCATTTTATTCCTATTAATAGGGAAGATATTCAAAAAGAAATAGTAGCGTTTGGTAAAGAAATTGATGATGATGTAAAGCGATATTTAAAAAGATACGGCTATTTCCCTTTAATTTGGTATAAAATATATACTTTACTGGACAAGTACGAAAAAGTATTGGGTCTCGATGCAGATGTACTAATTTTGGGAGATATATCCCCCATATTTTCCTATAGTGGATTTTGCCAAAGGACAGGATTTGTTAGCGATGTCTATAATAACAAAAAAATAAAAAAGGGCAATGGTGGTGTAGTCCTTATGGATCGAACGCTACCATATAATAAGCTTGCTAAGCTTTTTATAAAACATCTATTTTGTATAAAATATCAGCCTGGAACCATATTCGGACGGCATATAAAAGATGAAGAAGCATTTTCAAGAAGTATAGTTGATGCAGGCCTTACTATAACGGACTTACCTAACGATTTTAATGCCACTCCATATACATTTAAACGCCTTAAGTACGAAAAAGATCTCGTCATCTACCATTGCGTAGGGTCTAGAAAGATTTGGCTTTCGCCTTATTTGCAGAAAATTTTTCCTGAATATATTTCATTTATCAATACTTATCATTCCATTGCATATAATATTGCTTCTCCTCCCTCAACTTCTGAGAAACCCATATCTCGTGTAGAACAAGTTGAGAGCGTGTCGTCTTGTCTAATCTGGAAAGACTTTTTTGATATATTAAGGTTTGATCTTGATAAATTTATAGTAAGTTTTTCTGATTTTGATAAACCAATAATCCAAGTTCGTTTACGATATCATTTATCTTACTTTAAACTACACTTAATAAATGAAAAATACATCAGAGTAAAATTCATATTTTATAAATATCATAATCATCTCGATACAACTTCTTTGCCTCCTTTAATAAAACACAATATCGCAAAAAGTGGACAACATTATCTTTATCAGGATATCCGTGTAGATAACCCAATCGATTTTTTAAAATTTTCAGAAATATGCATTGCTTTAAATACCGAATAAATATTTGCAGCACTTATTGTCATATTTTTTATAATTTATGGATTCCCTTGAGAAATATATATTTACTGAAACTAACAAATCTTGTAGAACGGAATAATAAACTTCAGCAACAAGGAAGTTGATTACAAGCTCGGAGAAGAACTTGTGTTATCCTGATTCAACATCCCTTTTACCCTGCGCAAGGTGTTTGCAGAGTTAGAGCATTTTGATTTTAATTTTATACATAGCCACACGATTCGAACCAGCCTTTCGCATCGGCTGGGCTGACCATCTCCAGCGCCTTTCCAATTGCCTCATCCAGTTGCTGGCGGCTG
>JAAUYS010000053.1 GCA_014804995.1 Clostridia bacterium
ACTAATGCAATATGCATTTATGAAAAACCCGGAAATTATTTTCCGGGTTCATGTGAACAGTGTTATTCGAATTGACTCGTGACCATTGCTCCAGGTTATATTATACAATCCATCAACGCTCCGATCACTACTTTTCGGCACCGGTTAAATGGCTTATCGTCATTCGACCATACCCTAAACGGCCGATGCCTTTATTCGTTCCAAGTTTCCTATCCTTGCATACATGGCCTTAGGCTCCCAATTTGCCGACATGGCACACGGACGCGCCCTTGACGCGACAGGGTCTTTCGTCAGCCCCAACATACTCGACCCCATGCCATATCGACTTTCATTCTCGGGTTCGTCAGAACAAGTCATACTAACCATAGCCATCTTATGGACCCCAGGTTCATTAAAAACCATCCTCAACGAGCTCCACACCTGTTACGCAAACAAGCATGTCGTGGTTTCAGGGGACGTGTTTCTAAACGTTACTCTATCATTCCACGTCTCGGAAACTCAGTTTGCCGCACAAACCATACGACAGCACAACTTTTCATTGTGCAACGAACCGCACGAGGCTAACATCTTCTCTGCGCCCGCCATCGAACGCAAACTCTGGTTCGCGTTATCAACCAGCGTTCGCATGCCATTCTTCGGCAGCGCCGCAGATGCATTAAAAAACAATGTCAACAGATCCATCTCAGGCTTATCTTCGTAGAGAGGAGCCTCTTCCAAAGCCTGATCGTACTCCCTCTGGGCCTTCTTGAAATCCTCGTCGTTCGCGAACATCTCCTCTACACTAACAGGATTCTGGCCCTCCTTCTTTCGCTTCTCGTTCTCGGCCTCTACCTGCTTGTTCCACGACGCCATCTTGGCCTTCCATTGCTGATCCCAGGACGCCAGCGGGTTTTTAAGTTTTTTGCTCGTCAGCTGCACGAACAACTGATAACAGTTGTAAAGCGTGACCTTGCCCCAGAGCGTGTCGATAGCGGCTTCCAATACCTTCGGATCGGTCTTGTCAATAATAGCCTGCCGGCGCATCTCCTTCTCTTCCTCAAGATAATAGTCGATAAGGCCATACGCCGCACGTTTAAACGCGTTATTAGCTGCTGATGGCCATACGGGGTCGTCGCCGCCATCCAAAGGAAAGAACACTTCCGCGATGTTTTCCACGTACATCGCGCACTTCGTGAAATCGCCTTCCCTGGCTGCGTCTGCGGCGAGGATCAACGGGTTATATATGTCCGTTTTCATGGCATTAATGAGATTAAATTGTACAATCTGGAACCCTCGCATCGTACCCTTGACATAGTTCTTTACGAGCAACTCACCTTTCGGATCGTTGATGACCATGTTGTTCGGACGCTTCTCGCGGGTCCACATATCTATCGTAGGTTCGATTATCGTTTGCTACACAACATATTGTATACTGACTATCTCTTAAATTGCAACCAAAGTTACAACAAAGTTATAACCCAGGTTACAACCCACACCTGTTTCGGCTTGCGTGCACTTCGTTGCCTAAAATGCAACTGCGTATCAATAGCAGCCCTACTGGCAGCTTGACCTGCCATAGTCGATACAGGCTTCGAGTAAAAATTACTCGATTCCCACGGGATTTTACCCCCGTTAGCCTATTTCTAAACTACAATCCATTATACCGAAAGCACATTCTGGATTATAGTGAAAAAGACCCCGTTGATAACGGAAAAGGCATGTAAAAGGGCCAAACTCGACCCTTGCCGGCGCGCGTTATTGCCAAAACCCACAAATATTACCGCTTGTTTTTATGCAAATATACCAAACAAGTCTGAACCAATCACGCGTACATCAGTTCAGAACAGGCTTTTTATCCTGCCTTCTATGACTGTTCACCATAGGTTAGGGTAACTTTTCACCACGGGCTCTGCACCCGTACCGTCCGATGGGAAGGCCTCGTGGACGCTATGCATCTATGCCATCTCAGGTATAGTATCCAGCGTCTACCCGTTGCCGCTGACCGGTGCTTTACGCCGGCCTTCGCTGTCTGATTACCGTTGCAAACGGCGTCCCAGCTTCGTTCCTTCCTAATACTCCGTGACCTACTTGACGGCTTCGCCACGGACGACTCATATATGGCTACGCATTTATCACGCCATATATCCTTTAATCGTATTGACCGGTGCGGTGTCCACCATATACGCACCGGCAGGTCTCTGCGGCTCGTACTCGGGAAACTCCCACTCCTTATTGATCAAATCGGCCACCGTATCGTACCCCTTGAGCTTCTCACGGTTCTCGTTACCGGGATTGTACGGTATCTTCTTCGCTTCGTAAAACACCCTTAACTTCTCGGGAATCTTGGCGCTGTCGAAGAACGCCTTTCCAAGCTTGTCGTCGATCATTGGCACGGAATTATAGATATAATCCCCGTCCTCGGTCTCCTTCAACTCGCCCTTATGGAACTCAACGTCGCCGTTCTCGTCCATGACGTCATCAGGATACCGTTCCGCCATCCGAATGTTATTCAGACCCTTGTTCGACAGCATCATATGCGAAATCAGGCTCGAGACCTGCACCCCGCTGTGTGCCCCTATATCGGGGAACCAATCGAACTTCTGCTGGATTTCATCCGGAAACGCAATATGCTGGTCGTTCTGGAACTGGTTGATGTCGGTCGTATTGTTCACCAAGTTCTGCGCTTCCCAGTTGCGCATAAGGACCTGATATAACATGGCCCAGCAAATCAGCCCTACACACAGGGCACTCAGCGAGTTTATCCAGTTCGGCCGGAAACACAACGTCCAGGAGTTGGTCTCCACCCCAACCTCGGAACCCGTATCATCCGGCATACTCTCGACCGCACCTTCATCCTCGCTTCCAGTTTCATTGCCTGCGCCCACGATGCCCTCTACGGGCTCAGAATTGCCCTCAGAAGGCACGGAACCGGTTTCGTCGATAACTTCACTACCCTCGGTCCCAGGGGTCTCCACGAGCGTCACAGACGTAAATACGGCGGTCTTTCCGGTCGCCTGATAATACAGGTCCGCAACCTCCTCGACCGTGTACATCTTGCCGCTCGAGTCCCGGTACCCATTACCGATGTCGTCGTAACCGTTCATCGAGCACCACATGGTCCACTCGAGCCACGCATCCGAATCGAAATCCGAATGCACGGTCGTACTACCGCCAGTACCTTCGGTTCCCACAACGGACCCGGAACCGTTGGTCACGGACTGCGTCGAACCATCATTGGCATATCCCGTCGTCCCGGACCCATAGGACCCCACGTCCACAGTCATGCCGGGTATAGAGACGTCGTTGGTGTAATTGCTTATCGCCCCGACGCCGTAAGTCACGACGGACACCACGCAATACGTCAGGGCAGCTATCAAGATGGCCCCGACGATAGAAAGCACGACACGCCATGTCTTGCCCTTCACGGGATCGATCCTGGACCGCTCGACCTGTTGGTCCTCGTACACGTCACGGTATTGCATGGTCTCGTCCGGCGCCTTACCTGCATACTTTTCGTACTGCGACTGCTTATCTTTTGCCATTCGATTCACTTCCTTTCTTCTGCTGTTTTCCGCGCTCCTTATCGGGCACGGAGGCAAAAGATACTTTGTCCTTTCTCCGGACCGGCTTTAACTTACTCAGCTCGGCCCTTCGAATTGAACCCATGTCAATGCGCATACAGCTCCCTTCTTTCACAAAATATATAGAACCCTAAGTCCAGTATAGCAAAATACACAAAACACAGCAACGGTTACACCAAGGAACCAATAAATAACAAAAAGCCCGGGGCTAATGCCCCGGGCATGTCTGATTCGGACTCGCTCCGCTCGGCCGAATCATCCATTTATAACATCCATTTCAAAACATACAATCATGGCGTCCCAT
Source organism: Clostridia bacterium (assembly GCA_014804995.1). GTDB lineage: Bacteria > Bacillota > Clostridia > Christensenellales > Borkfalkiaceae > Coproplasma. The sequence goes on from JAAUYS010000053.1 coordinate 3,865, forward strand.
AAGGCTGCCACTCGCCAAGTTCACGATCATAATACGCTCCATCACAATATTCGTGAAGTACATACAATATCCGACTCGTTATATTACAAACGGCCCCTTTATTCTCGTCCGAATCAAAGACGCCACTATTAACAGCAACCACATGCCCCGTCGAATCAAACACAGGACCTCCACTCATACCACCAAGAATAGCACAATCGATCAGATTGGTGCCATACATAAAAGATTTCCAAGACGGAGCTCTATTGCATGTCAAATTAATAATACCATCAGCAGCATTATCATAAGAGAACGCAGGATATCCAAAAGAATTAACAACGCCACAATCGCCAGCATCACTCGAATCATCCATCGTACGCAAGTTCCAAAAACCATTATCCAAAAAATTACTTGTTTTGGATCTCAATGGAAACACAGCCCAATCATACTTCACATCAGCAATACGATAACTATGATTAAGCGAACGCCAATCCTCATTAACATAGCCCTTGTCAATATCACAATAAGCCCAACCAAGAGGATACGTCTGCGTAGCATAGAATATTTTCTCGCCCTCATAATCATCAGGATACTCTTCAAGTTCAACATTAGTATAATATAACGAAGGAACAACCATCATACTAGTTGCATATGTTTTTCCTGACCAAACAACGGACTTACCATCTTCAGAATATACATCCACAGGCTCAAATGCACAATGCGCAGCGGTCATAAATGCACTATGACCGATCAACATACCTGAACCACTGAAAAAACCGCCCTTATCGGATTGCATGAACACTTTACAAATATACTTGGAGTTGCCACTGAGATCCGGCCGATCCACGACCCAACGGCCATAATAATCAGCCTGACGTGAAACCATATCATAATCCGACTCAACATCTCTTATCGGTGTGGACACCTCATCCAGCCATGACAGAATATCAATACACAACGTTTCGTCAAGCAACATCAAATCATTCAGATCATCCAAGCCATATTTACCATTGATAACATCTGACATGATAGCATCATGATCAAAAGACGAAACGTCGGCATAAGCAAGAACATCAACGGACCAGAACACTAACAACACGGATACTACCAAACCCAAAATCTTCCTGAAACGCATAAAAAGCCTCCATAATATATGAATTTATCGACATCCATATATTACCATAAAACAGGAAGACAATCAAGTAAAAAATATCATACATCAATGAACAAAAGACAACTCACTACACACCATATCCCAAGAGCCCAAAAAAGATTTCTCGGACACATTACCTGTAACAGCGCACCGAACAACATCCATGTTCCAAAAACGATGATACCATTCATCCTCAGGATTCAAATTTAAGAACCCAATAGCCGGAACAGCATGATACTTCACCAACACGACCACGGATTGGCCAGAACTATAATCATCAACATCGTCAATATCAAAAGGTATGACCCGCGCAACTCGGTTTTCAAGAAACGCATACTCACGATCCAAGCACAAAACCAACCTGCCGGAAACACCCTCGTCCTCGGTACCAACCAAAGTACCCGTAAAAACCCTACAATGAGACCAATCGAAATAAATATTAGCAAACCCATAAATCAAAGGCCTACAGCACAACATCAGGACAACCAGAACAACCCCCACGATACACAACCAAACCTTTCGGAAACGCCAACACAAGAAACCGAAAAACAATACAACAAAACCTATGATGAACCAAAACCAATAAGCCATAAAATAAATAGCAATCAAATCAAACATAAAAACCACCACCCAAAGAATATATAAGCCACAGCATTTCGAGCACCGGTCGGCCAAAGGCCGAACCGGACGAAAAATGGTCACTTTCGTGAGGCTATCGTTCACACAGCGAGCCGAAGGCTCGTCTGTGGGAACGCCCGACCGTCAGGTCGGACTGCCCACGAAAGGGGCCTGCCGTGGCAAAGACCTCACGCAACCATCCATCCGACAGGCCCCGATTCCTCGGGCACGACCCGACCTAACGGTCGGGCGCCCTCGAAATCGTGACCATCCTTCGCGGCGCTGCCGTCGCTACGCTCCGGCGCACCGCTCGGACGTCGGATGTACGAAGGGACCCGGAACGATCCTTCGCCCCGGGCCCCCATGTATCTTATAAATACTTATCCATCACCGCTCCGGCATAATCATCCGGTAAGACGGAATAATCGGTCGTCACGTCCTGGACGCTCTTCTCGCGCAACTTTGCCACGCGCTCGTCATCGGCCATGGTCTCCGTCTTCGCGGCCTCGGCCTGCAGCTTTTCCGCAACACTGTCGTACATGCCTTCCTTGGCCCTTGTACGAATGTGCCGCTGCGTCTCGACCTCGTCGCGTTTGTGATGACGTTCGGCCAGGTCGGACTTATAGTCCTCGTTCCGCTCTTCCATCTCCTCGTGGAACTCGTCGTCCGGCCTGAACGGATCGTGCATCTTCAGGTCCTCGACCCGTTCCTCGTACTCTGCCGTACCGGGCATCAGGTACGGCTGTTCCTTCGCCGTGTTCTGCCAGGTATCGCGGCCATTGTTCGGACGCGCCTTCTTCCTCTTTCGGGCAGCCATGGGAATCCCTCCTCAAGTCAATTCTTGGTACACCGTTTGAAACACAGTAACAAAATTACAAGCGACAGCACGAACGTCGCGCCCGTGACGATGAGCCTGTATGGATCCGGAGTCAACCAAGCCATAAAACCGTCGACCGTACCGGTCTGGAACGCCAACAGCTTATCGTCCGATATCAGGCCCCAGTTGAACCCAAAGAACAACGTCACGCCGGAAAAGAGCAGATACGCCACACCAGCGAACAAAAGGGCCAACAGGATGGAAAGGAAAACGGTCATCGCCGTATCTTTCCTCATAGTCTTGTCATCCATGCAAACTAATCCTCACTTTCAATCAGGCTTGACTCCGCGAGCCTATCGTCGATTTCGTCGAAGATGGACTGCGTAGTAGATACGCGATCGGCCTTCAGATTGACATACGCACCGCCGATAAAGCCAATGCTCAACGCGGCCAGGATGGCAATAATGGCCAGGGCCGCCGTGATGACGTTCTGCTTGCGGTGCTTCTCCCTCTGGTGCTCGAACTCTGACTTCCAGGACAGGGCCTCGTTCTTCGCCTGGTTCAGGCTGCTCTTGTACTCCCGGTCCTTGACCTCGCTCAGGCTGTCCAACCTGCGATTCAGGCTGTCTATCTGGCCTTCGAGCTGTGCCTTCTCGGTGTTCATCTTCTGGACCGTATCCTCGAACAGCTGATCCTTCTGCTGCAGCTCCTCGATATGCTTGCGATGCGTCGCCTCGGTCTGGCTAATCCACTGCTCGCGGTCCGCTGCGAACGACGCGCGGATCTTGTCGACCTCGGCACTCATCTCGCGCCGCACCACGTCGGCCTTCGTGACCTGGGACAGTTCTTCCGCAAGGGCCTGCGTACGCGCGAACTCGGACTTGCGATGCTCCTCGATATAGTTCTTCAATTCATTACGCCAACGGGCGCGCAACTGGGATTCCTCGTCGAGCATCTTCTTGTACACGCCGTCGAGACGGTTCAGGATTTCCTCGACGTACTCGTTCAGGCTAACTTCCGCATCGTGCCGGCGCTTGTCATGGATCTTCTGGCCCTCGGTCTTATAGTACGTCTCCAGCTCTTCCGCCATGTTCGGCTGGACGTGCGCAATCATGTCGTCATGTGCACGGCGATACCGTTCGCGATATGCCTTACGGGCAATCTCAGCGGCATCGGACGCGGCCTTCTCGACCTTGTCGTGCCATTCCTTCTCCAACTGTTCCTTCCGGGCCTGGATGTCGTTCTCCAGGTTCGCCTTCTTCTCTTCGTAACTCTCGTCGAGCAGGATCTGCATCTGACCGACTTCCGTATCCGGATCGTCGATGTCCAGGGACTTCGAGATACGGGCGCACGCCATGCTGACGAGCTTGAAGTAATCGCCGCGCAGCTTGAACAGGTTCGTGTCGTGCAGGGCCTGCAACTGCGTATTGCAGTCCTTCACGAGTTCGCTGATTGCCGTATCGATATAGGTATCGTTCGCGTCGAACTTGGTCGCACGGACTTCCTCGAACGGCACGTACGGATTGCCGTGCACAAACCGACCATCGAACGGCTCGGTAGAGATCTTCAGGTCGAGATCGGTCGGATAGAACGTCTTGACGATGGTCTCCGTAATGGCGTCGTACGGGATGACTTCCTGTTCTTCCTCGCCGTCGTCGCCATCGATGAACTCCTCCTGAGGATACTCGTACTCGGGCTCCTCGTCGGACATATGGGGCTCTTCGTACTCCTCGTTGAACACGGCCGGCATGTCGTCTTGGCCAAAATCGTCCTCGTCGCCGAAGTCCATGTCTTCGTCGCCAAACGCCACGGACTCAGGCTCGTCATCATCCTCGTCGTAATCGTCATCATCGAACGCATCCTCGACCTGCTGCTCGATAATCTCGTCCTCCGGCAGCTTCTCGAGCAACCATGCGGGAGCATCCAGCTCGTCGCGTATGAGCCGTTCGATCTCGCTGGCCTTCACGACCACGTTCGTAAGTTCGACGGAGCCGTTCTCGTACACAAAACAGATAGTATAGTCGGCATTATAGAGTATCGAATGCTCCATGATGACCGACATGGACTCCGCGCACGGTACGAATACGATGCACTCGTCGTCCATCAGCCTCTCCGTCAGGAGATGCTTGAGCATACCTGACGTGATAGCCTCTATGATACTGCCCTTCGACTCGTCGTTGCGGCTCTTCTTGTTAAAACCACCAATGGAGTTCGTGTCGAAGAACATCGCTATGGCAACCGTCTCCCCGTCGCGATCCATCAGGAAGTTCTCGTTCTCCAGGAAGTCGGGCCATACGGCCTCGACCACGCTTTCGGAGAACACCTGGGCCATGCCGTTCTTTTTCTTCTTCTTGTTCGGCTTGGCCTCGACGACCTCGTCCTTCGCCTTCTTGGCCTTCTTCGGACTCTCGTCGAGCTCTTCGGCGACCTCGGGCTTGTTCTTGTTCTTGAGCGCCGCACGGGCGGCCTTCACGACCTCTATGTCATGCTTGCGCTGTGCCTTTCTTTCGGCACGGGTCATCTTGGCCTTCTTCGGCTTGGCATCGTCCTCGTGTGACTGTTCCTTGGCATCGCCACCAGGCTCGGGCTCGTCCATGAACTCAAGACCATCGGTCTCCTTCGGCTCCTCGGCCTTCCCTCCATCGGGAACGACGAACTCCATGTTCTTCTTCCCGAACAGCGAGAACGGACCCTTATTGCGCTTCGCCACCTGCTCGCGCACGACGTCTTCCGTCAGGCCATCCGCCGGAACATCGGCCATCTCGTCGTCTATCTGCACCTCCGGTACTTCGTCCGGATCGATGGCGAACAGGACTTCCTTGCCTACGGTCTCCTGCTCGTAAAGGTCATCATCCGTCAGGAACGAGAGATCGTCCTCGACGCTCTCGGGCTCGAAAGCCTCGAAATCGACGTCCACACCGGAGAACCTCTCGGGATCCGAATCCCTGCTCCGTTTAACTGGCTCCGACGGCTCGAAACCCTCATTGAAATCCTCGACATCGTCCAGGGGATCCGAGGGCTCATCCGAACTGCCAGTATCTCCCGCCTCGAAACTGCCGTCGACTTGATCGTCCACGACCCCTTCCGAACCGTCCAGACCGTCGTCGATTACGTCGACAGGCTTCGGAACGTTCTCGGTCGATTTATCGGATGGACCAACAATACTGGCATCGAACCCATCTTTCGAGCCTTCGCTGCCGGCAGCCTCTTTCCCGGGACCCGTAGCCTTATCCTCTGACTTGGGACCGCGCTCGGAATCGACGGACTCGACACGCTCCGGATCAGACCCATCTCCTGGTCCGATGTCTTCTTCGACGGGCTCATATTCACCATCGTCCTCGATTGTCTCCTCGACGTCGCCTGGGGCATCCCCCTCGAGATCCAATTTCACATTGTCCTTGTCTTTCAACTCGGCCAAACCCCCATCTGAAGATTGATCATCCTGCACGTGTGCCTCACTCTTAGCAAGTTCTTCCGCTTCGTGTCGGGCTTGCCGTTCCTCTTTGTTTTCGTCACGCGTCAAATCGGACATAACCTCAACCCCTTCCTTGCTATAGTACAGGCACCACATTTATATATGCGTCTGAAACGAGCTTGTTCTCGTCCTCGGACGCCAACTTACCTTCGACGACCACCCGGATGTTATAGATACCCGGATTCTCGTTAATGAACTTCGCGATCTTCGTAGTGACCTCGCTCTCGAGCTTCGACACGACCGTACGGGCACCGCCCGAATCACTGTCCGTGTCCAGGTTGTCCTCTACGAGATACTGAACGACCTTCTCCTGCATGGCGACCTTGACGCCATGCTTCTCGAGCAACGTACGCCGCAATTGCTGCAGCTTCATCCGAGCGATGTTCTTCATGGTCTCTTCCGAAAGCGGCTGGAATGGGACTATCGCGTCGATACGGCCCAGCAACTCAGGCGGGAATCGATTGTCCCCCGTCGTAGTGGAAATGCTGTTCCGGATCAACTTGTCGTACCGTTTCATCGACGCTCCGGAACCCGTATCGTCCGCCGCGTACTGCGCAATCGTCTTATATATCTCCGAACCCGCGTTCGTGGTCATGATGATATAAGCATTGGTAAACGACACCTCGCGATTGTTCTCGTCAATCAGGCGCCCATCGTCCAATACCTGCAAGAGCAATCGGGTAACCGGCGAACACGCCTTCTCGATTTCGTCCAAAAGTATGATGCTATGTGGATGTTCCCATGCACGGGCCGTCAGTTCGCGCCGAAAACGCTCCAACGACTCGTTGTTCGCGTACTCCGTCATGTCCATGCGGAGCAGGCTGCGATCATCGTCGAAAAGTATCTCGGCAAGCTGTTTGGCCATCTCGGTCTTACCTGAACCGGAACGCCCGGAAAATAGCAAGCTACTCATGGGACGTCCCTTGTTGTTCAAGTCGGCAACGCACAGTTGCAACCGCTGTTCCAATACGCTCGTAGCAAATTGCTGCGACAGGACCTTCTTGTCGAGACGGGCCTTTATCTTGCTCGCGTCGACCTTGAACGCTACGTTCACGCCTTCGGACTCGTAGATTACGTCCGCCAAAAGGTATTTGTCGAGCTTACGCCCCTCCGCCCTATGCCAGCCTATCATCGCGTCAAGTATCAAGATACTCTTACGGGGCTGCGCATTCGCGGGAATATATCGATTCGTGTATTCATAAATGGACTCGTACAGGCTGTCGTTGTAGAACTGATCCGCGACGCCGTACCGTTCGGCCATACCCTTCAAGATCGATATCGTCGTAGCTCTGTCCGTCTGTGCGAGGTTGATTCGCTGCAGGCGCTCCACCAGGGGCTGGTTCGGACTGATATGCCGCCTGAACTCCACCGGCGTGGTCGCCGTGATGACCCGTATGCCTCGCACGCCGCTATCGGCCAAAAGAGGCTTCAACGCTTCAACGGCAGCGTCGCTCAATTGTACTACCTGATGGAACTCGTCCATGAACAGGACGACTTCCTGATTCTCCGTGTTCACGTACCGCGCCACGTCATCGAACAGGGACTTGAGCTTGGCCGCCATCTGGTTCACGTCCGTGGAACAGTTCGCGACCATCTTGGCCAAGTCGACCTCAAGATAGAGCTTGCCGGAATCGCTCATCATGGTGCTCTGCACAAGCATCGTCTTGCCCG
>JAAUYS010000054.1 GCA_014804995.1 Clostridia bacterium
GCTATTGATATCGCTGTGGATTTAGGTGATGAGGGAATCAATGCTTGGTTGGATAAATGGGATATTAAGCTTGGACATAGTATTCCAAAAGAAATAAGTGCCGGACTTGACGAATGTGATGCTATAATTATTTTATATTCAAAAAATTATAAAGAATCAACGTTTTGCAATGATGAATGGGAAGCGTTTTATACAAAATTCAACAAATTGAAACCTAATGGAATTATAACTGTTATTATAGACGATATTGAACCTCCAACAATAATAGGGGCAAGAAAATATTTTAAATATAATAGGCTGTCCTATGAATACAATTCATTAATTTATGAAATAATCCGTGCATTAAAAGTGTAAATTAAGACTTTTGGTTGTTTAATCCCATATAAAATGCCACGCTTTGGCGTGGAGTTATGATATGGTACATATAGTGGAGGGACTTAGTCCCGTCGTACCGAAGCCCGCAGGGCTTACTCGTAAACAATATCGTATTTATAGCACACTTATTGAATGTGTGCGAATTTTTTTATTTTGTTTATACTTTTTTTGAATAAAAGCTGTTGTTTTAATATAGCTTATGTTATAATATTTTTAAGTAAATTATTTTAGGGGACATATGAAAGACGGTCTTTATCACTATGAAGTATTTTGGAAAGACGAAATACAGAATCAAATAGATATTGCATTAAATTCAGGATTACCGTTCAAATTTGACAAGCACGCTACTGATAATAAGTTTAAGCGTAGCATTTCAATAGACGGCATAACTACGGAAAAACTTAAAAAAGGCTATTGCTTTGAAGCTGAAGTAAAAAATGATAAAGTTGTTAAGTTTGTTATAAGATACGGCTACAATGATACTTACGATTTAGTTACTGTATGGAACCCTAGGGCAAAATGCCTTTATTGCAAAACAATTTGGCTTAACGAAAAAGACGATAAGCATATTACTCTTGATGAAAGTAAATATGTGGCATACTACGACGATGAAAATGAACACCATGTTGGTGTCTGTTTAGGTGACTTAATCAATCAAAATAAATAAAATAATATAATAGAAATAGTGTTAGGCACCAAGTATCTCGCGCTTTTGCTGTTTTGCTCAACCATTTTACAATGTTAATGAACGGCGCTTTTGCGCCGTTCGAAAATTATTACGGAAAATTATGTACGATACGGTTTTATTTGATTTAGACGGCACTCTTACAGACCCGTTTGAAGGAATTACAAACTCAATAGTTTACGCGCTTAAAAAGTTCGGAATAGAAGTAGAGGACAAGCGGACGTTAATTGATTTTATCGGCCCGCCCCTCGTTCATTCTTTTATGAAGTATTACGGCTTTGATCTTGATAAAGCCAATACCGCAGTCGAGTACTACAGGGAATATTTTGCCGAAAAGGGGCTTTATGAAAACGGCGTTTACGACGGAATAACTTACGTTTTATCCGAATTAAAGGCTAGTGGTAAGAGGCTAATAATTGCAACCTGCAAGCCGGAAGTGTTCGCCGTAAAAATATTGGACCACTTTGATTTAACGCGTTATTTCGACCATATTGTGGGGGCAACGCTTGATTTAACCCGGGCTGAAAAGACTGACGTAATAAAGTACGCTGTAAAAAAGCATAAAATTTCTTCTGCAATTATGGTCGGGGACAGAAAACACGACGTTTTGGGCGCAAAAAACAACGGTTTGCCCTGTATAGGGGTAACTTACGGGTACGGTACCAAGCAGGAATTAACCTCCGCCGGAGCAGACTATTTAGCTGATTGCCCCCAGGATATACTGCAAATACTTAATAAATAAGGCATTTTACTATTTATTTTTTAAGGAGTACACAATGGAAAAGAATATAAGTGATTTTTGTACCTGCAGAGACCACGGCTGTCCGCTTCATCCCGTCAATCACGAAAAGGGGTGTTCCCTCTGCATAGCAAAGAATATTAAAAAGAAGGAAGTCCCCTCTTGTTTTTTTAACGTTGCAGGCGGTTACCCGAGTAAAGAGGGCTATTCCTTCGAAGCGTTCGCGCGCCTCGTTCTCGGAGTTAAAAACGAAGACTAATTAACTATACATACTTGAAAAATCTTTTCATATGTTGTATAATTAAAAAAAACCAAGTGAGGATTTTATGAAAACCGATTATCAGAAGACCATAGACGGTTTAAAGGAAGAAGGTCTTATCCAAGACGGCGATAAGTACGCAGTAGCCTTATTCAAGACTGAATCGCAGAGTAACGGCGTTACTTCTACTATGATTACGTCAACGGTAGACTACATAATGGTTGCCAACGATGACGCGATAAAGCTTTTTGAAATTGACAAAAAGACGGGTGAATATCTGGGTAACTTTATATCGCTTGAAAAGGAGAGCATAGTTTATACTAAACGAATCTCCGGCAGGAATTTTATTTGGGCGTCCAAAGGGCTTTTCGGCGGAAAGTACATAGGCGTACACTTTATTGCCTTTGATTTCGTTCACGACTACTTATTGCCTAAAAAATACAGGGGTTATGAGCAGAAAGAAGCCAGCAACGCGCTCTATACGTTCGTTAAAGAAACATATAATACTCACTACGACAAATTAGAAAAAATCGGCAAAGGCAAAATTTAATTTCAAAATATAGGTCAATAAATTTAATCTGATAATATAAAACGTTTAAAAATCGGGCAAGAGGGTACCCTCTTATGCGTTACACCGTAACGCATAAACAACTCTTATTGCCCCCCGCCGTAAACAGGCGGAAAGGAGTTTTACTAAATAATGAATAAGAAGTTCACCACATTCTTCACCGGCTACGGACTTGAAGTGAACGGCAATTATGCCTACGGTAACGTAAACGGATATGAAACCAACGCAACCGTCGTTATGTTTGATAACGTTGCGCCGTTAAGATTACATATTTCTTTCTACGCAACCGACGACCAGAAGAGAATAATTGAAGCCTCTATAAGAAATTTAGCGTTAAAATTCTTTTCTATGCAGTTCAGCCCTTACGGCTTATCGCTCGGGTTTAACGATATGACGGTAAAAAGACTTCTTAAAAGGCTCCCTGAAGTTTTAGATAAAATTTACGGGATTTTGGCGGAAAACGGTGCGTTGACTAGCGAGTACTGCCCCGTATGCGGTAACAAGCTGGAAGAAGAGAACTTAAAGAAGTGCAACGTAGAAGGCTATACGATTACCCTTGACAACGACTGCGTAAACACTATTAACACCGTAATAAACGAAGAAAATCAGGACTTTAAAAATGCCCCCAACAACTACTTTAAAGGCTTCTTGGGCGCGTTTATCGGCGGACTGGCGGGCGTTGCTGTAGCGGTACTATTATACGTTGCGGGCTTTGTTTCTTCACTGTCTGCGGTAGTATCAATAGTATTAGGCGCTTTCCTTTACGAAAAGTTCCGTGGCAAGCCCAACAAAATGATGGTTGTAATAGTATCGCTGACAACCTTAGTTATGTTGGCTGCAACCGTCCCCGCAATTTATATAGTTGCCGCCGGAATTGCCGCCGATGAAGCAAGCGTAAATATTTCCGCAATAGACGCGTTTAACATTTTAATGCTTGACGATGAATTCTCACGTATGTTCTACAGCGACCTTGCATTGATTATTCTGTTCTCAGTATTGGGAACGGTATTTGAAATCTTCGTTCTCGCCAAGAGGGTAAAACGCAAGAAGAGTATTTAATTAGTTAATGTAAAATATTTTTAAAAGGCTTTGATTATTTCAAGGCCTTTTTTGTATGTTTGCAAAACTTGCATTAAAACATGTGTGAAATGAATATGTTTTTAGTATGTTTTTAAAAAACATTGAAAACATTAGCAAAAACGCTTGACAAGTCTGCAATGTTTGCATATAATCTAATAAAATCATTCGGAGGACATTAATATGCAGAAACAGATTTCATTACAATTGGAAGAAAACTTAATACTAGAAGCAACGGCTATTTTTGATTATTACGGTTTGGATATGCAAACTGGGGTTAAAATGTTTTTAACACGCGTTACCAAGGACAGGTCAGTTTCTTTTTTGTTTGGTCAGGCAAATCAATCAGCTAATGCCATTCCCGTTCAAGAAGTTTTAAGACAAGAAAATTTACCGGATAGGGCAAGTAATAAATTAACTAAAAATGGGGCTATCCGTTTACTGAAAAGTAAAGGTTACGATGTTTATAACAACGTTACTTTTGCATCTAAAAATAAAACAGCTTATCATTATTGGGCAAATCCCAGCTTTGAGCTGTTAAAACATAATTGGTCATTTATTTTAAATGACAATATAAACAGAACTCTTTATTTGTTTAACATTCCAGCTCGTTCAATTTCAAAATCACAGTTAATGCCAAGGGCTGATAGACCCGAACTTATCGATATACAGATTAGGTATGAAGATAATACATTTCCCGATAATGTAAGTGATTTTAAATTTTCCGGCTTCCTTGTACATGAAGTAGATTACTGATTAATGTCAAAATTTATTTAAGCCAATATACACATTGTAGTAGAAGTTGACTTTCAAACTTAAAGTGTGTATTATTAATGCAAAAAAATAGAAGGTTTTAGTATGTTTTACATAACAGACGATATTAAATACGTAGGCGTAGACGACTTAGATTTAGACTTATTTGAAGGGCAGTATAAGGTCCCCAACGGCGTATCTTACAACTCTTACGTCTGTTTTGACAAAAAAAGAGCAGTATTCGATACTGTAGACGACCGCAAAACAGACGAGTGGCTAAAAAACCTTAATGTCGCTTTAAGTGGCGCAACGCCAGACTATCTCATAGTTTCCCACGTAGAACCCGACCATTCCGCAAGCATACCTGCATTTTTAAAAGCGTATCCGTCGGCAACAGTCGTCGGTAACGAAAAGACATTTCTTTTAATTAAAAGGTTTTACGGCGATATTGCGTCAAACAAGCTCACCGTAAGCGAGGGCGACGAGCTCAACCTCGGCAAACACGTTTTAACCTTTGCCTTTGCGCCGATGGTTCACTGGCCGGAAGTTATGGCCACCTACGACAAGACCGACTGCGTTCTCTTTTCCGCAGACGCCTTCGGTAAATTCGGCGCTCTTTCCCATAATGAGCCTTGGCTTGACGAGGCAAGAAGATATTATATCAACATCGTCGGCAAGTACGGCAACCCCGTCCAAAGCGTATTAAAAAAGGTTTCCGCCTTGAAAATAAACGCAATTTGCCCCCTGCACGGACCGGTTTTAAACGAAAACCTTGACTACTACATTGAAAAATACGCTTTATGGAGTTCTTACACCCCCGAAGAAGACGGCGTATTTATCGCATTCGCTTCTATCTACGGCAATACGGCTTCTACGGCGCAAAAGCTTGCACAAGAACTTGAAAAGCGCGGTATCAAGGTTGAATTAGCCGACTTAGCCCGCAGTGATATAGCTTGGGCAGTTGCGCAAGCGTTCAAGTATTCAAAGTTAGTCGTTGCAAGCATAACCTATGATGCGGGCGTGATGCCCTGCGCGGAAGCGTTTATAAACAAGTTAAAGACTAAAAATTACAGCAACAGAAAAGTGGCGTTTATCCAGAACGGAAGCTGGGCGCCCGTTTCTGCAAAGCTTATGCGCTCCGCGTTTGAAAGCTTTAAAAACATAACTTTCTGCAATACTACGGTTACTGTCAATTCCGCGCTGGACGGTTTGGCGCAAACGCAGGTTTTAAGCCTTGCGGACGAGCTTGCCGATTAAACGGCAATTTTAGAAAAACTATGGGCTGGTTTAATTATTACGGACTTTGTATAATCGCAATTATAATGATACCCAACGTTATTTTTGCGGTTGTAAAAAAGGACGGTTTTACAAACAATTACAAAAATAAAGCGGTTGAAGTTTTAGAACAAATCGGCAGATATGCCTGCTTTGTTTTAATGATTTTCAATATCCCATACACGTACCTGGGCTTTTGGTTTGATTATGCGCTTGCGGTCTATCTCTCTGTCAACGGCGCATTGTGCTTTATATACGTATTGTTTTGGATAATCTGTTGGAACAAAAACGGCAAGTTAAAAGCCCTGTCGCTTTCAATAATACCCACCGTAATATTTCTTTTCAGCGGTGTAATTTTGGCGGATATTCCGCTGATTGCGTTTGCAATCCTTTTCGGCGTAAACCACATTCTTTTAAGCTACAAAAACTTATGATAATTGCGTTAAATCAAGCATATATCGGGGGCAATTGCTAAAAATTACTTAAAAAGGACGGTTTTAAGCGTTCTTTTTTTGTTTAGTTTTATTTGGTAAAATTAAAGTTTCTACCGGAAAAACAAGTAATTCTACTTATATTCGACTTTATTCTATTGCAAAAAACCGTTTTTTTAAGTTAAAATTTATACGACGGAACGCAAGGAGGATTATATGAATACTTTCGGAGATTTTTTATATACCTTACGCAAGGAAAGGGGAATGACGCAGGCGGAGCTTGCAGAAGCCCTTGGCGTAACCAATAAGGCTGTATCCAAATGGGAGACGGGGGAGGCGATGCCGGAAACTGCTCAGCTGTTGCCCATATCGCGCATTTTCGGCGTAACTGTGGACGAGCTTTTAGACGGCAAACGCGCAGAAACTACGGGGAACGACAGAGAAAGCGGTAAAAAAGACGAAGAACTTTTCTATGACGAGATAAAAAAGCATATGTTTACGCGCGGAAAGGACGAAGAACCTAAAACCTTTTTGGAAAAGGTCTGCGGGCTTGTCTGCACGGCCGTTATGTTTGCGGGAATAACTGTTTACCTGTTTTTAGGCGCGTTGTACGGGCTGTGGAATCCGCACTGGGTTATTATACCAGTCTGTGCGCTATCCTGCGGAATAACAGGTATTATATTCGACCTGTGCAATGAGAAAAAGCGCGCCATAAAGAAGGCAAAGGGTGAAAACCCTTATACCGGCGGTATCTGCGGATTAGTTATGCTGACTGCAATAATAGCTTATATTTTAGCGGGCGCATTTGCCAGTCTTTGGCATCCATTATGGATAATTTTAGCGGGTGCAGGACTTGTTTGCGGGGTAATAGGCGCAATTGGCGAGCTTACAAAAAATTCCGATAAAAAGTAGATAGACCCCCATATATGCCTTAATTTGAGCCGTTTGCAAACCGCAAACGGCTTTTCTATTACGTTCTTACACCGAGGATATGAATTCCTCGTGCTTGCTCGAATACGTAAGAATTTAAAGGTTTATTAAACGCATCGTATGAGTGGGCGGAAACGAGTATCTGCCCGCGGGAGATGCCTACGACCACCGGGGAGTGGTAGAAGTCCCCAGTAGCCCTGCCAAGCTGAACTATATCGCCTAATTCAAGCTCGTTCAACTCAACTTCCTTTGCAAAAGGACCTAAACCCTCGTTATTTACAAGGAAGTTATACAAAAACTCTACGCCGGTCCAGCTTGGCGTGCGTTCGTCCAAATTCTTATAAAACCAACCGAAAGTGGGTGTAAAATTCATAACACCCGCCCCCGCAAATATACATTGAGAGGCGTAGTTCGTGCAATCTCCGCCCAAAGCGGAAAAGTCGTAAAATGCGGGGTTTCTTTTAAAAGCCCACTTTTTTGCATACTCTAAAACTTTATTTCTGTCATACTCTAAAATTGGCATACACCCCATAATATGCTTGATTTAACGCCATTGTTACAGATATTTTGCCGTTCAAAACATAAAAAATAAGCATATTGACAATATTTCAAATCGGGAGTATAATGATAGAGTACTAAAAACTATTTACGAGGCAGATATGAAGATTTGCATTTTCGGTGCGGCCAGCGCGCACATTGACGAAATTTACGTTAAAAAGGTTGAAGAGCTTTCAGAAGAGCTTGCAAAGCGCGGACATTCTCTTGTGTTCGGTGCAGGCGCAACAGGGCTTATGGGGGCGGCCGCCCGCGGATTCACTCGTGGCGGTGGCTTTATTCACGGGGTCATTCCCGAGTTTTTCCGCGACGAAAAGGTGGAGCTTATCTATGATAAGTGCGACAAACTGACGTACACAAAAACTATGTCAGAGCGCAAGAAGACGATGGAAGACGACTGCGACGCGTTTATCATCACCCCGGGCGGAATAGGTACTTTTGAAGAGTTTTTTGAGGTTTTAACCTTAAAACAGCTCGGAAGGCACAAAAAAGCCATAGTGATTTACAATATCAACGACTATTACGATGAGCTTGAAAAGTTTATGCAGACCGTCTGCGAAAAGAGGTTTATTAACTTCAAGTGCTATGAAATGTACTCCTATTTTAACGAAAAAGACGAGCTTATTTCCTATCTTGAAAGCTACAAACCCGACGACACCCCTTGGCAAAAGCTTAAAATAGGCGACTGACGGGGTAAAAATGATAACCGTATCTTTCGTATGTTTGGGCAATATATGCCGTTCGCCTATGGCGGAACTCATTTGCAAGCACGAGGTTGAAAAGCGCAATCTTGCATTAAGCTTTGATATAAAGTCTTTTGCGACTTCTGAGTACGAGGTTGGCAACCCCATCTACACCCCCGCAAAAAGAACACTTGAAAAACACGGGATAGAGGGAACGCACATCGCCCGCCAGATTACAAAAAAAGACGTCATAAACAGCGATTATATTCTCGTAATGGACACGAACAACCTCTTTGACGTTTTGCGCCTTACAAGTGGTGAATTCGGGGAGAAAATTTTCAAGCTTTGCTCCTTTACATCTAACCCGCGCGACGTTGCCGACCCGTGGTACACCGGGGACTTTGAAAGGGCGTTCAACGACATATATGACGGGGTCAATTGCTTTTTAGACTCTCTTTTAAAAGAGAAAAAGGAAGCCTTTGATTACGATAAAAGGCACTGAATTTTTTGCGATTTTTATTTAATGAAATCCGTCCGCAAAGGCAAACTTTGCGGACGTTTTTTTGCGCAAACCGAGTTTATTTTTGCCTGAAATGGAAAAATAATGAATTTATTAATTCTTTCATTTCGTTACGAATTTTCTTGACACCCCTGTATTTTACTATTATAATAGTAAGACATCTTTTAACGTAACACGCGCACGTATTGCGTATGCGGTACGCGCGAAAACGGCTTTTATGCGGAGGCGCAAATGTTAGCTAACGAACGGCTTATTCTCAAAATGTCTATCGGACAGAAGGTGAATTTCATAACCAGCGTAAACGACTATTACAGCTCTAAAAACGACGGTTACGAGTTCCCCGTCCTTCACCTTGCACAAAATCCTTTAAAGGAGGGCGTTGATAAAGCTTATTCAACTCAATTCCCTTCGGACAGGGCGCTTGCAAGCAGTTTCAATATGCCCCTTATCAAGGAAGTGTATGACAAGCACGCAAAGGAAGCGTGCAAGGTAAAACCGTACGCCTATTTTAACGTTACCGACGATAAGGAAAAAGAGGGCGTTTCCTCTCAGGGCTATCTCACTGCAAAATTCGTTGCAAGCAAGGTAAACGGTTTGCGCCGTGGCAAGCAGTTCGTAAACTTTGAAGAATACCCCGCAGCAGAAGGGCAACAGGACGCCAAAAGGCTTATAAGGGACGGCGTTTTATCAAACTGTACTCCCGATTCCGTGTACGCAAAATCTGTAGAAGCCGTTAAAGATTACAAAAACCGCATAAAGGAGTGCAACCTTATCTACGGCACAGCGTCCGACTGTGAAGAAGCGCTAAGGCTTATTTTTAACGGCGCAACGCTCGTGTTTTTAAAGAGCGACTTCTGCGAAGAATTAACAAAGCGCCTTACAAAGCTTACGGTGGCTTACAGGGAGGCTTACGCCGACTACCGGGCGGACGTAATCTCATTAACAGAATTCGACAGGCGTGCAAATGCGCTTGAAATTTTAGACGAAAATTTATTAAACGAAGCTTGCGACAGGCTCGTTTCAACCCTCGTTGAAATGCGCGCAAGAAGTGCAGAACCTTTACCCGACGTAAACGCGATAAATTCCGCGCACGAGGCGCTTTTTGACGAAGCCTCTCACGACGCACTTTCGATAACGGCGGCAAGGCAAGGAGCTGTCCTTTTGAAAAACGACGGCATTCTGCCTTTAACCGCAACGGCAAAGGTAGCCGTTCTCGGCGAATACGGAAAGGACTTTTCATATCAGTCAGACTTTTTCGCTACCAAACCCACCGTTGAAAGAATCGCCCTCTACGCAACGCACAATTACGAGATAAACGGCGTAGACTTTGCAAGCGGTTACGAACGCGGAAGAAATTCCAGGCAAGACCTTTTGGATAACGCTTTAAACGTCTGCGAAGACGCCGACTGCGCAATCGTATGGCTGTGTGCGGAAGAGGGTGAAAAAACTCTTCCCCAAGGTCAACTTGAACTTTTGGAAGAGCTTAAAAAGAAGAGTATAAAAACCGTTGCCGTAGTCGCTTCCGACGGTGATTTGGACTTGTCCTTTGCAGAGCATTGCAACGCCGTGCTTCTCACGTACAGGGGCGGGCAGGGCGTAGTCCGCGCCGTGCTTGATTTATTAAAGGGCATAGCGACCCCCTCCGGCAGGCTTACAAAACCCGTCTACGCATACAGCGACGGGGTTGAAACAAGCAACGTTTTATATCCTTTCGGGTACGGACTTTCGTACACTAAATTCGAGTATTCTAACTTGAAGATAAACGGCAAGGGGCTGAGCTGTACCGTCAAAAACGTAGGCGCAAACGACGGCTTTGCGGTGGTGCAGTTCTATCTTCAAAAAGAGGGTTCTTGCTCAGTCCTGGGTGAAAAGACCTTAAAGGGCTTTGCAAAAGTTTATATAAAGCGCAAGGACGCGGTGCGCGTTGAAATTCCTTTTGACGACAACACTTTCCGCACCTTTGACGAAAGCAAAGGACTTTACGGGATTGAGGGCGGAGAGTACCGCATATTCATTTCAGAAAATTATTCGGACGACAAGCTTACGGGTAGCGTTACGCTCTCGCATTACGAGTTTAAAGACGTATTTGAAAACCAAGTTACAGAAAGCGTTGCAAAGGACGGCGGGGAAGTCAAGTTTGACGAAACCCAAGAACCGCCCGAGGCAAGAAAAGCCAAAAAACAGCTTTCTTTCGGGCTTAAGCTTTTTGTAGCAATACTTGTCGCAATCTATTATAACGGCGTGCTTGCCGTTTTGGCGTTTACGGACGTCGTTTCGGTAAAGGACACACTCTTTTACATAATCATCGGCGTCATTGCGCTTATTCTGAACGCGTTGTTCATAACCTACGTTTGCGTAGCCGCCAAAAAACGCCCCAAGCAGAAATACGTCCAGGTCAACGACGTTTTGTCGGATATGGTTGAAAAGGTTGACGAGTTTGAGCAGATAGCAAAAGTAACTTACAGACAGCCCGTTCCCGAAGAAGTAGAAGATGAAGACGAGCTTTTGGAAATGCAGGCTAAGGAAGAGGAAAAACCCAAGTCTTACGACCTCTCTTTTGCAGAGAGCGAAGAAGAAGTTTCTTTCGTTGAGCAGGTTACCTTTAACGAGCTTTGCAACAACTTCCGCGACTTTGTAAAATCTAAGGGTGTAAACGTAGACGTAGCTTCTGTAAGGCTCTTACTTTCGGCAATAAGCGCGGGCAAAATCACGGTAGTTTCTACAAAGAATACCGATTTGCTTCCCGATTTTATAACCGCCTTGTGCGCGTACTTCGGTGAAAACGGCGCAACATACGCAAAGGAAAACTGGCAGACTGAGCAGGAGCTTTTATGGCGTCAGGACGGCGATAAATTCGTCGTGTCTGAGTTTGCAAACGCCGTTTACTCGGCAACCAAAACTCCCGATAAAATTTGCACCGCGGTAGTTGCGGACGTTACGGCGGAAAACGTTTCAGGTTGGTTTGCGCCCTTTATAAACTACGCAAACCACCCCACGGAAGAGCATACCTTAAAGCTTAACGAAGAGCTTTCATTCCGTCTTCCCGACAACGTTTCATACGTTCTCGTAACAAAAGACGGCGCGCCTTTAAACCTTTCAAGGGAGGTTACAGACGCCTGTCTGCAAACCGAACTCGTTTTAAGCAAGGTTGATAACGCAGAGGCGGAAGAGGTTGAAATTAAATCAATCTCCAAAAACGCCCTTATAGACCTTGTAAAGGAAGCCAGGGAAACCTTCTTCCTCCCCGAAAAGCTTTGGAAGAAGCTGGACGAACTGTTTGAAGCTGTCCGCGCTAACGAAAAATTTAAGCTCGGCAATAAGAATACCTTACAGCTTGAAAAGTTTACTTCAGTACTTTTGGAGTGCGGTGGCGACGAAGCGGAGTGCTTAATTTCGGCATTCCTTGCAAAAATCGTACCCGTTTTAAAACTCACACGCGCGTACAGGCAGGACGGCGGAGAAAAGACGTTGTTCGGCATTATTGAAAAATTATTTAACGAAGAAGATTTGACAAAGGTTCAAAAGGCGCTTTCAAAGACGGCTTAACCCAAAGGAGATAAGAAAATGGCGTTTATAAACTTAATATCGGCGTTTTCGTTCACCGAATTTATGGGCGATGTCTGGAACGCTTTGACAAGTAAAATCGCGCTAATCGTCTATTCGGCGGTAATACTTTTATTGGTTTTAATTCTGGTTATACGGGTAGTCGTCGGCGAGCAGAAACGCGTTGCCGAAATAAAGCACAATAAAGAGTTAAAGCGCGACGCCGAAGAAGAGGAAAAAATCAAAACCGTTACGGACGCGGTCGACAAAAAGATGTCCAATCTTTCCAAAGAAATCGCATCTGTAAGAAGCACGCTTGCTTCCTCGCCTTTCATTATTCCCGCTACGCCCTATAACGGCGCGCCCGCGCACGCGGTAAGCGGAGTAACGGGTGAAAAGGAAGACGGAGAGAAAGAAGAAATAAACGAGGGCGGTTCAAGGTTCTATATGCTCACTGAGATAGACAAAGAGTATGAGAACTACGTAAGACCGGACTACGACGACGAAATAGATTTAAAGGAGCTGTGTGAACAGTTCAGGAACTTCTCCGCCGGCAAATTAAAGCTGTATTACGACATAGAGGATATAAGAAGATTTATCGGCGCATTGGCAGTAACAAAGCTCATAATTCTGCAAGGTATGTCGGGTACTGGTAAAACGTCCCTAGCATACGCATTCGGCGAGTTTTTACAGAACAAGACGGTAGTGGTCCCCATACAGCCTATGTGGAAAGAGAGAACGGACTTAGTAGGTTACTACAACGAGTTCACAAGAAGATTTAACGAAACAACTCTACTGTACAAAATGTACGAGGCAAACAACAACGAAGAGATATACGTAACTGTCTTGGACGAAATGAACATAGCGAGGGTAGAGTATTACTTTGCGGAGTTCTTATCACTGTTGGAAATCCCCAATCCGGACGGAAGAAACCTTGACGTAGTAGCGGACAGATGGGACGACGACCCGAAGCTTTTACAGCATAACGGCAAGTTAAGACTGCCCACCAATATGTGGTTTGTAGGCACGGCGAACAACGACGACAGTACGTTCTCGATATCGGATAAGGTGTACGACCGTGCAATGGTACTAAACTTAGACAAGAAGGCAACGCCGTTTGAGGCAGTGGGCGAGTGTAAGAAGATATCCTCAACGCACCTTGAAGAGTTAATGGCAAAGGCGCAGAGGGAGTACGACATATCGGACAGGAACCTGCGCAGGATAAAGAAACTGGACGAATATATGATAAAGACATTCCATATAACGTTCGGAAACCGAATAATGAAGCAGATACGCTGTTACGTGCCGGTTTTGGTAGCTTGCGGAGGAACGGAGCTTGAAGCCTTGGACGATATCTTAGCAAGAAAGGTATTCAGGAAGTTAGAGAGCAAGAACCCCGTACACGTCAAGCAAATGGCAGACGGAGTGTGTGCGTACTTAGACGAACTCTTCGGCGAAGATAAACTGCCTTTATGTAAAGAGACCATAAGATTAATTGAACAAAACGTATAATCAAAACGCATCTATACATCGCAATACGGTGTCGCGTTCCGCTTTATATCGGGTCATTTAC
>JAAUYS010000055.1 GCA_014804995.1 Clostridia bacterium
AAGAGACAAAACGGCAAGGTTTTTATACTATAATCTAAAATGTGATTTTACTCCTGCCCCTGTGCCTTGGTGCGTAAAACTTACGGATAAGCAGGCAAGTGATATTATAAATAGATGTAAAGAAAAATTTAAAGCAAATAACCGTTGATTTTGACGATTAATGTAATAAGAAAACACCCCCGCAGGCGAACAAGCCCGCGGGGGTTATTTATTATTCTTTCACAACAAGTTAATAGGTTGTTTCTTCGGCAATCGGCATACGGGACGAATATACCTTGTACACGATAACACCGGCAAGAACCAAAACGTTAAGCACCAGCAATGCAATCGGCATAGCGTAGCCTAAAGAAGTACCTTCAAGCGAAGTGCTGTTTTCAACAAGCTCCTGCGCAAACAATACGGCACAAGCGATATTGACAACGGAAAATACTAAATTGGTTATTGCACTGCCGAGCAACTTCTCAGGCTTATCTCCTTTGCAAACGGAACCGATAAACTTAACGAGAAGTTTCAGCGTTAGGCACGCAATTATAATTTGCGACGTAAAACCTAAGAATTCGAACGCGACTAATTTTATCAGATATTCGTCGGTACCGCTAAACGCGCTTAACGCCGACGCCATAAAGTATCCCACCGAGCATTCCATTTTCTGCGTATAATATGAAGACGAATAGCTGTATTTTAACTGTATTACGGGTGCCGAAACAAGCCCCAAAACGACTATCGCGATTATAGCTAAAATAAGCGTAATAACGCCATTAACCAAAACTTTGGAATTTTTGAATTTTGAAATATTGCTTGCAATACAGCAACAGCAATATCCGCCAAACCCTATGCCGCTGAGGACAAGTCCGGCAAGCGTCGGTTTATTAAAAGTAATTCCACCGTTCACACTTATAGAGCTGGCAGTACTCGTTGCACTAATCGCGTGCAACGCAAGGAAAAGCATTGAAAAGAGCGCAAACGACAAAAACGTGCCGGTAGCATATTTAGTGAAATTAGTATTCTCTCTCTTATAAGCAAACTGCTTTACCGCCGATGAAACGGTAAGTGCAAAAAATACTATGTTTGCAATTAATGCGCCCGCGCTTATAAGCGTACCGAAAGCGTTGGGTAAATATAGTAAAATCTCCTGAGGAACGGTTGCACCCGTGGTTGAAATATTTTCATATGCGTTGCCGAAGTATTCGTAAAGCATATAAGATTTCCCAAGCGTAGCTATATCGGTTTCTATTCCTATGCAGAAAGTAAAGATAAAGCCCATTAATGCCGAAAACGCTAAAAGCCCTAAACCTACGTATGACAAAACCTTTTGAACATTCGAGTGTTTTGCAGGGGCGGAAGCGTTTTCGTCTGCCGTTGCTACGGCGACTTCGGCTTTAGCTTTTCCCTCTACGCCCGCACCGCAGAAACCGCAGAACTTGGCGTCTTCTTCTATCTGCGCCCCGCACGAAGGACAAACCTTTTTGCCGTCCATTCTTTTACCGCAATTTTGGCAAAAGGTTACTTTGTCGGGATTGTCGTACCCGCAATTTTTACAAATCATATTATCTCCTTTAAATAAGCAGTTTAAAACGTAGAGAAGCAAGCAAGATAAAGAAAGTGGCAAACCGACCGCAAGGAGTGTACTTGTGGTACACGACTAAGGCGAATTGCCACTTGACGTAATATTGCGTAGCTTAAATGCGTTTTAATTAAAAGCCGAAGAAGTCGGCGGCGTTGTTGTAGCAAACGTCCTCTACAATCTTGCCGAGGCGAGGAAGCTCTTCCGCAGGGTACTGTCCGCTTTCAACCAAATGGCCGAGCATCTGGCAGAGTATTCTTCTGTAATACTCGTGGCGGGGATAAGCCAAGAACGAACGGCTATCCGTAAGCATACCTACGGACTGTGCAACAAGCCCTACCTGCATTAAGGTTTCCAAATTCTGGCGCATACCGTCCTGCTGGTCTAAGAACCACCAAGCCGTGCCGACCTGTACTCTGCCCTTTACGCCTTCCTTCTGGAAGCAACCCGCAAGAACGGTTAAAGCGTAGTTGTCGCGGGGGTTGAGGCAATAGAGTATGGTCTTGGGCATATTGCCGTCCTTATCAAGCTCGCCGAGAAGCGCCGAAAGCTTTTCCATATACACGGCGTCCTCTATAGCGTCGAAGCCCGTATCGGGTCCGATTTTCTCAAGCATTGATTTTGAGTTGTTGCGGAGTGCGCCGATGTGGTACTGCTGTACCCAACCGTATTTTGCGTATTCTTTGCCGAGGAACACGAGGATATAGCCCTTGTACTTATCCTGCTCTTCTTCGGTGATTACGCCACCCTTCATTCCTTTCAAGAAAATCTTGTTCGCTTCCGCATATGTTGCGGGAGCGTAATGAACTACGTCCAGTGCGTGGTCGGAGAGCTTTGAACCCATTTCGTCAAAGAACTTAATTCTTTGGGCAAGCGCGTCGCACAAATCCTGCAAGGTCTTAATGGGCTTGCCCACAACGCCTGCAAGTTGGTTTACCCAGCTTGCAAACCAGGAAAGCTCTACGTTTATAGCCTTGTCGGGGCGGAACGCGGGGCGAACCTTTACCTTTAAGGTTTCGTCGGCGTTCATCTTCTTATGCCACTCCAAGCTGTCAACGGGGTCGTCCGTGGTGCAGACTGTCTTGACGTTGAACTTATACATCATTTCACGCGCGGTAAGAGTTTCCAAAACCTTGTTGGCTTTATCCCAAATTACCTTTGCGTTTTCTTCGTTGATGATTTCGTCAATGCCGAAGTACCTTCTCATTTCAAGGTGCGACCAGTGGTATAAAGGGTTGCCTACGAAATAAGGCATACTCTCTACGAACTGAAGATATTTTTTGTAGTCGTCGTCGGGGCCGGAAATACTGTCTTCCGCATAGCCCCTTGCGCGGAGGGCGCGCCACTTGTAGTGGTCGCCGTATCTGTCGCCTGCGCCAAGCCATACTTCGGCAAGATTTCTGAACTTCTTATCCTCGTAAATTTCCTTGGGCTGAAGGTGGCAGTGATAGTCTATAATGGGCATCTTTTCCGCGTGTTCGTGATATAACTTTTTCGCGGTTTCGGTGTCAAGAAGAAAGTCCTTGTCCATAAACGCTTTTATCATAATGTAACCCCCGTTTTGAATATTGCGATTTCTTTGGTCTGGTTAATTTCGTTTTTAGAAGGTTTGCCGTTTGCCGTTTCCACTATTAAATCGATAAGCTTTTCAAGTTGGGTATCGAAGTCGGTATCGAGGACTGCGCCCGCGTTGAAGTCTATCCAGTTCGCCTTGTTTTTAGCAAGGTCGGAGTTGGTTGCGATTTTTAAGGTGGGAACGAACCCTCCGAACGGCGTGCCTCTTCCCGTAGTAAAAAGAACGAGATGACAGCCTGCTGCCGCTATGTTGGTAACGGCGCACATATCGTTGCCAGGGCCGTTCAAAAGGTTAAGACCTTTGTGAGTTACGAAGCCGTCGTCAAAAACTACGTCCTCTACGGGGCCTGCGCCCGACTTTTGGGTACAGCCGAGAGATTTGTCTTCAAGCGTCGTTATACCGCCCGCCTTGTTGCCGGGGGAAGGGTTTTCGTAAACCGTCTGCCCGTTACGGCGGAAGTAGTCCTTGAAGTCGTTAATAAGTTTTACAACTTTATTGAAAGTAGCCTCGTCCTTAGCACGGTTCATTAAAAGCTGTTCCGCACCGAACATTTCGGGAACTTCCGATAAAACGGTAGTACCTCCTGCGGATACGATGTAGTCCGAGAACATTCCGACTAAGGGATTTGCAGTTATTCCGGAAAGTCCGTCGCTACCACCGCATTTAAGTCCGACTTTAAGGCAAGAGATGTCCTTTTCAACCCTCTTGTCTTTTTTAATTACGTCGGCAATTTGCTTTAAGAGTTTGACACCGCTTGATATTTCGTCTTCTACCTCTTGGCAGACGAGGAATTTAATGCGGTCTTCGTCAACCTTGCCCAAGCCCTCTTTAAACTGAGCCATCTGGTTGTTTTCGCAACCCAAGCCGAGGACTAAAACTCCTCCCGCGTTGGGATGCCTGACCATTTTCTGTAAAATGAGTTTGGTTCTTTCGTGGTCGTCGCCGAGCTGTGAACAGCCGTAAGGGTGCGTATAGGTGAACACGCCGTCAAAGCCCTTTTCGCCGTACTTTTCTTTAAACGTGTCAACGATTAATTTCGCCTGACCGTTTACGCAACCGACGGTAGGGATAACCCAAAGCTCGTTCCTTATGCCGACGTCGCCGTTAGCGCGCTCGTAAACTTTTACCTTGCGCGGTTTAACGGGCTTTAATTCGGTGGGAACTTTATTGTAAGAATACTCTAAATTTTCAGAAAGGTTGGTCTTTACGTTGTGGGTGTGAACGTGCGCGCCGAGAGGAATATCCGCGGTGGCGCAGGCAATGGGGTTGCCGTACTTTATAACGTTTTCACCTTTTTTAAGAGCTTTAAGAGTGAACTTATGCCCCTTGGTGATGTCCTCTGTTAAGGTTACGCCTTCGTGTACTTCACCCTTTTTTAAATCGCAGAGGGCAACTGCAACGTTGTCCAAAGGATTTATAATTATAGTTTTCTTAGTCATAGAAAAGTCCCTTTATTATTCTTTGCAAGAACCGTTACAACCAGCTACAAAACACTCGACAGTAGCGCGCATACCCTTGGTATTCATTGCTTTAAGGTATTTAGCGACGGTTGCGGTGATTTCGGGATGAATGGTGTTCATATCCATATCCCACGCTTCGGTCCAGCCGAGAACGTCCTTTGCAAGCTTGTCGTAGTCGCCGTTGAAGTTAGTCCACAGCTCTTCCCACTTTGCAAGGTATGCGGGGTCGTCGGCAAGTTTGATATCCTCTTCCCCTCTCTTTCCCTTATGGAAGGTTACGAGTGCGGAGTAAGCGAAAAGCAGACGCTTGGGAAGTTCACCCTTAATTCTTACGTAGTCCAAAAGCGTAGGCAGAAGTCTCGTCTTGAACTTGGTAGTGGAGTTGAGGGCGATAGACATAAGCTCGTGACGAATGAAAGGGTTCTGATACCTTTCTATAACGCTGTTTGCAAATGCCGTCATCTGGTCCTGAGGAAGGTCGATTGTGGGGTTGACTTCTTCAAATACGAATTCCCTTACGAACTTGCCGATAACTTCGTCGTTTACGGCTTCGCCTACGGTATCGATACCGCAGAGATACGCAACGGGTACCATTGCCGTGTGTGAACCGTTTAAGATTTTAACCTTTCTTTGTTTGTAAGGTTTGATATCGTCCGCAAAGATTACGTTTAAGCCCGTGCTGTCCGCGGGGAGAACTTTTTGAACGTGAGCTTCTTTCTTCAATACCCAAAGGTGGAAAATTTCACCTTTTACGACATTGTTGTCGATATAGCCCGTTTCCTTTTGAATGTCTTCGATTTCGTTTCTGGGATAGCCGGGAACGATACGGTCTACGAGGGTTGAAGTGAAGTGGTTAGCAGTCTGCATCCACTCGATGAACTTTTTGTCCATCTTATTTATTTTTGCAAGCTCAGTAAGGCAACGGTAAAGTTCGTCGCCGTTATTGTCAATAAGCTCGCAGGGGATAATTGCAAGTCCCTTATCCTTTGCGCCCTTGAACTTGTCGTAACGTCTCTTTAAAAGGGCAAGAAGCTTACCGGGGTAAGACTTGGGGCATACCGTAAAGTCGGTATCCGTGGGGTCTACCGCAATGCCCGCTTCCGTGGTGTTGGAAATTATGATTTCAAGGTCCTCGCTTTCACCGTATGCCAAGAACTTATCGTAATCGGTGAAAGGATTTAAGCAGTCGCCTACTACGTTTATAACCTGACTGTTCTTAACCTTTTTACCGCCGTCAATTCCCTCTAAGCGGAGGGTGTAAAGTCCGTCCTGGTCGCCGAGTTCTTTAACTCTGCCGAAGGGCATAGGCTGAACGAGTACGACGTCAGAAGAGATTGCGCCCTTGTCGTTTAAATCCTGAATTATCCATTCTACGAAAGCCCTTAAAAAGTTGCCTTCGCCGAACTGCATAATTTTAATCTTCCTCTGGGGTTTATCAAATAATTTTTTGCTTATTAATTCCATAATAAAAATTCCCTTTTTATTTTCAGGTGTTTATTTTCTTAATTTATATGTTAAAGAATACGGGATTCTTCGCTGTTGCTCAGAATGACAAGAGAGTCGCTCAAAATGACAAAATGCCCCAAATGACAAGATGTCTTGTAATGACCGAGTACCTAAAACGCAGAGAAGCAAGCAGAACGAGGAAAGCGAGCGACGACCGCAAGGAGTGTACTTTGGGTACACGACTAAGGCGGAGCGATGCTTGACAACGTTATGCGTAGCTTATATGCGTTTTAAATTATTAGTGGCGTTTGAGGTCGCTTTCAACAGCAAGTTCCGTCTCGCAATCAAATACGTACGTCGCATTGTAAGGTACGAAGAACTTGAACTCGGAACCCATTTCGGGCGTGTAGTGAGGGTTAACCTTTAAAATAACGTTTACGTTACCTACGTTTGCGTATACGTTGGTCATATCGCCCAAAAGCTCGGTAAGGTCAACGTTGGAAACAAGTTCGTATCCGCCCTCTGTCTTAGCGCCTTTCTTGGGCGCGGTAAGCTTAATAGCTTCGGGTCTGAACGCAAACACTACGTCTTTACCCTCTATAGCCTTTACGTCTTTAACGACGGGGGTTAAGTCAAGGTCAATCTCTCCCGCTTTAATCTTGCCGTTTTCAACCGTTCCCTTTATGAAGTTCATAGGAGGCTCGCCGATGAACCCTGCAACGAAGAGGTTGCGGGGGTGGAAATACAGCTCGTAAGGCGTACCTATCTGCTGAACGTAACCGCCCGACTTCATAACGACTATTCTGTCGGACATAGTCATTGCTTCCGTCTGGTCGTGCGTAACGTAGATGGTCGTAGCGCCTACCGAACGGTGAATTTGTTTAATTTCAGACCTCATAGTAACACGCTGTTTTGCGTCGAGGTTGGATAAAGGTTCGTCCATAAGGAAGATGTTAACCTTTCTGATTAACGCACGGCCTACGGCTACACGCTGGCACTGACCGCCGGAAAGGTTACGAGGGAACCTTTCAAGATATTCGGTAAGACCGAGAATTTTAGCCGTCTGCTTAACCTTTTCGTCAATGACGTCTGCGTCAACACCTTCAAGCGTAAGTCCGAAGCCGAGGTTTTCATACACGGTAAGGTGAGGATAGAGCGCGTAGGACTGGAACACCATCGCTATTCCTCTATCCCTCGACGACATCTGGTTAGCAAGAACGCCGTCGATATAGAACTCGCCGGAGGTTATCTCTTCAAGTCCGGCAATCATACGCAGAGTCGTAGATTTACCGCAACCGGAGTCGCCTACAAGGCAGATAAATTCGCCGTCTTTAATTTCCATATTGAAGTCGTGTACGGCGTGGTATCCGTTAGGATAAACTTTGTTTACGTCTTTAAATAAGAGCTGTGCCATTTTATTTTTTCCCCTTTTTTATTTTTAGGTGTTTATTTTTTTAATTTAATATTGCGGAAGAATACGGGATTCTTCGCTATCGCTCAGAATGACAAGATGTCTTGTAATGCCAAAGTATTCTTAAAATGCAGAGAAGCAAGCAGAACGAGGAAAGCGAGCGACGACCGCAAGGAGTGTACTTTGGGTACACGACTAAGGCGGAGCGATGCTTGACAACGTTATGCGTAGCTTATATGCGTTTTTTATTTTAAATCGGAAGTGGCGATGTTATCCATATCGTCATAAGCCTGATTCTCACCGCACATACCCCAAATGAAGGTATAGTTGTGAGTGCCTACTCCGCTGTGGATTGACCAGCTGGGCGAGATTACCGCCTGTTCGGTGTGCATAATGATGTGGCGGGTTTCGTCGGGTTTACCCATAAGATGAATAACTGCCTGGTCTGCGGGAACTTCAAAGTACATATATACTTCCATTCTTCTCTCGTGGGTGTGGCTGGGAAGAGTGTTCCAAGCGCTTCCTTCCGCAAGCTCGGTCATACCCATAGCGAGCTGACAGCTTTCGCATACGTCGCCGATAATAAACTGGTTAATGGTGCGCTTGTTAATTCCTTCAAGCGTGCCGAGGTGGCGCTGTACACAGTACTTAACGCCCTCGGGCGCGGGAACGCCCTCTACGGGTTTAGTGATTTTAACCGTGGGATAAGTCTTGTGTGCGGGGCTTGAATTTATATAGAACTTAGCGGGTTCTTTGGGATTCTTGGAAGAGAACTCTACTTCCTTGGTTCCCATACCTACGTAAATACCCTCTTTAAAGCCGATGTCGTACTTCTTGCCGTCGAGTGTGATTACGCCCGCACCGCCGATATTGATTACGCCGAGTTCGCGCCTTTCAAGGAAGTAGTTGGTGGCAAGCTCTTTAAACGTGCCGAGCGAAAGGGGCTTTTTGACGGGCATTGCACCGCCTGCAATAATTCTGTCCTGATGGGAATAGGTGAGAAGAATTTCGTCCTCTTCAAAAAGTTTTTCGATTAAATATTTTTCCCTTAATTCCTTGGTGTCGTACTTCTTGGAATCGTCGGGATGATTTGCGTAACGAATATCGAATTTCATACTTTGCCTCACAAAAATAATTTTCTATTCTGCGAAAACTATTTTTCGTGATTTAAGGGCTTCTCGCCCTCTTCGTGCGTTCTTAGGTGCACACCATAATATAAACGCACGAATTCACCTCGTCGAGACGTGCGAGCGCCAGCGACGCTTTGCACACTTTATTATAAATATTCAGATAATAAGGTGCAAAAAGTTTTCGCAAATTGGGTGCGCTAAGCAAAAAGCGTGGTTTTTGCTTGCGCCGTTTATAATTTTAAATACTGTTCCACTTGTCGCGGATAAACTTTGAGCAGGGGACTATGTCGTCGCCTGTCGTTCCCTCTAATACGAGGGTGGCGTCTTTATTGTACGCCTTTATTTTAGAAAGAATTTTATCGAAGTCGAACATACCCTTGCCGGGCGCGACCTGTTTTAATTTGCCGTCCTCAAACACGCAGTCCTTTATGTGAAATACTACGATTTTCCCCGCAAAGGTCTTTAACCCCTCGTCAAGAATTTCAAGATAGTTTGAATAGTTTGAGGCGTCAAGATAATTGTAAATGTCAAATATGACTTTTACGTTCGGGGAGTTTACCCCGTCCACTGCGCGCTTCAACGTTGCGACGTTCCAGCAGACGTGTCCTGCCGCGCCCTCCATTCCTATGTACGCGCCAACGCTTTGGGCGTAACTTGCAAGCTCTTTAAAGGTTTCTATTACAGTTTGCAGAGCTTCCTCCGTTCTGTTCAACGGGTTGTAGGTCCACTTGTCGTCGTTGAACGAACCCGTTTCCGAGCCGACGATATTGCACCCGAGGTTTTTAGAATATTTTAAATAGTCCTTAAAAACCGCCTTGCAGGCTAAAACCTTTTCTTTGTTGGAATGTACGGGGTTGAAGTATGCGCCTATTAAGGGGACGGCTATCCCCGCGGTTTTAAGCGCGTTGCCTATAACCGCGGAGTTTTCTTCCGTCAATGCTCCGGGGGCGTATTTTATCTCGTCCAGAAACTTATACGCAACTAACTGAACTGCGGAAATACCGCAAGCTTCAGCCTTTTGTATTGCGTTATCAAGTCCCTTTACTCCTAAGTCGTGAGTACGGAAAGCGATTTGCATTTCTGCCCCCCTTTGTTATTTGAATTTCCCTCTGATTAGAAGCAAGCAAGACAAGGCAAGCGAGTACCGCCGAAGCGAGTTTACTTTGCGTAAACGAACGAGGCGGAACGGAGCTTAACGCCGTATTGCGAAGTTTATGTGCGTTTAGATTTATCTCTGAACACGGCCTGAGCCGTCGCCACCTGCAAGCGCTTCTACTTCCTTTCTGGATACGAGGTTGAAGTCGCCGGGGATGGTGTGTTTAAGAGCGGAAGCCGCTACGCCGAATTCGAGTGCGGACTTATAATCTTTACCGTCTAAGAAACCGGTGATAACGCCACCCGCAAAGCTGTCGCCACCGCCTACGCGGTCAACGATGGGATGAAGCGAATAGGTCTTGGAATGATAGAATTCCTTATCCTTAGCACTGTAAATACAAGCCGACCAGCCGTTATCGGAAGCCGAGTGGCTTACGCGGAGAGAGCTGATGCAGTACTTGAAGCTGGGGAACTTTTTAACCATCTGCTCAAAAATGTCCTTGTAGCCTGCAAGCTCTAATTCACCGCTGGTTACGTCCGTCTTGCCGGGCTTGAAGCCGAGAACGAGGTCTGCGTCTTCTTCGTTGCCGATGCAGACGTCAACATACTGCATAAGGTTGGTCATAACCTTTTTAGCCTTTTCGCTGGACCATAACTTTTTACGGAAGTTGAGGTCAACGGAAACGGTAACGCCGTGCTTTTTAGCGGCCTTTAAAGCCTGCTCGGTAAGAACTGCCGCGCTGTCGGAAACTGCAGGGGTAATACCCGTGAAGTGGAACCAGTCAGCATCCTTGAAGATTGCGTCAAAGTCGAAATCCTTTGCGGTTGCGGTGGTTATAGAAGAGTGCGCTCTGTCGTAAACAACCTTGGAAGGTCTGATTGACGCGCCAGTTTCAAGATAATAGATACCAAGGCGTTCACCGCATTTTGCGATGTGGCAGGTTTCTACGCCGTACTTTCTTAAAGAAGCGATAGCGCATTCGCCCAATTCGTTATCGGGTACTGCGGTTACGAATTCAGCTTTGTGTCCGTAGTTTGCGCAGGAAACCGCAACGTTAGCTTCACCGCCACCGTAGTTGATGTCAAACTCGTCTGCTTGAATAAACTTTTCGTTGTTGGGGGTGGAAAGGCGAAGCATAATTTCGCCCATAGTAACTATTTTTTTCATAAATTTTTTTCTCCTTTTTATTTATGATTAAGTATTTTATTTTTCCCTTGGTTTAAAATCAAGAGTTATTTCTTTAATACAAGGTGTACTGCAAAACCGCCGAATTCGTGTTTGAGATATGCAACGTTCATAACACCTTCCGCATTGTACTTAATGGAAGTTTCGTCAACGTCGTATCCGCGCAGTTTAAGCTGGTACAAAGCGCGCTTTACGCTGTTGGTTGCAATTGCGATGTGTCCGTGAGTTCCTTTAAAGGGCTTTTTCATCATTTCCATATAAGTGGAAGCGAATACCGAGCTGTTGCCCACCTTCTTGGTGAAGCCGAAAGCCGTATCGAACTCGTCTGCAACCGCTTCCGCCTCTTCGGGGCTCTGACAGTTAAGTCCTGCGTGAACCATAGTGAAGCCCAACATCTTATCAATAGCTTCACGGCACAGCTTGGTTATGCCCGCCCAGTCGCCCGCGTTCACGAGTGCTGGGGGAACAATCCAGCTTCCTCCGCAACAAACTACCTTTTTAAATGCAAGGTAAGTGTTGAGGTTGTCTGCGGTAACTCCGCCCGTGGGCATAAAGCGCATTGAAGAATAGGGCGCGGAAATAGCCTTTATGTATGCAAGTCCGCCTGCCTGCTCTGCAGGGAAGAACTTTGCAAAATCAAGCCCTAACTCCATAGCCTGCTCTATTTCGCTTGCGGAAGAAAGCCCGGGAGCGAAAGGCACGCCCTTATCGAGACAGTGCTTTACAACCTTGGGGTTAAGACCGGGGGCTACGCAGAATTTTGCGCCCGCTTTAATTGCGGCGTCTGCCTGCTCGCAGGTTAAAACCGTACCCGCGCCGACGAGCATATCGGGATAAGCCTTGGTCATACGCTTGATAACTTTGTCAGCGCCCTTTGCACGGAAGGTTACTTCCGCACAGTTAATGCCACCGTCGCGGAGAGCCTTTGCAAGGTTTTCGGCGTCGTCAACGTTATCTAATTTGATAACAGGCACTATGCCTACGTTTTCAAGTTCGTCAACGAGTGCGTTGATTTTGTCTTTTACATTACTCATTTTGTACCCCCATTAAACATTTTGATACATAATAATTATAACACCGTGCAATTTTAAGTCTATATACGAAACGGATATATTTATACACTTTTAAGACATAAAGAAAACGCCCTGCACTTATCCGTGTGGGCGCTTTATATATTTTCATTATTAAATAAAACCGTTGCGCGGGAGCCGTTTAATAATTTAAAACGAGAACCACATCATTTCTTTTTACAAACGGCTCCGCTTGCGCAAATTTCGGCCTTATTTATGCAAACCTTTAAAAAGGTTGTTGCCGTATTTATGCCCCGCGTTTTCCCCTTCCCCTCTCTCCGGGGAAGGGGGTGGTTTGGGGCGGAGAAAAATAGTAAAACAAATTTCCTATTTTCCGAATTAATGAATTAATATTCTACGGGGTCGTAGAAGCCGTCGTTGTCGCCG